>JAIOHU010000254.1 GCA_019912845.1 bacterium
GGCACCAGTACGTCAATGGGGTGATCTCTTTTTTGTAGATGCGTTTTCAATCTGCGATGCCCTGAAAATCCGTTACCACCTCGATACAATGAACCGTTACGTATTTTCTTTTCCGGGTAATCCGGTTATCCTGATCCCAGATGGCACATTCGCTCAGATCGGGATGGAACTGGTGCATTTCCCCCTGCCCGTCTTTAAGGATGGAGTACGGTTATTCGTGCCAGGTGATGTTTTTCTGGAAGTACTCACCACCTCGGTTCCTGGTAATATTCTGGTGAACGAAAACACTCATACTCTTGTCCATATCCCCTCAAGCTCTGACCTCGTAAAAGTCTCAAATATTGGCTTGCCTGAAGATAATACTGTGAGAATCCAGTTCACATTTACGAGCCCTTTCAAGGCATCATTGCTGGAGGCGGATGAACAGCAGATTGCGCTCGTTGTTGAGAACGCCAGAATTCGGAATGTTGATCTTGATTCAGTCGATCTTGGCGACAGGATAATTTCATTGGAGTACGACAGAGAAGGCGGTCGTATCCTGATTCGTGCACGAGATATCATACAGGGAGTACGTCTTGATGGTCCCGATCTCGGCAACAGCTACACGGTAAATCTCTTCACAGGAGACGAAGCGGAGATAGAAGAGTGGATGCGCCAGCAGGATGAAACACTCACTTCGTTGCAGGAAGATCGTGATCAATGGAAAATCGATAAAGTGGTGATAGATGCTGGTCATGGTGGCGAAGACCCGGGGGCGATTGGCAAGGGAAATAACTACGAGAAAAAAATCGTCCTCCAGATGGCAAAACGTCTCCAAAAAACCATCGAAAATCGGCTGGGGATCGAAACTGTCATGACTCGAAGTACCGATACGTTCCTGAAACTGAATGAACGTACTCAAATCGCCAATCGTGTTGGCGGAAAGTTGTTCATCAGCATTCACTGCAATTCAGCAAGAGATCGTCGAGCACGTGGTCAGGAGACCTATTTCCTCGCACCAGCAAAGAGTGAACGTGCCCTCGAAGTTGCCAAGAAAGAAAACTCAGTGATCCAGTACGAAGATTCACAGGATGAATATAAAAATTTGACTCAGGAAAACTTCATCCTGTTAAACATGGCAACATCACAATTCGCTCGCGAATCTGAAACTTTCGCATATTACATTCAACGGAATCTCGAAAAACGCACTGGTTTACGTAACCGGGGGGTTGATCAGGCAGGATTTTTCGTACTTTACGGCGCATCAATGCCCGCTGTACTGGTTGAGACTGGTTTCATTTCCAACCCGACCGAAGAAAAAATGCTCTTGGATGCTTCTTTTCAGGAGAAGGTAGCAGAGGGAATTTGTGATGCGATTCTTGAATTTATCGCACAAACAGATGAGTAGAGATAGGCTAACTTGAAACAAGGTTGTGAGAAAACTTCATGAAAATCCTGCTTACAAATGATGATGGCTACCTCGCCCCGGGAATTTTTGCGCTTTACGAAGCATTAAGTACTGTTGCGGAAGTGACGGTCGTAGCCCCTGACAGGGAACGATCTGCAACTGGCATGGCAATTACATTAACAAAACCACTCCGTTATAGAAAATTTATTCTCCCTGAAGGAATGCAAGGCTACTTCATCGATGGCACTCCAGCCGATTGTGTGAAAATGGGGAATGCAGTATTACTCGATGAAAAACCTGATTATGTCTTCAGTGGGATCAATCAAGGCTCCAATGTTGGACTGAATAGCAATTATTCCGGGACAGTCGCAGCAGCTGTTGAGGGTGCAATACTGGGTATTCCCTCAATTGCAATCTCATTGGCATCCTTCAGCAATCCCGATTTCAGTGCTCCAGTATCAGTTGCACTCAAGCTCTTGGAAAAACTGGAAAATACTACCCTTGAACCTTACACTCTGCTTAGTGTTAATGTCCCTGCTGTACCTGTGGATAAGTTGAAGGGTATTCGCATGGCGCGGGTTGGTCATTGCCTCTATCGTGAAGTGTTCGACAAACGAATTGATACCCGTAGTCGCGACTACTATTGGATGGGTGGTGTCTGGAGAGAATTTAACCATGTTGAGGATGGCGATCATAGCATTGTAGAAATGGGTTATGCTGCTGTAACACCATTAAAAGTGGACTGGACAGCCGAAGAGACCAGGGCACGTTTGAAAGAAGAGGGTTGGGATGAGGATTTCCAAAATTAGTACATCATATACTGCATTCAGATTCAATAAAAATAATATGGCACTGATACCTGTCATTATGGTATGTTTGTCATTTTTGTTGCTATTGAGTTCAGGATGTGGGCAAAGTAAGCTCGAGAAACTGCTCGATGAGGGAATTACTCTTCTTGATTCCGGTCAATATGAAGAGGCGTTGGTAAAATTTGACTTAGCTTTGGAAATTGATCCTGAACATGCCAAGACTCATTATCTCCGTGGAATCGTTTACCAGTCCAGACAAAATTTCGATCAATCCATCGTAGATTTCAGCAAGGCAATAAAATTGCAGGATGATTATACCGATGCCTATTATTTTCGAGCTGGAAGCTATGTTATGATCCGTGACTACGAAGCTGCGATCAATGATTATTCCAAGGTTATCGAGCAATTGCCGGATTCGTCGGATGGTTACAATAAACGTGGTGGACTGTACGCAGCAACAGGTGAGACTCAAAAGGCGATTGACGATTTAACCAAATCCATCAATATCGAACCATCTTTTCAAGCGTATGTCATTAGAGCATCAATGTACATGATGGAAAGAAATCCAATAGTGGCGTTGACAGATATCAATTTTGCCATTGAGTTGAAGGATTCATCGGCAGTGGCTTACAAACGACGTTCGCAGATTTATACCATGCTTGGCAACACTGAAAAGGCGAAAGCGGATTCAATTCTCGCCGACAGTTTGGCAATGCTTGGGAAACGTTAGGAGTTTATCCCAGAGGTTTTGAATTTTGGCTTTGGACTTGTCCAAAGTCTAATATATCCGTAGTTGTAAAACTAATCCATGGATATATTCAAGGCTAATACCTCTACCCATCAGTATCGAAATTCTACATTCTGGAATCGAGCATAAATCACTCTGGAATGACATGAGGAAACAAAACAACAATACTTGAAAGAGTTGCATACGTGAAAATAGCTGGAGACTCGTCCATGACCACCGAACATGAAACCATCGCAGTGGTCGACTTCGGGTCACAATACACACAACTGATCGCCAGACGTATCCGTGAGCTAGGGGTTTACGCTGTCATCATCTCCTGCGAAAAAGGGGTTGAAGAGGTTAAAAAACTGCAGCCTATCGGGATCATATTGTCAGGCGGACCCTCCAGTGTTCATGATGATGGCGCACCTTCAATTGATCCTGCAATATTCAAACTTGGACTTCCTGTACTCGGAATCTGTTACGGTCTTCAATTAATGGCGCATTTGCTGGGCGGTCGTGTCATTCCATCAAAGCATCGTGAATACGGCAGACGTGCGGTGAACGTACTCCCCAATTCTCGTCCTCCTTTCACCGGACTTTCTGCTGAAACAACCACCTGGATGAGTCACGGCGACCAGATTGAGAACCTGCCTGACGAATTCAAGGTTACAGCAAAAAGTGATTCTTGTCCGGTAGCAGCAATGCACCGAGAGGCTGACCGATTGTATGGTGTGCAGTTTCATCCTGAAGTGCGTCACACGACTGATGGCACCCCATTTCTGAAGAGCTTCTTATATGATGTCTGCTATGCTCGTGGCGGTTGGACAATGGAACTGTTCGAGCAGGAAGCCATTGAGCGTATACGTGCGCAGGTGGGAGATCGTCATGTTATTGGCGGGGTAAGCGGTGGTGTTGACAGCTCAGTCATGGCTGCACTGATGGGACGTGCGATAGGCGATAATTTCACTGGAATCTTTGTGGATAATGGGCTGCTCAGAAAAAATGAACGTCTAGAGGTCGAGAATGCGTTAGCAGGCAAATTGGGAGTTCATCTCCATACTGTAGATGCCTCTGATCTGTTTCTTTCAGCCCTCAAAGATATAATTGACCCTGAGTTAAAACGGAAACGTATTGGAAATACATTTATAGAGGTCTTTCAGGAAGAGGCAAAAAGATTTAAAGATTCCAGGTTTCTCGCTCAGGGGACATTATATCCAGATGTAATCGAGAGTGTCAGTTTTCGAGGTCCTTCAGCAACCATAAAAACTCATCACAATGTTGGTGGGCTTCCTGAAAAGATGAACATGGCACTTGTGGAACCGCTTCGTGAATTGTTCAAGGATGAAGTCCGTGCTCTGGGACGTGAGCTGGGGTTGCCAGATCACCTAGTAAATCGCCATCCCTTCCCCGGACCTGGACTCGCGGTGAGAATTCTTGGGGAAGTCACAAGGGAACGTTTGGCTATCTTACGTGAAGCCGATGCGATTTTCCTTCATGAACTTAGAAATAGTGGCTGGTACGACAAAGTCAGTCAGGCTCTGGCAGTCCTGCTCCCTGTAAAAAGTGTTGGTGTAATGGGTGACGCTCGAACATACGAAAATGTAATCGCGCTCCGTTCTGTCGATACCTGGGATTTTATGACCGCCGATTTTTCACCACTGCCCATGGAGTTACTGGGAACCATATCTACTAGAATTATCAATGAAGTTGAGGGTGTGAATCGGGTTGTGTACGATATCAGCAGCAAACCCCCTGCAACTGTTGAATGGGAATAAAATGAAATCTATTTATCTTTCTTTGGCTGTATTACTATTTGTTACTGTATTGAATTCTTTTGCTCAATCATCCATCGCTCAGCAGGATAGCCTTGTAGTCGCCATGCAACTTTTTGATCAGGGTGAGTTGGATAATGCTATCGAAAAGGCGCAGGAGACTCTTCGGCTAAATCCTTATGGTGCTTATGCATCAGCCACACAAGTGCTTATCGCCAGGGTTCATTTGGCAAAGGAGCAGACAAGTGAGGCGGTGATTCATCTTCATAAAGCCCTCGATTTACATCCTGATGCAATGATTGTAGCTCAAGTACATTACCTACTCGCGGCAGTTTTCCAGAAACGTGATGACAGTTATGCTGCAGGGATAGAGCTGATCCACTGCCTGAATCTTGATCCAGCAGGTGAGGTTCGTGAACTGGCAGAGTTAAAATTGAAGGAATTGATTGAAGGACCACTGGCGTATCGTATACAAAATCTTGCCGATGTAGCTCACAGCAAAACTGCGGTTGCGGTATTACGTGAGTATGTGGAACATCACGAATCCATCCCTTCAATCGGTATCATACTGCAAGAGGCGAAAACTGCAGAAGACAGCAGTTCCAATCGTGATTTTCTCCTGGGAGTAGAAGCTGCACTTACCAAATATACCAGCCTTTATCAGGAAGTTACACGAAGGCGTTTGTTCGATTTTGAGCTTGAACGACAACTTAAGGCAGCAAAAACAGATTCTTTATTGGCTCAAGATTCTACTGGAATCGACTCTCTTGCAAAATCAATTAAAATTCTGGACACGTTGGATATTCCATTAGATACCCTCAACAGTGAGCGATATTCTATTGACTATGCCACCCAGCTCGCTAAAGGGGATTCAATCCACCTCGTGGTTGAGAGGGTATCCAATAATGAAGCAGATGCGCTGCTTGCGACACGTTCAATGATACGTGAAAAAGGAATTTGGGGATTGGCTGCCAAGGGTTCCGAAGGGGTTGTGATGACCAGCGCAGTGGAAGCACAGTCACATGGAATTCCTGTAATTCTCCCAGCACAACGTCGTCCCGGGATGTTTGCAGTGGGTCCGACAACTGTTCAGCCCGAGGCGGACTGGTATCGTGAAGGTCAGCTCGCGGCGATTTATGCACATGACTCACTCGCTTTGAAATCCTATGCAGTTGTCGCACCCGCCACTCCAATGGGACGTGCGAATGCTGCCGGATTTGTAAACATCCTGAAAGAGCGAGAAGACACCGAGTTGATTTCTCTGGAATGGTATTTTCCAGACGAAAACCTTAGCCTGAGCAGACAGTTTCAACGAATTCGTGAAATTGGCTTTAAGCGGGAATTTGCGGATAGTATTTTCCATTCGCCCGAAGCACGCGATGAGATGTTCAGCGAAGATTTCCGAGACAGCACCTTGACCGAAGCGTTCGTTGACAGCCTCGAAGATTTTAACCTCGAAATTTTTGAAGATAAAATCGACAATATGTGGCGCGACTATTTACATGAAATACGTCTAAGTCCCGCCTATCGAAAAGGTGAAATTGACTCAAACGATATTCAACTGACCACGATACAAGCCTTTTACTTCCCCATCGAGCCTGGAACCATGGAGCTATTTGCACCACAAGCGGCATTTTATAATTTCCGTACCCTTCGCTTTGGAAATGCGGCATGGTACAACCCTGAACAGGTTTATAAGAATAGGGAGTACATCGACAACTTCATCATTACTTCGCCATTTGGTCCAGACAACAAGGAAGAAGCCTATCGTGAGTTGCAGCTCTACACTTATAAAATAAACCGCGGCGTTCCGAATATCTGGAATATGCGTGGATATGACGCTGCAACTTTGCTACTGAAACCACTGCTTGAAAACCGTGAAGGCTATGCAACTATCGCTGATGGCATAAGAGCTCTTTCGACCATCAATTTGTCGTCGGGTAAGGTGATCTTTTCCAAACGAGAAAGAGTAGCCCAGACCATGTGGCTATTGTCCATCTTAAATGGTGAAATACAAAGAGAGAATCCTGAAGAACGACGACTCCAGATCGCTCCCTGGCTTGAAGTTGAACAAAGTACTATTGAGAACAACGACGGCGAATCGATTGATCTGATCGAAGAGGAACAAGGCGAATGAATATCTGGCAAGCATTGATCCTGGGAGTCGTGCAGGGTTTGACAGAATTTCTCCCAATCAGTTCGTCCGGGCACCTGGTGATTGTGCAATCGCTGCTGAACCTGACCTCTGAGAACATTTCTTTCGAGATCGCAGTACATCTTGGCACTCTACTCGCTGTTCTGGTATACTTTCGTAACGACCTTAAGACGGTGATTGTCGATTTTTTTAAAGGTGGTGAGGGACGCTGGATTGGTTGGATGATCATTCTAGGCACAATCCCGACCGCTATCATTGGTTTAGCGTTTAAGGATCCACTTGAAGCTCTGTTTGCTTCAAGTAAATCCGCGGCGATTGGATTACTGTTCACGACTGGTTTCCTTGTTGTCGCAGAACTTGTGCGACGTGGGGAACGTCCTCTCACAAAAATTCGTTGGAAGGACGCGATTCTGATTGGTATCCTTCAGGGCTGTGCGATTGTCCCAGGAATCAGTCGTAGCGGATCAACGATTGCTGCCGGATTGTTTGCCGGACTGAACCGTGACAGCGCGGCACGTTACAGTTTTTTACTCGCGATTCCAGCGATTCTGGGCGCAACAGTCTTACACCTCAAAGATTTCCAGACAATGGAGAGTGGGTTGTTCGCACCTTATCTGGTGGGATTCTTGGCGTCGGTGTTCTCCGGATATTTGGCAATTGGTATTCTGATGAGGGTGTTACGTACTGGAAAGCTTTACGGTTTTGCTGCTTATACACTTGTCGTAGGTATTCTGGTGCTCATATTGGGTTAGTAGCACTACTAATTCTTCGTATACATCCTTCCACGCTGCCCCGAGCATACGGTTTCCGACCGCATAATACCAGCATGGTGTTAGCTGGAGGAAGATATTTCAACGCGTCATCCCCGCATGCTGTTCGCCACACTCCAGGAAATCTATGAATTCACTTCACCACAACGTGGTGAGATTTGGGTAGCCCCGTGGTGCAGCGAAGCGGAACCCGGGGAGCAGATGCATCCCTCCCCCGAATGGAACGCCAAACTCCAGTTTGGCATTCCTACCCCGCGTCATGCCAGCGTGATTCTAGCTGGCATCCAGGAAGATATCCGATCGCGTCATGCCAGCGTGCTGTAAGCTGGCATCCAGGAAGGTATTGATATTATTTATGTTAGACTACAAAAATTACACTTAATTTTCCATTAAACATCTGAACTTTACTTTCTTGAACAAACTGCCACGCCTGAATAACAATTCTTACAAAACGTTTGAAAATCGCTATTTATTCGACTCCAGATAATTTAATCTTTATTCCTTCAAATGTTTACAGTTAGTTTTCCTCTTTTTATTTTGCGCAAGTTTCAAATCAAAACTTGAGGAATTCTATGATAATTTTACGAATACTTGGCTACCTGCTTCTCGTTGTTTCAATCATTCTGATCCTCGGTCATGTTTGGCCCGCAACTATCAAATCTGTTGACTTCCTGGGAATGATCTACAATACAGTATACAATCCACTCTCCTGGATCGACCGTTATGGAATTCTTTTCTATATCTTCTTCCCCTTTGTCAGCTTTGTACTCATCGTTTATAGCCGCACGAAAAAGACATACAAGGATTTCGCTGAAGATTGATCGAAAGATAATATTTATCGGGGGTTGGAATTTTTTAATTCCATATAAATCATTTAGTTAAACCATAGCACAACTTCAACCGAAGAAATTAAGTTGTTGGAATTCTCAGATATAGTTTGGTTTAATAAGTGATTATTTGAAAATATCGAAAATTGGGCAACTCAATTTTCTATTTCTCAATTATGCACTAGAACGCTTTAATTTTTGCACCCCAATATTTGGAAAAAACATCATTCAAGTTCTTTCGTTGATAACGACATTGTTTCTGGTATTGATATCTTGTTTTTATGAAATAAGTTTAATAATTTACTCTCTGATACTTAATTGAAATACTTCACTTCGAGGAAGAAGATTTCGATATTGCTAGGTCAACTACTTCAAGTAATGCTGTTGTTTATTTGTATGTTTTATAGAATGCTGTTTATCAATCCTGGATTCTTCAAACGCTGGTGTATAACCTTGGAAAGAGTGTCTAAGTATTAGATGAGAATTGATTCGCAATAAATATAGTTTGGATGAAGGTAAAGTATTGAGGATAGTATGGAATTATATTTTAGAGCTTTAAGGAAATCTTTTGATTTCTACGGTAGAGCCAGTCGAAAAGAATATTGGATTTATGTTTTATTTTACTACGTATTTTATTTCATACTTGTCTTTATATCTGCAAAAGATATGCTAGAATATGTCACACTCGTTTATTGGCTTCTAAACGTAATTGCAGTTGTTTCATTAACTATTCGTCGCTTACATGATCTGGGGAGAAATGGATGGGGCGTATTATGGACGTTCATACCAATAATAGCATTATTTTTTATTCTAATCGTATTGACCGCTCCAGGGGAACAGGGTGAGAATAACTACGGTCCCGATCCCCAACAGAGAAATTCCCTGTGACCATCCAACATACTACGTGTTTCCAAAAGGATTACATAAATTATCTATTTTTTGAACAAACTAAAACGCTTGTCATATATTAACTATTTATGAATACAAAAAATATCTTGATTTCGTCTCCGGATAAATAGAGCCAGAAGTATACTCTTGTAAGAGTCTCATTGTCAGTGAAAATAATTGGGAATCATTACTCAAACTGTTTTTTAGATTTATAATCTCATGACTAGACTGCTTAGATTTTGTGATTTCACGATTCTTAGCCCTCGACACAGTTCTTCAATTCTAACCTTTGCGGGTATGACTCTATTGGTCAATAACTTCAAAAATCGTAAGATAAATTTACATCAAAATTGTTAAATTCAGGGAGAAGAGGGAGAAATGCTTTATCAAGATCGTGCTGCCGGACTACAATTACTCCGGCGATCTCTAAATCTCCCTGATGCTGAATTCAGACCGGGACAATGGGAGAGTATCGAGGCTCTTCTGAGACGTCAACGTGTTTTAGTTGTTCAACGTACTGGTTGGGGGAAGAGTATGGTCTATTTCCTTGCCACCAGGCTACTACGAGACCGTAATGCCGGACCTACACTGCTTATCTCCCCATTGCTCTCACTTATGCGGAATCAAATTCAGGCTGCTGAACGAATTGGAGTCAACGCTGCCACAATCAACTCTACCAATAAAGATGACTGGTCAACTATTGAAGCGCGTTTTGCTGATGGTGAGATTGACATCCTCCTTATTTCCCCTGAACGTCTGGCAAACGACATTTTCAGGCAGAACGTTCTTCAAGCACACGCGAATGATATTGGTCTGTTCGTAGTGGATGAAGCGCATTGTATCAGTGACTGGGGACACGATTTCAGACCTGATTACAAACGAATAGTTAGAGTTCTCCGTGTGCTCCCCGAAAACATCCCCGTTCTGGCTACAACCGCGACTGCGAATAACAGGGTGGTCAATGATGTCGCTCAGCAACTGGGAAACCTGCAAGTTGTTCGAGGTCCATTGATCCGTGATAGTTTGAAGTTGCAGACGATTAATTTGCCGAGTCCTGCAGCCCGAATGGCATGGCTTGCAGACATTCTACCAAAAATCGAAGGTAGTGGAATCATTTATACGTTGACTGTTCGTGATGCGGAACGTGTTGCTGAATGGTTGCGTTTAAATGAAATCGATGCTATTGCCTATCATGCGCGGACTCAAGCAGACAGAGAGTTGCTGGAAGACAGATTACTGAACAATGAGGTGAAGGCACTCGTTGCCACAGTAGCCCTGGGAATGGGTTTTGATAAACCTGACCTGGCATTTGTCATCCATTTCCAGCGACCGGGTTCTGTGGTACACTATTATCAGCAGGTCGGTCGAGCAGGTCGTGCAGTAGATAATGCTTATGGAATCCTGCTCAGTGGCGAAGAGGATCAGGAGATCACGGATTATTTCATAAACAGTGCTTTTCCACCACAAGTGCATATAACGGATGTGCTCGATGCCTTGCAACGGGCAGCCGATGGATTGTCTGTACCGATGTTACAGCAGCAAGTCAATCTGACAAAAGGACAGATAGATAAAGTGCTTATTCTTTTATCTGTAGAAAAAGTTTCGCCAGTTACAAAGCAGGGGTCGCTCTGGTATCGTACCCCCACGCATTATCAGATGAACTTCGATCAGATAGAAGCGTTGACCCAGCTACGGCGCATTGAACAAGCTCAAATGCAGGAGTATATGGAAATTCCGACCTGTTTGATGAGGTTTTTGGCTGAAGCGTTAGATGACCCACATGCTGAGGATTGTGGAAAATGTGCATCCTGTGCAGAGCAACAGTTACTACCTGAAGAACCGGATCAAGTGTTGACAAATCGAGCAGCAATATACCTTCGCCGAAGTCATCATGTCATAAAGACACGAAAACAGTGGATGCACAAATTTCAGCACCACCCCTGGAGTGGAAATATACCGTTGCATCTCCGTGCGGAAGAAGGAATGGCATTGGCACTTTGGGGTGATGCGGGCTGGGGTTTGATGGTTCGTCAGGGTAAATATCACGATTTACGGTTCCATAACGATTTAATTGAAGGTTGTGTCGAGATGATTCAATCATGGGAGCCTGATCCTTTCCCTGAATGGTTGACTTGTGTACCTTCGCTGAAGCATCCTGAACTCATACCAGATTTTGCAAACCGTCTCGCGCAACGATTGGGAATCCCCTACATTCCGTGCGTATGTAAAGTGCGCGATAATGCGCCACAGAAGCAGATGCAAAACAGCTACCAGCAGGCACAAAACCTCGATGGTGCATTCGCGGTAGAGGGGGATGTTCCAACTGGATCAGTATTCCTCCTGGATGATATGGTTGATTCACGGTGGACAATCACTGTGATAACAGCATTGTTGCGTGAACAGGGAAGTGGGTCAGTTTTTCCATTAGCCCTGGCGTTGAATTCACTAAGCTGACTGGAAATTTGATGAGTCCCACAGAGTTAACTGCCGATAGTAAAGCCATCCTCTTAATGTCTGGAAACTTTGGCGGCAAAAATAGAGACAGTGAAGTTAAACCGCTCACGATCAGCGAATACAACAAAGTTATCGCTCTCCTGGTATCAAAGCAGTTTCGTCCCCAGGATATTCTTGATCCAGAGCTACTTCTGGAATTAAAAAATGATCTGGATATTTCGGTGGGGTATCTGAGGATTTCAAATCTCCTCAAACGAGGGGCATCGCTCGCTTTCGCTATTGAGAATTGGATGAATAAGGGCATCTGGATCGTGACCAGAAACGATCAGAACTACCCCAACAGTCTAAAGATTCGGTTTGGTAACTACTGCCCGCCAATTCTATTTGGTTCTGGCGATCTATCGCTATTCAATACTGAAGGACTTGCAGTGGTCGGATCTCGAAATGTTGATGATGAAGGTGAAAAATTCACAGCGGAAATCAGCCGATTCTGTGCAGAGAATGGGATTTCAATTGTATCCGGCGGTGCGCGTGGTGTGGATCAGGTGTCGATGCTCGCTTCCCTTGATGCGTATGGCACAGCTATCGGTGTTCTTGCAGATGGCCTAATGAGGTCTTCTGTCTCAGGAAAATATAGAGAAGCCATCATGGATCAACGATTACTCTTGATTTCACCATATAATCCCGACGCTCGATTTAATGTCGGTAATGCCATGGGGCGGAATAAGTACATATATGCTCTTTCAAATTATGCACTCGTTATCAGTGCGGAAAAGGAAAAAGGCGGAACCTGGGCTGGTGCCACCGAAGAGATAAAACATGAAAAAGGTGTCCCCGTTTGCGCGCGTGCGGAAGGAAATGTACCTGAGGGAAATCATGAGTTGATGAAAATGGGGGCTCAACCATTTCCAGAACGACCCTGGGATAAAACACTATTTGAGACACTTAAGAATACTAAAGTATCAAAAATTAAGAAGGTAGAACAAACCTCAATATTTGATCAGCAAGAACCAGATTCAAGTGAATGATCGAAGTGACCATCCACCTCTATACTTTATCCTGGAGTTAAGTCTCATCTACAGCAAAAAAAGCCTCCTAAGTAAGGAGGCTTAAATAATTTCTTATCTGTGACATACTACGACGCTTTGTTGATATCCTTAATTATACTCCGGGCAATGACCATACGCAGAATCTGGTTCGTGCCTTCGTAAATCTGGGTAATCTTGGCATCGCGCATGAATTTTTCGATCGGGTAGTCACGCATATAGCCATAGCCGCCAAAGATCTGAACAGCATCGGTGGTAACCTTCATGGCAGTATCGGAAGCAAGCACCTTACACATGGAGGATTCCTTGGCAACATCTTTTACTCCAGCATCAATCATACGTGAGGTGGCGTATAGTGTTGCACGTGCCGATTCAATCTGCATAGCCATATCTGCGAGCATAAACTGAAGTGCCTGGAATTTGATGATGCTCTGCCCAAACTGTTCACGAGTTTTTGCGTATTCTGTCGCCAGGTCAAATGCACCTTGTGCAATTCCCAACGCCTGTGCTGCAACACCGGGACGACTTCGGTCAAGGGTCTTCATGGCGACCATGAAACCTTCACCCTCGCGTCCAATCATGTTTTCAGCAGGGACTTCACAATCTTCGAATATCAATTCACGGGTCGCCGAGGCACGGATACCCATTTTGTCTTCTTCTTTTCCAAAGGTAAACCCAGGTGTACCCTTCTCAACGATGAACGCACTGGCACCACGTGTGCCCTTCTCTGGATCAGTGGTTGCAATCACAATATTGATATCCGCTTCACCGCCATTTGTGATAAAGACCTTTGTGCCATTGAGAATATATTTATCACCCTTTTTTACAGCGCGAGTTGCGATATGCCCTGCATCACTACCAGCGGCTGGTTCCGTCAAAGCGAATGCTGCCAGTCTCTTACCTTCTGCAAGGTCAGGGAGGTATTTTTTCTTCTGTTCGTCGTTCCCACTGATTACGATTGGGAAGGTGCCTAATGCAGTCGCTGCGACAGAAAGGGAGATACCACCACAGAAACGACTGAGTTCCTCTGTTACGAGTACGAGGTCCATCACTCCATGACCGATACCGCCATATTCTTCCGGAATATAAATGCTGTAAAATCCTGAATCTGCGAATATCTTCACCAGATCCCACGGAAACTTTCCTTCACGGTCATATTCTGCGGCTACGGGTCTGATCTTTTCTTTCCCGATACGTCTCGCCTGTGCGACCAATTCCTTCTGAAAATCATCAAGGAAATAATCCACGATCCTTCCTCCATTTTATCCGATTCTGCGAAGAAAAACACTTCACAAAATCATTCAATTTAATTTCAACTGAAAAACATTCTTAATCTGTCACTGAAATACCATAAAAAGCAGCGGCAAACTTTGCGGCCTGTTGTTCAGCTTGTTTTTTACTCTGACCAAAGCCGGAGCCAACAGATTTGTCTCGAACCAATACTTCAATATGAAAAGTTTTCGCGTGATCAGGCCCTTCCTCTGAAACAACGCGATAACGTGGAGCACCGAGTGAATTACCCTGCGCATATTCGAGCAAGAGACTTTTGTAATTATGTTCTTTTTCGCGAATGAGATGTTCGCTGACATCATTGGCGATAAAAGTCGCGATAAAGTCGCAGGCCGGCTTTAATCCGCCATCAAGATATACGGCTCCAATAACAGCTTCTAATGCATCTTCGAGTATACTTCGACGATTTCTACCGCCACTTCTTTCCTCACTCTCACTCATTTGAAGATAGAGCCCAAGGTTTATCTTGCGTGCCTTGGAAGCAAGTTGACGTCCACTGACAACCAGACTTTTCAGACGAGCGAGATACCCCTCATTTACTTCTGGGAACTGCTTATATAAGATTTCACTGACAACAAGGTCTAGGACAGCATCGCCAAGAAATTCAAGTCGTTCATTGGCTTCATTCCTGGTTTCACCAGTCTCAGGAATAATGCTGCGATGTTTCAGAGCCTGTTCCAGTAAATTACTATCCTGAAACTGATATCCGATCGATTTCTGAAAATCGTCCAAACTTTTTTTTGCACCATAAAGAGCGGGTTCCGTTTTCTTAATACGGAATAAGGGAATTAACAGTTTCCCAATACCCATGCTGACGTCCCTCTGTTAGTCTTCCCAACGACGGACGATAATGGTCGCATTGTGTCCACCAAAACCGAAGGTATTTGAGAGTGCGGTTTTTACATCTCGTTCTTCAGCCTTATTGGGAACATAATAGAGATCACACTGAGGGTCGGGAGTTTCAAAATTAATAGTTGGTGGAATAATTCCATTGTTAACAGCTTTAACACAGGCAAGCATTTCCACTGCACCTGCTGCTCCCAGTAGATGACCTGTCATGGATTTTGTTGAACTGACAGCTACCTTGTAAGCATGATCGCCTAAACTGGATTTAATTGCTTGTGTCTCAATTTCATCATTAAAGAGTGTAGATGTGCCATGGGCGTTGATGTAGTCAATATCCTCAGGGTTACATCCAGCCGATTTCATCGCAGCATTCATACTCCGCACCGCACCAGCACCACCCGGTACTGGAGCAGTAAGATGATACGCATCTGCACTGAAGCCATATCCTGCCAGCTCAGCGTAAATTTTTGCACCTCTGGCTTTTGCATGGGACTCAGTTTCGAGTACAAAAGACGCTGCACCTTCGCCGATCACAAAACCATCTCTATCCTTGTCAAATGGACGAGATGCCTTCTGTGGATCATCATTACGAGTGGAAAGCGCATTCATGGAATTGAATCCAGCAACTCCAGAACGTGTGATCGGAGCTTCAGACCCACCACAGATTATCGCATCCGCATCTCCAGCTCTCAGATGCATCGCTGCAAGCCCGATCGCATGGGCGGAAGTTGCACAAGCGGATTGTGTCCCGTAATTCACCCCTTTAAAATTGAAGTGAATCGAGATGTGACCAGAGGCAATGTCGCCAATCATCATCGGAATGAAGAATGGACTGACTCGTCCCGGTCCCTGCTCATGCAGTTTGATTATCTGCTCCTCATAGGTGTACATACCACCAATTCCAGAGCCATAAACAACTCCATAACGAGCACCCTCATCATCAGAAACTTCGCTTAAACCCGCCTGTTCGGCAGCTTCAAAGGCGGAGTAAACCGCATACTGGCAAAATAAGTCCATCCGTTTGGCGGTCTTTTTGTCCAGCTTAATGAGAGGGTCAAAATTTTCAACCTCACACGCAAACCTGGTTTTGAAATTGCTGGTGTCAAAACGACTGATCAACCTGGCGCCACTAACGCCATTAATCATTCCGTTCCAGGTTTCTTCCGTACCAATTCCAACTGGTGAGATCCCCCCCATTCCAGTGACTACAATTCGTTCAGGCATAATTTAGACTCGAATGACCTGTCTATTTCGCTTCGATCTTTTTACTAAGATACGTGACAACATTCCCAACTGTAGCAATCTGATCCGCATCTTCATCGGGAATCTCAATGTCGAACTGCTCTTCAAAAGCCATCACCAATTCGACTGTATCAAGAGAATCTGCACCCAGATCGTCGATAAAAGAAGCAGTATCTGTTACCTCTGCCATATCAACACCGAGTTGCTCAACTATGATTTCTTTGACTTGCTGGGTTAATTCAGTACGATCCATCTTAAACATCCTCCTGAAAACATGTTTCTTTGTTGGTTTATTTGTAATTTCTCTTAAAAGCTCTTCTCAAAAAATACGATTTACTCGAACGTAATACTGTAATTATTTCAAGCTACGTAATTGTGCAATATGCTCACGTTATACTATTAAAAAACAAATAATAATATGAAGATTATCTACAAACAGGCAATAGTGCAATTCCCCTGGAGGCAATGCTCAAATCCCATATTATCAAATTTCTACATCACCATTCCGCCATCTACATGTATCACCTGACCGGTAATATAGGATGCTGATGGTGAAGCGAGAAAAGCAACTACATTCGCAACATCCTCAGGTGTTCCAGCTTTCCGCAATGGAGTCTGGTTTAAGAATGCCTCACGTGTTGCTGTGGGAAGAACAGATGTCATGTCGGTTTCAATGTATCCGGGTGCAACAGCATTTACTGTAATACCTCTGGCTGCGAGCTCTTTCGCGCTTGATTTTGTCAATCCAATGAGACCTGCCTTTGATGCCGAATAGTTCGCCTGTCCAGCGTTCCCCATGACACCAACCACGCTTGCGATATTTACGATGCAACCACTTTTCTGTTTCATCATAACTTTGCCAGCCGCACGTGTACAAAGAAAGGAGCCTTTGAGGTTGATCTTCATGACCAGGTCCCAGTCTTCATCTTTCATTCGTACCAGCAAACCATCACGTGTGATCCCGGCATTGTTGACGAGAATATCCAGTGACCCCAGATCCTCAACGATGGTCTTCACATTCTCTTCTACATTTTCTGTTGAGGTAACATCGGAGACAAGCCCAATCGCCTTATAACCCGCTTCTTCCATTTCACGGGTAGCGTTGATGACATTTTCCTCAACAATATCATGCAATACAATCGTTGCACCTTCAGATGCCAGTTTCTGTGCAATCGAGAAACCGATCCCTCGTCCACTACCTGTTACCCAAGCTACTTTATTATCTAATTGACCCATTCTTTTCTTCTCCGTTCAAACCATTACGTTCCAATAACCAGTCCGTTACCCGGAGATGGCTTTCAAATCTTCATACGTATCAACGCCTGCATTCTCTATATTTCGATCAATCCTTTTTACCAGCCCCTGCAGCACTTTTCCAGGTCCTACTTCAACACATTTCCCCACACCTTTTGCCACCATATTCTGGATGGTATCCTCCCACAAGACCGGATGGGTTAATTGATCGATAAGGTTTTTTCTGATATCATCAGGATGGACGGTAGGTTGCGCTATCGCATTCTGGTAAATCGCGACTTTGGGATGCCGTATATCGGCTTCACTGATTTTCGCAGCGAGTTCATTAGCGGCAGGTGCCATAAGTGGTGAGTGAAAAGCGCCAGAAACCTGGAGTTGAAGAGCACGTTTAGCGCCAGCCTGTTTGCAGGCTTCCATTGCAGTTTCAACCGCATCCACATCGCCAGAAATCACAATCTGACCTGGAGCGTTAAAATTAGCCGGAACAACAACGATTGTATCACTGCTCACATCTTTGCAAATAGAAACAAGTTTATCACGATCCAGACCGATGATTGCAGCCATGGTGCCGGGACGTTCATCTCCAGCCTGTTGCATCAGCTCACCACGCAACGCCACTATTTCCAAAGCTGTATCAAAATTCATCGCCCCTGCAGCAACCAATGCGGAATATTCACCGAGGCTATGCCCCGCTGTAGCATGGAATGTGATACCTTTCGTGTCGAGAAGTTGTGAGAGGATAACAGAGTGTACGAAAATCGCTGGCTGGGTTATCCGAGTCTGCTTGAGCTCCTCAGCGGGTCCTTCAAAACTGATTGTTTTGAGGGAGAATGGCAACAAATCTTCAGCACGGTCATACAACGCCCCTGCCAGGGAATCAGCTTCATACAAATCCTTCCCCATACCTACGTACTGTGATGCCTGTCCCGGAAATAAAAATGCTACATCCATAATATTCCATTAAAATTGTAGTATACATGACGCCCAGGTGAAACCTGCCCCGAAGGCTACGCATAAGAC
>JAIOHU010000025.1 GCA_019912845.1 bacterium
GCGGGCCATGCGAATCAATGATACATGGAATGTTTACAGGGAGTACCATATCCAACAAGAACAACATCGTATCTACAAAGAACTGCAATTCACACTGGATAACTGGAGTAAAGCAGCTTAACACAGAAAGTAGTTACACCCGATTGCAGCTCACTAATGCTAAAATATGTAAGATTTAGATTGTTACAATCTACCTCCAGAATTAGAAGCAAGCGTAGCCTGGGTTACGTTTGATTGATTCAAATGTTTTAATGTCAGGAACTTTCTTCATAAAGCTCTTTACCAAGCTCAGATATCCAACCCCACTCAGCCCTCAAATCCTCGAACTCCATCCCTGTGAAAGCTCTGTAAACGAAGGCTGCTTCAGCGGTTTTTGGTAAGACAAAGCCTTTGCTTTGTCCTGTGAAAAGTGCAGCAGCTTCCCAGAGACGCAGGGTTGCATATCCCTCTTTTGCCTTTTTCCACCTATCGTCCGTGCTAAATTCAGTCAATAGATCACACTTCATGGTCATCGTCCCCTGCCACCACTCGGGCGTCACGACACCCTGTTTCCAGGCGGCAAAAACAGCGGCGAATTCATAATCCATCAGACCACCGCGCATCTTTTTGAGAGGAATGACTGCACCTCGTCTGAGTTTCAAGGCACTTTTCCTGGCGTTGTGGATTTGTGTCCATTCACTACTCTCCGGTGGGGTAGAGGCGAACCTGAGACACAATTTTTCCGCAGCTTTTCCCAGCTCTTCCGCACCAGCAACTGCACGGACCCTGGAATAGGCGATACGTTCCCACCCTCGTGCGCGTGTTTCGATGTATTCCTTCAACCGTGAAAAGGATGTCACCATCGGTGCGGTCGAACCTTCGGGACGTAAACGGTCATCGAGAGTCAGCCTTCCCAACAGTGATGCCCTCTGACGCCATTTGCCAACCTCGATCTGCAGCTTCGCGAATTGCTCAGCGTCGACGTCATCGCAGACAATGAAATAGTCGAGGTCAGCGTCGGGTAATAGTTCACGGCTTCCCCATTTGCCAAATGCGAGAATTGAAATGGGTACAGGAACATCCGACTCGAGTTCCTGAAATAATTGTCCTATGGTATTGTCTACAGCCTTCGACCAGTTGGAAGTTAGAAAATCAAGTGTATTGTTGAACAAGAGAAGTTCAGTACCCAGATGAAAAGTTGCAGCCCCAAGTCTGTTCGAGTGCTGGATGGTATCGAATGTGTCGGGTAGTGCTGGCATCTCCTTTTTCCCCAATTGCAACCAGAGTTCAGGTTGCACAATCGCCTCTTCTGATATGCGAGGTGAATGACAGATAATGGAGGTAATATCCAGCAGCATTTTTTTCTTTGCTGAGAACATATTTTTCCAGGCGGAGGGTCCCCCAAAGGCATGGATGGCACTTTCCAAACGTACCAAAGCATCTTCAGGAGTGGCTGAATTCAAAAGGATGGCTGTGTCGAACAGGATATCTGCACTTCCCCATTGTCCACCCAGACGACGCAGGATATTTCGCATTTTCTCGGCGACTGGTTGTAGTCCAGATGTCGCAGCTAGTGAGTCAAATCGTTCCGACAGAGTGTCGCTCTGTGGATCGATATAAAAGGTTGTAGCCTCTGAATCCGAACCACCAATTTCGTTTTCAACAATTTCAGCAACAATTTTTCGGAATCCTTGAAAACGTGTTTCAAATTCCTCCGGGCTATATCCCATACAAAAAGCCAACCGTGCATGAAGTACAGAACCTTTTAACGGTACCTGAAAAATTCCCCTGTCCGCTTCAGCCTGAAGGAAATTCTCCATACGACGATAAAAACGATATGATTCGCGCAACACAACAGCCTTGTGCGAAACAAGTACGCCCTCATCATTTAAAATATCCAGTAGATTCAGTACGGCTCCGTGACGGAGACCGGGAATCTTCCGTGCGAATGCAAACTGAAAACCGGATACGAGAAATTCGATATCACGTATCCCCCCAATTCCCTTTTTCAAGTCGCGCTCTTTTGCGCTGGAGTGAACTACTTCCAAGGCATTTCCTGCTTCCTGCAAAGAACGTTTCGGGTCTTTACTCGTTGGAAAGAGGAAGGTATACATAAGTTCTTTGAACCAGCCGGGTGGTTCTTTTGTAACTGGTCGCGCACGAAGCCATGCGATACGTTCCCATGACGCTGCGCGTTGAAAGAAGTATTGTTCTGATGCCTGGTATGAAAATGCGAGAGGACCTGATTGACCTTCGGGACGCAGACGTAAATCCACCGGATAGACAGATAGCGATCCCTCAGGCATGAGTAGTTTTAACCATTTACGGACTGGAGTGTCGGATTCAAATTTCCCCGAATCGGCGGATCGAAAAAACACTGGATCAATATCGCTTGCAGCATTCAGCTCCCAACCACCCCATTTTCCCAGAGCCCAGATATCAAGACGAGTTTCATCAATACGATGCAAAGCTTCTCGAGCGATGGTATCAGCCAATACTGAGAAATCTCGAAGTGTGGTTTCAAGGTCAGCCAATCCCATAAAATCACGCAATAAGAGACTCATCCAAACGAACATTTTATATGTTCGTAAATCTTCAGGTTGGATTGCTATCTCTGAGAACGGATCGTGAATGAAACCGGGTGTCAGCAGAGAGCTGATATATTCGGGATGTTTTACAAGTTCATCAACTACAGGATCACCTAAAAGCAGGAGCTTTGAAAAAGCCGTATTCTGGTATTCATCAGCGTTGTTGATTATTGGATCTATCTGTGGAAAGGCTGCATAAATTCGATTGTATCGTGCCTCCGGGACAAGTGGATCGGGGTATGAATGAAAATAACCCTTGAGGTTATCCGGTAGAGGTTGGTTTTTCTGTCTAATCATTTGATATTTTCAGAATTCAATTAACCAATAATCCATCAGTGGTTGCAAACAGATGTTCGTCAGGGTTAGCTTTACTAATTCATTAAGGACGAAACAGAGGAAGTGTACGATGAAATTGATCTCCTTCGCAATTGTTATACTGATCGCCACATTTTTTGTGATGAGTGGTACTGCGGATGCAACGCCTTATGTACCCATCGAGGAGCTGCAACAACAACTGGAAAACCGAATCGACAACGGCACCAATGAAGTTCCTCCACTTCATCCAGGTGAACTGGATGAATATAATTATGTCTACGAATATCTCCAGGTTCTGGATTGGATGACTACCATGCAGGTTACAGAACCGGGCGAACATTTTGGCGGGCAACGTGAAGGTGAGCAAGACCTCGATATCATCGAAACGGATAACACCCAGGAGGCGATACGAGATTGGTCGAGGTATGGGAACTACACCGGCGATCTTGACCGTTTTCATCAGAATATCATGGATGCCTGGGAGTACACAATGAACCATCCGGCGTATGATGAGGAGGGTGGAGGAAATCCGAACTATTACCGTGTCCATAATTGTGGATGGGGTTTGGTAGCGACGATGGAGTACACAGAAGCGTATGATGACGAACAATTCCTCTGGTATGGTGATTCATGCGCTGTTTATCTGGACACCTACCGTCTCCAATATGGCAATGAATTCTCAGTGAATCCCATTTCATCCGCCTATGGAGCTGGTGCCTTATATCTCTATGGAAGCTGGCGTGGTAATCAGGAAATGATGGATGCAGCACAGGAAATCGCCACTGAGGTGAAAGATTGGATCGAAAACAATCCCGACCATCTGACTGATGAGACTTGGGCGATGTCTGGAGGTACTGCCATGTGGGGTGTTGTAACTGCACAATTTTCAGATGACCATGAGGCTGGTCAAGCCTGGTTGCCGGACTATATCGATATCATGGATGTGTACGCTGGTGCTGGAAACTGGAATAATTCGCAGACCATCTGGTATGGACACGCCTGGAATGCAATTCATGAGGTGATGGAAGATCAGGAGAGTGCTGACAATGCACTCTGGACGGTTGATTTTCTCCTCGATCAGGATGAAATAGATGGTGATGGTGGTGTTCCTGCTACTGAAGGGATGTATGAGAACGATCAATCCTGGACAAGTGCCTATCTGGTCTGGTATGGAATTGAGAAACTGTTGCCAGAGGAACCACTGCTGCAGGACGCTATGGCATCTTCGTTTGTTTCCCCTGGCGAAAATTTCCCGATTTTGCACGGCGTAGAGCAGTATTTTGCGGTGCGTGTCATTAATGCAGGCTTAGCTGATCTGACTGGCATTACTTCAATTGTTACTATCGGTGACTTTACTGCTGAAGCTACCTTCGATCTGGCTGCAAATCGAGATACTGTTGTGACCTTGCAACCTGCCTTTACGTACCGGGATGTGGGGGACGTAATTGTAACTCACACTGTCACTCATGCTGAAGATATGAATCCAGATAATAACAGCTACACCCATACTTTTTCTGGACAATTTCCCGCGATTATGAGCGGAAGAGTGTTTGATGAGACAACCGA
Organism: bacterium; assembly: GCA_019912845.1. Taxonomy (GTDB): domain Bacteria; phylum Electryoneota; class Electryoneia; order Electryoneales; family Electryoneaceae; genus JAIOHU01. The sequence continues at coordinate 4,449 of JAIOHU010000025.1, forward strand.
TGAGGGTGTTCCGGCGGTTCTCGAGCTCTGGAACGAGGAGCTTCAGCCAGAAGGTCCTGCTTATACGATTAATACGGATGACCAGGGAAATTATGAAATCTATTTCGCAGCAGGACGTTATGATTTGCCTATCATTCCGCAGATTGCGCCTTACAATCCAGTAAATTGGGAGATCATCTTCGAAGAGGGAGCAAATCAGGAATTTAATTATCCGGTGCGTCCAGCCGAAGTGCTGTTCGTATCTGAAATACCTGATCGTCACCATGAGACTTTCATTCTTGATGCACTCGATGAGATTGAAGTCGACGCCTACTACTGGAATGTGGAGGAGATGGGGCAACCACACCCCTATTTCGAACCAGTACAAACTGTGCTCTGGGCAACAGGAAATGCGGATGAAGGTATTTTCATAGAAGAAAATCATCAACCACTGGAAACATTCCTTCTAAACGGCGGATCAGTATTAATGACAGGTCAGGGTCTGTTGAATGTCGAAGATAACGCAACTGTATATGGCGGATTATTCGGGGTTGCTGCTACTGATATGGATTTTCGACCACAATTTGTACGTGGTTCAGACCACCCGATCACTAATAGGGACAGCCTGCTTCTCTTCGGTGCAGGAGGAGCGAATAATCAGACAACCTCTGATGCGTTAGATTATCTTGAGGATGCACTTCCCGTTCTGAATTATTCCAACAATGATCAAGCTGCTGCAGTGGCATATATCAGCCCGGACACAGATGCACGGACCCTGTTTTGTGGTTTTGGAGTCGAGGCGATCAATTCCAGCGCGCAAGCGTTCATGAGTCGTTCCGAATTTCTGGCGAATACTTTGGCTTGGTTCTGGGGTACAGAAGTCGGTGGCGCATCACCAGAAACATTGTTGCCCGCGAAATTCACTGTTCAGACCTGGCCTAATCCTTTTAATCCAAATTTGAATATTGAAGTATCAGTACCTGTGAAATCACCGTTAACCATTAGTATCTACAATATGTTAGGTCAGAATGTGCAGGAGTGGAATGAAGCAAATGTAACACCTGGAAAATACATGTACCAGTGGAATGCGAATGCAGCTTCGGGCTTTTATCTGGTAAACATTCATTCCAATGAACGAGACATCTCAAAGCGTGTACTATTGGTCAAATAAGGAGTGTCAATCTAATTTGTCGTAAAATATACTATATCCAAACGTTAGACGAATCTGATATAGGTTCAATGTTCCTGTGAGGCTGATTTTCATGGTACAGTTGACGCGTAACTAATTGGTGACAACCTGATTCGGATGGGTTATGAATATTAAGTTAAAGAACGAGTGGTGGCACTGGTTATTAATCGGGCTGTCATTTATCCTGGCGATCTACTTTTGGGTGATAACAGAGGGGCAGTTGCCGGTACACTGGAACCTGCATGGAGAAGTGGATCGTTATGGAGGTAAATTTGAGTCGTTGCTACTCCTGCCAATTATAATGCTGGTGTTTTATTTTATCCTGCGTTACATCCCCTTCCTCGATCCTAACAAATCCAATTATGAAAAGTTTGAAGATAGTTACGCAAAAATCAGGTATGCATTGACAACATTCCTTTTTGTAATTCATCTCTCGATTTTGCTGAACAGTAAAGGGATCGAGGTAGCGATGGACAAGGTAGTTCTCGTCGGCATGGGGATTTTCTTCTTTGTAATTGGAATGTCCATGAAGGATGTCAGACCGAACTGGTTTATCGGAGTCCGTAATCCCTGGACCATGTCCAGCAGAAAATCATGGGATGTGACTCATAAATATGCCAAGTGGTTGTTCGTTGGAATCGGGATTGGAATGGTTCTCGCCAGTTATTTCAGATCATCTATTTTCATGATTATCGGGTTTGGTGTGATCTTTGCAGCAGTGATTGTATTGACTGTGATGTCCTACGTGATCTGGAAGCATGATCCGGATAGGAACGACGGTGCAAATCATTGAATTTTCGACAGCATATTTTTCACAATAAGTATGATGAGCTGCGTCATTACAGCAGGGTTTCAGTTGAAATACAGGAAGAAAGAATAAAAGATATCAGATTTTAACCATAAGGGCTTGAATAATATTGATGCTTTGCTTGTATTATAAAAGTTGGAGGAAATAAAATGAAAATGCGATCTTTTGTAAGTACAATTGTCACAGTTGTGTCATTCCTGCTACTCCAGCAATCGGCGTTCAGCCAGATTAACAGAGAAAATATTGATGATGCCTTTAAGGAAATGGAAGATGAGAAGCTGACTCTCTATTTCTTTAACGCGTTGGATGGTGAATCCATCGAGAATGCGAAGGTCACCGTTGAAGGATCAGGGAGTTTTTCCTCCGACGCAAATGGACGAGTATTCTTCACGCCTCCGCCGGACGGTGTCCATAAAGTTCATTTTCACAAGACCGGGTTCGAAGCAGCCACTTTTGAAATTGAGATCATGGTAGGGTCAATCTTTTTCAACCGTTTCTCGGTCTCACCAGCACTTCCCATCGGAAATGTACGCATCGTGCTGGACTGGGATAAAAGCCCTCGTGACCTGGACGCTCATTTCGTAAAAGCTGGAACCTACCATATTTCGTACAGGAATATGAGAGTATCCAGTGATGGAAATGCCAACCTCGACAGGGATGATGTCGATAGTTATGGTCCTGAAACCATCACCTGCAAACGTGTCGATTCCGATGCAACCTATCACTATTTCGTACACAACTACTCAGACCGGAATGAGAATGGCAGTAACAAACTTTCGCATTCAAAAGCGACGGTCAAGCTCTTTGGTGGTGGTGAAGGCTTGCTGGAGATCACAACAATTCCTGAAGACAGTGAAGGTGTTTACTGGCATGTGTTTGATATTGTGAAGGGGGAGGTGGTCGTGGTGAATCGTGTCTTGAGGGAAGCACCGTAATTTAATTAGAAATCAAGAATTGGAAATTTTATGCGACTAGCCGATAAAAAAATAGCTTTCCTTGTCGGTCCCGGATTTGAGGATCTCGAATTCTGGGTGGTGTACATGCGACTGATTGAGGAGGGTGCGTCAGTCACTGTTGCTGGGGATGCTGCAGGAAAGACCTATAGCAGTAAAAGTGGTGGATTGACCGCAGCTTCAGAAACAGCAGCATCGGATTTGAATGCTGAAGACTTTGACGCTGTGGTGATTCCCGGTGGTCATTGTCCCGATAAGATCAGACGGGATGATGGGGTTAAAAAACTTGTAAAAGATGCGTACACCCAGGGAAAAATTGTCGGGATGATCTGCCATGCTGGTTCTGTGGGGATTTCTGCGGGAATTGTCAAAGGACACAAAGCGACAGGATCACTTGGGATAAAAGATGATCTAGTTGTTGCTGGTGCTGAATGGGTGGATGAAGCAGCATTCCGTGACGGCAATATCGTCTGGGGACGAGTTGTGGAAGATATACCAGCTTTTTGTCGTGAATTAGTTGATGCGATAGAAAAGGAATAATTTACTTTAAGGTAAAGCGTGACATTGCTAATCTCTAGTCAACTGTTATTACTCTCCTGTTATTGACCAGCCCTCAAGGGAATATCAGCCGTCAATCATTAGTCCTGGGGAAGTGAACCATGAGAAACTGTCGGATAGTGTTTGTAGCGTTTATTGTGTTGCTGCACTTCAATACATCCAACTCAACAATTCTACATATTCCACTTGATTATGAAACGATTCAGGACGCGGTTGACTCTTCTCTGGCTGGTGATACTCTCCTGCTTGCGGAAGGATTGTATACCGAGCATGTCGATGTGACTGAGCATGGTCTCACTATCGGAAGTCATTTTATTCTTGATGGCGATACAACTCATATCGCGCAAACAAGATGGACAGCACCTGAAGGTGAAACTGCTTTGCACTATCAACTGACAAACCAGGACCAGATTAGACTACTTGGAGTTCAACTAGAAAATTGTAACCGTGAAGACAATGAAGAAGTACCCTATGGTGGTGGTATTTGTTCAGTAGGTGGTACGAGCAATGTTGTTGTCTCAGATTGTATTTTTGAAGGCAACAGGTCGAGATTAGGTGGTGGGGCCTATCTGAATGGCAATCAAGTTACTGTGAAAAATTGCACATTTTTCCAAAATTCGGCAAGTGTAGTGGGAGGGGGACTTGTTGTCAACTCATCTACATCAACTTTGCTCAATAATCGGTTCATTGCAAATAACTCCTGGGATGCTGGCGGGTGTGAGCTAATTAGTTCTGCCACTGCTGTGGTCAGAAATAATCAGTTTCTGGAGAATTCAAGTACTCACGTCGCAGGCGGAATCAGGGTCTTTCACACAGGTGAACTGTATATTGAATACAATGACTTAAGACAGAATCGTAGTGGGCAGGGTGGGGGATTGGTAATCGCAGATACGGATGCAATTATGGTCACAAGCAATCGTTTTTCAGGAAATTGCGCCACTGTAGGGGATTTAAACGATCAGCTTGGTTCTGGTGGTGGAATTAGCCTCGTAGTAAATGAAACCGTTGCAAATATTAGAAAGAACTTATTAACTGACAATACTGCAGATAATTCAGCTGCTGCAATTAGAATTTCGAGTACTACAATATTGACTGAAAATGTAATTCGTAACAATTCTGGCGGGTTTAGCATTCTCGCTACAGCAAGCACAAATGGACTTCAAACAGCTGCAACAGGCTCGAATAACCTTTTTACGAATAATCAGGATACAAATAATCCTGATGTAAGCTATTTTTGTGTGAAATCTGGTCGTGGGACATCCCTGGAGTTAACTAGCTCAGATTTTATCGGGAATGGATTGGCGGCAGGACTCGATAACCAAGGTATGGGTGACATCGATGTCAACATGTGCTACTGGGGACATGAATCCGGACCCTATCACGAAGTAGTAAATCCAGACGGGCAAGGTGACACGATTTCTGTTCATGTAGAACTGGAGAGCTGGTCAGAAACACCATTCACCAACTTCCAACATCCTTCTGAATTTAGTCTTCTTTCACCTCAAGATGGTTTTACAACCTTTGAACCAGTAAATTTTCATTGGGAAGAATCGACAGACCCGAATCCAGGCGATAGCCTGGGCTATTGGCTGGAAATATCCACTAATCCTGAGTTTGATCCTGATGTAACTCGTAAATGGAAATTGGGCACTACCGATCATCTGGATAACCTGGACTTGGAAATTGGTGAATATTACTGGCGGGTACGCTGTCTTGATCCGTTGTGGCTCGAAACACTCAGCCGTGAAACCTGGCACTTTGAGGTGGTTGAACAACCACCCCCACCTGACCCGCCTGTACCATTCAACCTGCTGGCACCGGAAGATGGTGTGACATTGAATGATTCAATCATCCAGTTTGCATGGGAAGCCTCCTCGATTCCGAATCAGATCGGAGATGTAAGCTATACCCTAATGCTTCTTGACGACTCCAATCCACCCACAGGTTGGACTTACGAGACGATGTCTGATACTACCTTGCAGGTCACACTCCCCAACTGGGAAGAGTTGACTCAGTGGCATGTCGCCGCGGTCAATGACTCATCAGACACCACCTTCTCGAACCAGACCTGGTCCTTTTTCGCGACTGGTGTCGAGGATGACGCTTCCGTATTGCCCGAATCTTTTCATATTGTTTCCATCCATCCCAATCCGTTCAACGATCATGTAACAGTTTCAATTGCTCTCCCGAAACTGACAGAGGTGAAGTTTCATGTTGTCGATGTGCTGGGACGGTTGGTTGTTCAACCCTCCAAACGTACTTTTACGGCAGGGTTTCACGATCTTACGCTTCACTTACCACGTGCTGCCGGCACCTATTTTCTCGTCATCACAGGTCCTGAAGGCAACATCAGCCGTCATAGATTAATACTGGTAAAATGATACACTAGAATTAATAGACTCATATTTTGGTTCTTCGCTGTTTCATGTGTGTAAATGAACGCGCACTTTAGCATATTAGGATTAAACGAAAACGTTTACGAGCTAAACAGTCTGTCCCAGAACACTGTTTCCGCCCGCGTCATTCCAGCAGGGTTTTAGCTAGAATCCAGGAAGGCATTGATATTATTGATGTTAGAAAATACAAATCACGCGAATTTTTCCAGAAATATCTGAAATTATTCATTCTTAGACAGCCTGTAAAGCTTGCACTCTATCAATTCGTGATCTATTGATTCTTTATACTATACTGTATAT
>JAIOHU010000255.1 GCA_019912845.1 bacterium
TTCTGCCCAAAGTGCATATTGTCATTACGAACTTAAAATGTTGGTTATTAGGAACATACAATCGTTATCCAGCAGAAAATCACTTAAAACGATACCTGAATGAATTCGAATTCAGATTCAACAGACGCTGGAACCATAAAATGATATTCGATAAACTGCTAACTCGTTGTGTTGAATCAACTTATATCACCTATGCTGAGCTAACTGGATAACCATATCAAAATGATGCCAATTTTACAATTATTCCCCTTCAATAAAATCATCCATACCCATTCCATCTCCATTACCACCATTCATACGTTTCTTCTTGTCCTGGTTGAAGCGCCATGTAAATTGCAGAGTAATCTGACGTCCACGGTAAGAGAACTTTGAGTAGGAATAAAAGTCTTCGGCGAAGGTTTCCATCTCACGTCGACGGCTATCCAGCAAATCACGTACATTCAGTGCGAGGGTTGCTTGATTGTCCCATAAGCTGCGGCTCAGCCCCAGATCGACCGAATACATCGCTTTCCGTTCGCCCTGAAAAGATTTGTGCGGCCCGCGATAGAAGAAGCGAGTTTGTAACTGAGTCCGGCGGTCGAAACTAATACGTGAATTAAATCGTGAGAACCAGTTAGTATATTTGGTCTCAAAATCCTGCCCTTGAAAATTGCCATCAGTCAGTGCACGATAAAGATTAAAGTCAAGCTGAAGATTCAGCCATTTGGTCATATTTCGCGCCACCACCCATTCAAAACCGTAGGCATCGCGAGTAGCCAGGTTGTATGGCTGACGGACGATAATCGAATCCTCAATCGATTCCACCCATTCTATTACACCATCAGTTTGACGATAATAAATCCCGCTACTTATTGACCCTTCATCACTATGGATCAAGTGGCTTATTTCATAACTGTCGGTGTATTCCGGGTCCAGCTTGGGATTCCCGCGTCGGATATTGCGTGAATCGGTGTAGTTCCAGAACGGTATCAGATGCCAGAAGTGCGGACGATCGAGACGGCGGGTATAACTCAGTTGAATAGAATTAACCACGGATAGGTCATAAGTAAAATGGGCCGAGGGGAAGAAGTCCAGATATTGTCGGCTATAGGTATCGTTTGTATTCTCAAAGGTAGTGGTGATATCGGAATATTCGGAACGTACTCCAAGCTGGTAGGAAAACATACCCACACGATTCGCAAAGGTGAGATATGCTGCATGGATGTACTCATCATAGAGCAGAACATTACCGACATCGAGGGTAGATCCAGGTGCGTCAACTGAATCATACTCAACTACAGTATAGTCGTGTTCAAGGTTACGCAAATTACTTTTAGCACCGATCTCGAGTTTTTTATCTTCCGAGTAAGGATTGACATAATCGATTTGGAAAAGGTTTGTGGTTTCACCTTCCAGATTGGTGACATTTTGAATCAACCCGTTATCAGCTCCACCACCATAGAGCCAGGTTTCACGGATTTCTGAAAGTTCGTCCTCTTGACCGGTCTCATACTTATAGTCTACGGTCAAGTCGTGCCCATCACCATTAAAATGATGCGTATAGCCGATATCGGCACCATTCCAACGTTCTGTTTCATTTTCAGGATCAAATCGACGTACATGAGACTGTAGATTTCCTGCAGCATCAAAGTAGCGATAGTTTACTTCCGCCTCATTCTCATCTTCACCATAATCATTGAACACTGAGAAGGTAATCGAGTTTATATCACTTGGCAGATACTCGAAACCTACTCGTACACGATTGCCCCATCCACCACGATCCCTGTCTTGTGTCTGGTTGAGGGAGGCATAGGGATTGCCATCATAGAATGTTTGCCTAGTTTCACCTTCTCCGGTATGAGAGCGAACTCGAGCGTTATCATCGAAGAAAAGATTGAATTTCCCGACCCGATAATTCAGATTGATGCCCACTCCATAGCGAGCAGGATAACCGACATTTGCACTGGTGCTTCCATTTAATCCCTTCTTTCGCTGTTTTTTCAGTACCAGGTTGATTATACCGGCATCCCCCTGCGCATCATATTTTGCTGAAGGGTTGGTCATGACTTCCACCTGTTCAATCATCTCTGCAGGAAGTTGTTGCAATGCTTCCGCGGCATTCATTCCGATACGACTGGAAGGTTTGCCGTCAATCAGAATGCGAACATTTTCACTCCCACGTAAGCTGACATTGCCCTCGATATCCACGCTTACCGATGGAATTTCCTCCAAAGCATCCGCTACAGAACCGCCAGCATCGGCGATATTCTTACTTAGACGGTATACCTTACGATCAGCAGAAAGCATCACCTCATTTCCTTCAACCTGATATTCGACATCGGGCATGTCAAGGGTTGAGGGTACCATGGAAATCTCGCCGAGGTTAATCACGGGTGATGAAGTTGAAATCGTAACATCTTCGATCACTTTCACCTCGAATCCGAGAACCCTGATTCTCAGGTCATAATTGCCATCATCTATTCCGTAAAAATAGAAACTACCCTCATTATCTGAAGCAGTCCCTTTGAGCTGATTGGTAGAATTGGATTCATAAAGAAGGATATTCGCTTGCGAGAGTTGAAGCCCTGATTTTGAGTCGACAATCTGTCCCTGAATGCCACGTCGATTTTGAGGTTGCGAATATATTGACGTTGTTAGTAAAAACAACATTAGAAGCGTAGAAATAACCCGTGAAATGTGTTTCATGAAATCGTGCCTTTATTTCAATTCTTTTAAAATTAATTTGCATCACTATTTACTTCCGCACAGGTTGGAATATCTCATCTGCATCAACTATTGGTCTACTTACGCCGAATGATTCGACACAAAAATGCCCATGAAATTTCACTCTGTAGTATTGACGCTATAAGTGCAATTTGGTTTAATGGCTCTCTAATTCATTTCCAGGATATTGCCCGAATCAAATGAGAATGGTTGATTGGAAGGTTTTACAACTCCAAAATACCTGGAAATGGTAATATCCTGATGGAATGATATTGTTCCCAGAAACCATCAATTTCAGGGAGAATTGGTTTGTAAGGAATCGGAAATCATTTTTAGAATTCTATTCGAAATCGTTTCTGCAGCGATTCCATTTGCCAGTGAGTTCGGATGGGTATCGTCCAGGTATATTTGGGTGGGTTGAAATCCCATCTGGGAAATCTTTACGGTAAAATGGGGCAATAAATCCAAGTAAGGAATTTGCTTCTCAGTAGCGAATTTATCTACCAGTTTTTGTGGTCTGTTCAGCAGTTCCGGCTCTTCAACCTGGAACACCGCAGGGTAAAACACCAGCAGGAACTCAATATTGTTCATTGTACACATGTCAGATATTTTTTCTATTTCACTCAATGTCAGGTTGATTGCCTCGTTAGCACGATCGCTGGGAACGGCATCAACGATCTCCTGCAACATACCATACTCAAGCTCTTCCGCACGTTCGACTGGATTAAAGCCATAACTCTTTTGTTGCGCTTTTCGACGCAGCCAGGTCAATAAGTTGCTATGATTTTCCATGCGACTGAAAAAATATTGACTGTTCATCGCCAATTGGTAACCCTTCCAGAATCCCCCAAATCTATCAAGAGAAAATTTTTGCGTAAAGTCATTGAGCACTATGGTCAGGATGATGATGTCGGGGTGATAGTCGAGCCCCTCCTCTTCTAAAAATAGACGAGATTGCCAGGGTGAGTATCCACCGATTCCGGCATTTATCGCCTCGATACTATCACCAATCTCCTGTTCCAGAAAAGATTTTACCTTACTTGGAATGGTTGATTGGTCATGCTCAAGGAGATACCCGAATGTTACCGAGTCACCGAGGAATAAGAGACGTAAATTATCATTTACCCGCTGTTTCGGAATGACCTCACCTCGTAATCCCTCACTGTTGATTTTTACAGGTACACCGCCCCATCTCCCAGAACTATTCGGTTTCAGCTTCCAAATACGTTGGTTGTCTTGCTGAAATATCGAGGTTCGTTGGTGAAATCCGACGAAAGGTGCCAGAGAGATCTCGAGAAGGATAGTAGGGAGAAATAGAACGATTAAAAGCAGGCTGATATTGAGAGCTAGTGGTTTTGCATTGAGCCGTTTCAGTATTTTCGATCTGGTAAAGAGAACACCTGTGAGAAAAAGAAAGAGAAATGTAAATATGAGTTTTGTTGATACTCCACCGATTTTCTCCCTGCCTCCGAAAGGCAGTTCATCCGGCAACAGGTTGAACAAAAGGACAACAAACCAAATCAGGAGCACAACCAGAACAACCCCTGACACAATAAATAGAAGCCCAGATAAACGTAGCTCGGTTTTAGTCTTTTTACTTGATCGCATCGTACCAGCCCACAACAGACCTAGATAATTTACTTGCTTTAAACATACAAACTCCTCCCCCCTGGAGTGCAAGCCTGTTTGGATTTGAAATAGAAATCCTACACTCTTATATTAGGTGCTCGAGTTGATGAATTTAGTCGCTGTCAGGCTAGAAGATTTTACCAACTTGAAAGTTTAGAAATAACGAAATTTGCTCCAGCATCTAACTGAGAATTTGAAATTCATTTCAACTGAACTCGCTTCTGGTCAGATGATACATTTGGAGATAGTTTTATAAAAATCTATGGCGCGTTCGTTCAGCGGTTAGGACACCGGCCTCTCACGCCGGTAACAGGGGTTCGATTCCCCTACGCGCTACTCGTAAGGCAAGCTAAAACAACAGCTTGCCTTTTGTTGTTTTTGAGTGATTTTGGGCGGGGTCACACAGGGGTCACGCGGGGTCACAAAAATCGAAGCTGAAAACTTGTCTACTTTCACTCTTGAATCCCATCATCAACTGACTAATTTGGGCTTATATTCAGCTTCTTCATCCTTGACTGCAAAGTTGTTCTTTTCATTCCCAAAAATTCCGCGGCTTTAGATACATTCCGCTTTGATACTCTTAGAGCCAACCGGATGTTATTTTTCTCTACCGCTTCCAAATCAACCAAACCATCTTCCGATTTGTACTTTTTTAGCGCAGGAACTGTGTGCATACCTGATATTTTATCCAATATATCTTTTGATACATGATTAATTTTAAGGGTTGTCTCTTCAGGTTCCAGTCTAGCATACCTCCTGAGGGTATCCTCCAAAAAACCTTTTAACTCTCTAATGTTTCCATACCAGGAATAGTCTTTCATGAAATCGAGAAGGTCATTGCTTATCTTAGTAACATTCAGGTTCCCTCTCACAATTAGTTTTTTAAGGAAATGTTGAATAAGTGGTTCGATATCCTCTGGTCGATCTCTTAGAGGAAGCAAAGTAATCTTCCGACCATAAAATCGATAATATAGATCTTCCCTTAGCTTCCCATCTTTGATCAACTCTTCAGGATTTTTATTCATTGCAACTATAACAAGTGCATTTGATTTCCTCACTTCCTCCGAACCAACTGGGTGGATTTCACCTTTTTCTATAAATCTTAAAAGTTTTGCCTGAACCTCCATAGGTACATTTTGGAATTCGTCCAGAAATACTACACCGTTTTTCGCTGCAAGAAATACACCCTTATTGTCTTTTGTTGCACCAGTAAAAGCACCTTTGACATGACCAAATAGCTCTGATTCTACAAGCGTTGGAGATAAATTGCTTAGTAAAGCGGGGATAAATTTTCCGTGATTATTTGATTTTGCTGCTAAAGCATGGTTCACATATGTTTCAGTAAAAAACTCTTTCCCTGTGCCCGTTTCTCCGACAATTAGAATCGGACTAAGCCCCTGATTTGCAAAGCTTATCAATTCCTCAAGGTTTTCTTTCATAATTGGATTATTGCTAAGTACAATCCCAGATTTTACTTTATACTTAGTTCTATTTGCCACTGAATCTATTTTTACTGAACTAGAATTTATTCTTTGCACTGATGAATCTTCATTACCACTTGGAACAAACGAAAATCCTTCTGATTTAATTTCCTGGAGACATATCTCAATGCTTTTCGTATTCGGATCCAAATCACTTGGGAACAAAAAGGAATGATTCTTGGAAGGATTATTATTTATTGAAATTGCATAACTGAAATCTTTTTCCCGCAGCATGACTCCTGCAATCAAAGCTGCATCACCACCGATTCTGCCAGTATTACCAAACACACAGTGCAATGATAAATCATCTTTTTCCACAAAATGTTTGAGTGAGTGAACTACCCGGAAATTAATAATGTGATTGGGATCGAATATTCCTACTTCATTAATTTCTTCGCATAGTATATCAACTGTGGTACCTAAAGGAACCTCCAACCGGTATTCACTGCACAACCTTTCAATTACTCCATCTTCTTTCCCGTTTTCCCCAATTTGAAAGCCCATATTTTTCATTTCCCACAATCCTTTAACAGTCGTCAGGACATGGACTCTGTCTATTTTGACCTTTGTTTCTGCTACTACAGCTAATCCATAGAATGCAAGGCTGATGATTCTGGGATTGGTATCAAAGGCTACAAAGAGGATGTTTTGATGAGGGTTTGTCAATATTTTGGGTTTTCTAAGTAGTTCCTTTGCATTCTTTAAATCCATAATAATCACCTATTTAATCCACATTGAACAGTACAAGTTGAAGGTATCCAAATCAACTTCGCTATAGATTCTTTCTGCAAGCATCAGTCAATATAAATATCCGAAATCACTTTTGCCAATATTTCGTCAATGCCCAAATATGGGCGCCGAGATATCGGCAACCAGCCCACACTCCAATCCCTTAAGTAGTTGTTATTATTAAGTATAAAGAATTGGCATACATCGTGCTAAAAAGGGGGTAGCTGAGGACAGTGCAACCCTTGGTTTATGTACCTACTAATAATGAATTGCACAAAAAAAATAATGGAGAATTAAAAATGAATTTAGTACAAAAGTTGTCAGAAGCCAGTGTGACTTTGGGCGTTGAGGATATCAACAAACTTCGTAGCGCTGCAAAAAGATTGAATTGTTATGGTAAAGTAGCTGGTGCCGAATTTGTTGACGTAGATGAATTCAGGGCAAAATCAGTTGAACAAACCCAGGAACGAAAAGAAAGGAGAGCATCCAGTACACCAGGTAAAAAGAAATCTGGATCACAGATTGGGATCGTAAAGGGTCGAATAGCCCAGTATCCAAAGTGGATTTCTAAAAAACAGTCAGAGATCAGCAAAAAGGAAATCGAATTGAAGTCAGCCCAAACACCCTATGATCAAAGCAAACTAAAGAATGACTTAGCAGGGTTAAAGCTTGGCTTAAGAAAACTTGAAACCAGAAAGGAGCAAGACGAAAAATTGTTAGACCAGATTCTTCAAGCGGAATTAACTCAATATCAACAAGCTACAACGGAAGATGATGAAGCAGGACCGAAAGATTCATCTGATATTGAAAATTAAGAAACACTAATCAAACCCTGGGGTGAGGGACACTTCACCCCAGATTATTATTAAGGAAAGTTTATGGAAAAACCACTGTTAAGAACTTCTAAAGAGACTGCAGAAATGCTTGGCATAAGCAGATCAACTTTGCATAGATGGGTTAAAGCTGGAAAAATCCCCTGTATAAGGATAGAACAAAATTCAGTGTATTTCACAACTGATGATATTGATAAGTTCATTGAGGAAAGCCGAACACGATTTAAACCCATCAACCCAACACCACAGCTAAAATCGGGAATAAGAGAGAAAGGAATTACAGATGAATAATGACTAAGATTATCGGAGAATAAAATATGCCTTCTCTAAGAAAAAGATTATTAAAATCTGGAAATACATTCTGGAGTATCATCTATTACGTAGATGGTCAACAACGTTATGCACCCATTGGTCAGACGGATAGACGCACCGCAGAAAAGATATATCACAGGTTTTTAGGTCAATTAGCTGATGGGAAATTTGATATCCAGGCAGGGATTAAATGAAGCTCAAAGGTCAAGCTGGAAGAATTAGCTGAACTGTGCAAAAACTATGGAATCACAAATAAAAGTCCTAAAACTGTTGCCCGTGAACAGCTTGTTTTTGATAATTTGATTAAACTATTGGGGAACGTATCTGTCGCTGATTTAACGCCGAGTACAGTTGAAACTTACAAAATTGAAAGACTTAAATCAGTATCACCACATACGGTTAACTTGGAAATTAGAATTATAAATACAGCGCTGAATCAGGCACGTAAACAAGAGTGGTTTGATGTAGATGATAAACTTCGGTTCAAGCTAATTCGTATACCAGCTTCTAATCCACCATTGTTCTTAAGTAAAGAACAGATCAAAAAATTGCTGGATACACCTGATGCTGAGTTTAAGCGTTTTCTTCAGTTTTGCACTTATACCGGATGCAGAAGAAACGAAGTTTTAGAAATCATTTGGGATGACATTGACTTAAATCGGCGCCAGATAATCGTACAAGGCGAAAAGGCTAAAATGGGTCACAGAAGAACAATACCCATTAATGATACTTTGCTGGATGTACTAAATACCTGGCCGGGTACGAATACTGGCAAATTATTTCCATCGTATCGTCCAAATCAAATATCCATGAAGTTCAGACGATGGAAAAAACAAATTGGTCTGCCTGATCGGATACACTTGCATAGCTTGAGAGATACTTTTGCAAGCCATTTGCTGAACAATGGTGTGGACATTTACACAATCAGCAAATTGCTTGGACACAGCAGCGTCAAAGTCACAGAGAAACACTATCTAAGCCTTGATCCCAAGCATGTGAAGGATGCTGTTGGTAAACTGAATTTTGATTGAACTAAAATCTGATAAAAGCAAACACACATGGGTCACATGGTGAACTTCTTCTGTAAACGATGGAAGTGCGCCAGGTGACCCTCAATTATTTCAATTCTGAATATCTTCAGATCAATTCATACTTTGCTTCTTTTCTAGTTAATCGTCGCTGCTACGTTCATAGCGATCACGTCCCAGATGGTCCAACACCTCCTCACGAAGTGCGGTCTCCAATATCAATTTGGCACCGTTTCGTGCCAGTTCATCAAGCGACCAGCCACGGATATCATACAGTGAAAATCCTGCGTGATCGATTGACAGCACATCGCCTGAATCGTACTTTCTTGCCATGGGTGTGTCTCCTTTCGGTATGTTTTGGATAATAATGGTTATCCGAAAGGTAAATCACACCCATACCTTTTTCCACCAACCTCAGGGACGTGACCTCATACAAGGCACCATCCAGACCCTCAGCAACATAACGGGATCGAATACGGGCAATGGTCGATATTGCTGATCCAAGCGCTTCGTGAATCTCATCATCACGTTTACCAGGACCTTTATGATCCTGATCAGCAAGGAGTAGAATCCTTGCACGTGTCTGCACACGACTTGAACTTCGACCTGCAAAAATCAAACGTTGGAGCTGAACACGTTCAGCAGAAGAAAGAACAACCTTTTACTTCGGACGCATAAACCACCTCCCAATAAGAAATTATGGGAAGTGTGGCTCAGAAAAAATCTCCTGTCCATTCAAAGAACAATACAAAACTCAGAGCCAGAGCAACGCTCCATTAGTAACAATCATACAGTGAACTGAATATTGATCTGGACATTTCCCCCTCTAATAATTATTGTAGCTATTGCTTATTTTCTATTTGCCTTACACCATCTTTCAAGTGCACGAACTATACTTGATTCACCTGTGCCTTGAACATATGCAATCCTTTTACGATCAACACCATCCAACGCTCTGAATACCGCATGTGTTGTTGCCATCCACACTAGAATGATTACATCAGCAGTTTTAGCATTATCCGTTTCTGTACCAGCTACTTTGGATGTTATGATCGATACATCAGTACTTGTACGTTTCTCAATTTGTTTAGCAGCTGATTGTGCTTGTTCTTTCCTCATACATATTATTGATATCTTATTTAGATTTGCATTGCATAATATATCCTCTGGCTCAAACGCAATTTCTTCCGGAAAGAATTCATTAATCGTGTCATTGTCAAATCCAATTTTTCTTCCAACTTCACACCAGAGTTTTTTTTCAGACTGTAGGATTTCTCCAATATTTCGATTAGCAAGAGATGCTGCTTCAATCCATAAATTGCTTGCAGCTTGTTTATCAGGATGGTGATTTGATAACAGTTCAATCGCATCCAGGACAAAAGGCAATTGAGCAGGTACTGGGCGCGAACTCCACCAAAACTCTAAAATCGTTTTTATCTCGTCAATCTCGTGATTTAATTGTAATAGTGCACAAGCCAATTCGAGTAAAATATGACCCAACTCACGATTAATACTTACACCACTATTTAATTCACACCATAATCGTAAGATTGCTAAATAAAGATCAGCATAATTTCTTTTTGGAAAATCTTGTTCACGAACAAATTTGTCTATAAAGGTGATTAGTCCTTCGTTTATAAGTGATTTGTTCGCAAGTAAAAAATCATTCAACAAAATAAGATCGTTCCATCCCTTTGTATATAATTCAACGAGCTCAGAATTCAATGTATCCGCAGAAGTCGAATCAATCCGTTCTAACGTATTTCTCGCTTCATTTGAATCTTTCGTTTCTATTAACGAATAGAACCAAGAGTCCCAAATTTCCTCATGGAGAGATTTATTATAATCTCCATGACAATCTTGTATTTTGGTTATTGTCGATGGATCCTCTTTAAGAGCATCTCTAATGTAATTGTCTATGGGTGGTGGTAAATCGGGAAGTGAGAGCAATGCTGGCAGATTATGGAATGATTCAATTCTGTTAAACTCCCGGAAGTGGTGCCACATTTTTATTTTCATCATCTGAGTATTTAGTGCACTATCTAATTCATATTTATCTAATAAATCTATTGCCTTTTCAGCTTCTCCTCTATTGCCAGTTGTTAAGGCAGTACGAAACTGAATTCGAAGTTCAAAACAGGAAGGACGAATCGAGTTGCTTCTCGCAGGGCGATTTAATTCAAGATTATAACGAAGAACAAGTTTATTTATAATTTTTGGAAATTGTTTCTTATAACACCGCCAACGATAATAACCTTC
>JAIOHU010000256.1 GCA_019912845.1 bacterium
GTGTATAATGATTTGAATTTAAAGTATTTCGTACTTTCCTAGTTATTTGAAGGATTGACGTTACATCACTTCCTGCCAGAAGCGAGTTTACATGGTTTACTAAAAATTCGTTCATACCATCCGATTTATCAAACTCTTCGAGAAGTGAGCTGGCAACAATACTTTGATAGCTGAGAGAATCCCCTGCAACCTTTGCGAAAAACCACTCTCTGTGATTTTCTCGTCTCATGAAACTCCTCAAAATTTTCATCCTAAGCATTTCAGTATATGCATTTGTGGAGTTGTAATTATAAACTATTTCGAATAAGTCGACGATGTTCTCAGGATTCTCAATTCTTCGCTCAATAAACTTATCAGCTTCAAGTAGTGTCATATTTGCGTAGATAATGCAAGCTGTTTTGATGGCATGACTTTCATTCAGTTCATTATTTGACCCTGCCAGTATCTCTATAGCTTTTAATCGCAAGTACTCACTGGAATCATTAGAATTGATGATGCGAAATACTACTCGATCAGGTAAAACAATCTGGTTTTCTGTTCTGATCAGCGCCCAGGCTGCCCGAAGAAAAACCATGTCTGACTCATCATCGAGCTTTGTAGAGAGATATTGTTGAACTGCTTCATACTCACTTAACCACAGGAGTGCCTTGTCTAAACCTTCCATAATACACTCTCTGTCCCTCCATCTAGATCGCACAATTGGGGTTTCTTTTCTTAATAATGAATCTATTTTTGATTTGTATTGATCCGATAGGGGTGATACGTAAACTGGCTGGTAAAGTTGAGACCAAATACCTTGTTGGATTCTATACGTTACCACCCACCCTTTTCCAATTCTGTTTAGATCAGTACTTTGTGCTGATATTGAGTCATAACCGAATATCGTGAAAGTCCAGCTAATCCTTACCGAACTGTCGATATCCAAATAGCCAAATTCGATTAGTTCGTCAACATCCTGTGCAAAAATTTCTCCAGAGCTATCAAACAGCTTTGCTGCATTATAAATTGCACCAATAGTTCTTTTTGCCGTGTCAACTTCCTTTCCGCGAGCATTTCGTTGTATAGCCTCCCATACAGATATCCCGAGTAGAATACACCCAATAAACAGGAGAAGGTAATCTGAAAGTTTTATGTGTCTTTTTGCCATTGACAACTCACCCTGGCCCTGGACTTGTGCGCCTCTTGCGCATTTATCCAGGGTTGAATAATTCAAATTGAAATTACCCCTGGATATCCGAAACGAACCAATACCAATTCATATTATTAGACTTGGGATAAATCCCAAGCCAGTTATAGCGACTATGTTATCGTACATAGTGAATTTGTTGAGTTTGTTGCCTCAGTTTCGAATCCAACTTGATGAAATACGTGCCAGAAGGCACCACCATCCCAGTTTGATCCATCCCATTCCAAACCGTCTGATGATGCCCACTTGATCTTGAACCCTCAATGATAGTTGCAACCTCACGTCCCATCAGATCAAATACCGAAAGTGTAATATCGCCGGGTGATGGCAGTGAGAACTTGATCATCACTGAGCTGTTGAACGGATTTGGGTAAATTGATGATAGTTGGAATTCCAACGGTACATTCGTTTTACCTGACCGTCCAGCGTCTAGATCATTGTCCAGTGAAAAGACGTAGAGGAAAAAACGTGCACTCAAGTAGATGTTTTCATCTGCAACTATGATATCTGTTGTATATTCGGGTACTGGTATTTCGTGGAGTATTTCTGGGTGATTCAGGTTACGGATATCCATGATGGTAAAGGTTGACTCTGTATCAAAGTAGTAGAGCGCATGATCTTTGACCACAGGATAATCAACAAATCCATCAATAACGAAACTGGTCATATAGGTCGGTAATGCTGGATTGATGACATCAAATAGAAGTACGGTGGTTACATCGAGAGTGTACTCTCTCGAAAAAATAAACAAGATTTCATTTTCCAGGACTATGTCGAAGCTAAGCACTCCCGAATCGAGCCAGTCACCTGGGAGAATTGGCTCCAGCTCCATTGGTTGAAACGGATTGCTGATATCATAACTTAGCAGGGTGTCATGTTTAAAAGTGAAGAGTACATCTTCTGCTAGAGTCAGGCTCAATAAATTGCTTTCCTCCTGAATCGCAATTCCGTGATCAATGATATCTCCAGGATCTTCAACATCAAGAAGTTGAATATAAGCATCACCAGATGAATAAAGACACCACAGTAGATTTCCATCTTTAGCCTTGCCCCTGCTGGTTCTAACCGTGATACTGTCAAGTAGAACAAGACTGTCAGGTAGTTGAGAAACATCTATGGTATACAGATAATAACCTGAGCTCGATATCAGGATATCATCGTCCACCAGATCCACTTTTCCGTAGGGAACACGTTTTTCAAGGCGTGGCGATTCTGGTTGAGCAATGTTTATTGCGCACAGGTCAACTGGATAATCTGCTGAGGTATATAAATAGTCGCCTCCAAGTATCATATCCGTGATATAGATCGGGTCGGGAATCGAAGCCACTTCTGTGATGTTCTCAGGATCATTTAAGTCCATAACCTGTATGGTTCCATAATGTGATTTTGTCATAAGCAGGTTATCGTTTTCAGCATAAATTTCTGTATAAGGTTGGTTGTATAAAAACTCGATCTGAAAAGGATCAACTATATCATAAACAAAAACATCGTTACTGTTTGCCGGGAAAAATCCCTTTCCATTGAGAAAAAAGAAATCGTAATATACCCTGACTTCGGGTAGCTCAAATGTGGTTAAATAATTTGGAGGTTCTCCTACTATCAACTGATAGAACTCAAGCTCTTCATAGGTTCCCAGTATCAGGTGGTTGCTGTCAATGCCGATAACATCCAACTCTCCGGGTGAATCGAAGTCGACTTCAATTGGCGTGAATGGATCGTCAATATTGTAAATCATCACTCCTTCTATTCCAGCTACGATAAGTTTATCTTCCCAATTGAATATCCTGAACGCTGAATCAGGGAGGGTGACGTTCGAAACAAATTCTGGTAAAGTTGGGTTTTCAATACTGTAAATAGCGAGTAATGTTGGTGAATCAAGTATGTAAAGGGCAGGTGGATGAAAGGATGTGATCGTCCTGCGGCGACAAATTCCTTCAGTTGAATAAACCTGTGTGATTGTATCCATTTCTGAGACAACGAATATGTGAAGGCTGTCCCATGAAGTGGTATATAAAAAACCCTCTGTTAGCCCAATCACATCATACATATTTTGTGGATTTGATGATGCTTCCAGGCGGGGTGCTTCCCAATCACTGAAATCAAGACGTTTAACACCCGTATCGTGTGTCGTTACCCAAGCGGTGTTGTCCTGGTAAAATACATCAGCTATAGCTCCCCAACCCAATTCCATCGTCGTGAGATACTCGACATAGACCGAGACCTGGGCAGAAACTGTTAGTGCCGTAACAGATAGCAGGACTGCAAGAATTACTTTCATGACCCCCTCCATCAGAATTTGCTAGGCTTATGTTAGCAGTATATTTCAATATACAAGTGAATGAGACTGAGATAAACTGAAATTGAGTAGGGAGACAAATTTTTTTTGAGAGGTGCTCCAACGCTTGCCATCAAGTTCCAGTAGGTGTATATTTTAGTAGCCACTAAGTTTTAATGCATCCCCCATTTGCTGTGATACGACTATACGATCAGGCAGGAGCTGAAGTACGCTCTCCTCATCGAATTGAAAGGGGAATGTATCATGAAATCTGATTCCGTTTTGATAACCGCCTGCATAAGTTTCCTGCTGATTTTTGTCCCCCTCTCCGCTTTTTCACAAGACAGCCTGGGAATCGAGCTACTCGACAGCCATTCTTCCCTCGATTACTTCCAAAGTGTTGCCTCCTTTGGTCAATTTCTACTGGTTGCCGCCAATTCCAGCGGTCTGCTTGTCTATGACGGTAGCGATCCCGAAAACCTTGAACTGCTTTACTCTGTAACCTCGATTTATCCAAGTGAGGTATTGGTTCAGGACGAGCGGGTGCTCGCTTTCAGCGAAGAATATCTCGTGATGTACGACTTCTCCAACCCATTTGAACCCGTAGAACTGAGTCGTTACCAGTGGAACAATGGAAGATTTGACCTTTACATGGGACACCTTCGATGGATTGACGATGAATTGCTTTATCTCCTTGGAAGTCGCATGTACACATTCAATATCAGTGAGAACAACCAGATCAGCAACCCCATCCAAAGTGATCTACCAGTTTATTTGTTTTCGATGCTGGTGGATGAGGGTATGCTTTACGGGAATTTGAGTATGTATGGCGGTGAGCAGTTTTATGTATTCGACATCCAGGATAGACTAAATCCCGTGGAACTCAGCTTACCGGATGAGTTCACTCTTTCACCGAGTGCGTTATGCAGTTTTGGTGAGTACAAAGTCGCTGTAGAGAATGATACAGTCTATTTGATTGATTTCTCACCGATAGAGGAAACTCATATTCTCGATGCATATTTTCTCGAAGCTGAAACATATTTGCGAGATACTCAAATCGTTAATGGTTTGGTGATGGTACGCGGTGACACAACTCTCTATTTTTTTGATATCAACGCGAACTCGGAACTTGTACTGGTTACAACGTGCGACTATCCCCTTGCTTGGATGCGCCCCGGAATTACACACAATGGCTATCATATCCGCCCCTTTGATACTCACGGGCTTAGTATAATTGACCTGAACGATATGCAAAATATCCCTGAAGCATTTACGTACAAACCTATGAACAACATATTTAGCTATGAACGATTCAACGACCTCCTGATATTGACGGGGGTTTGGGATGACCCCTACCGTTTCCTTGATTTTTCTCAGAACAGCGAATTTCCTGAAATCGGGAACTATTATCCCACCGGATTTCAGGTGGGATCAAGGGTTCTTGTCGAAAACGATGTTGCAGCCTTCCTGATCGATGGACCATCCGAGGATGGGGGGGAAGATTACGAGTATCGTCTGGTTGAATACAACGAAGACAATCCACGTGAACCAATTGAACGGGGAGTCCTTTCTTGTAGTCACAGTCGGATGCACATGATTGATGAGTATGCATTTTCGATTGGGTTTAATGAACAAGCAGGGCTACTGCTCGAAGCTTTCAGTTTAAGTGATCTGGACAATCCAGCGTTGCTTGCACAATACGAGCTTCCCAATAGCTGGTATCCTTTTCTATTCGACGGGTACAAACTGTACCTCATGAATGGTGAATACCCAATGCGGAACATTTCTTTATATAATTTATCTGACCCTTTAAATGTAGAACTTATAGATAGTGCACAGTTTAATTTCGATCACTTTATCTCCTTCCCAAGACTTATTGTGGACGATAAATTT
>JAIOHU010000026.1 GCA_019912845.1 bacterium
CTCCACTGCACCACTTACAATTCCATCCTCATCGAGAATTGGAGTGCCGATATATGAAATATCCATCTTACTGCCGTTTGGATTTGCCTGTGTTGATCCTCTAACCAGTTCGTTGGACTTCATCGCTCTAGTACAAGCACAGTTTCCGGTTTTACAATCATCTGTTTTGAAAAAATCATAGCACTTCGAGTTATATAGGTTATCAAAAGTGACATTTTCTCCAAGTTCACAAGCAGCTCGGTTCATAAATTTAACCTGGTACTGTGTATCTAGAATAACGATCGGTGTTGGAACTGCATCAAGATGTTTCACAATCGTATCAATGGTACTGTTCAATCCATTGACAATACGTCGATACTCACCATGATATTTTTCCGCATCGGCTCGAATATGTAAGTCACCACGTATCGCAGCCTTCGAGAGATCACTCACTTCGTTCGTGAGTAAAATCAAACTTTCACGGACGCTAATCATGGATTTACTGAGCGCATCTTCAGCATGTAACACTTCAATATCAATATTCAAATTTCCCACAGCGAAATTTTCTGCAATTTTAGCTTTTTCTGAGAGGTTTTCGCTCATTTCACGGAATGCATCTGCCAATTCTCCAACTTCATCATCATTCACAATATCAATTTCTGTAGTAAAATTACCCTGTGCTATTTCTCGAGCAATATCACGGATTTTTATTATTGGATTGGCAATTCGTTTTGAAAGGTATAGCGCAACAACAATTGAAATGATAACCAGGATTACTCCGCCAACAATCGAACCAACCAATAAATTGTTCAGTGCACTGGAGATCTTCTCTTTAGCTGCATAATAGTCATCCTCATAAGTCCCAGCACCGATCACCCAGTCCCACGGTTCATAATAGGTTAATGCAGAAAGCTTATACCTGGACTTTGTTTCGCCTTTATTCTTCCATGGGTATCGTTCATAATCAATCTGACCGGGTTGCAACAGTGTTGCCTTATTCACTATGGATTGAATAAATAGTCTATTGTCCGAATCCTTCGCATTCCAGATGTTTTCACCATCCCGAATCCCATCTTTGGAAACGATATAGTGTCCTTT
The DNA here is from genome assembly GCA_019912845.1 of bacterium. GTDB lineage: Bacteria > Electryoneota > Electryoneia > Electryoneales > Electryoneaceae > JAIOHU01. The sequence goes on from JAIOHU010000026.1 coordinate 1,078, forward strand.
GTCGTCACCCTTGCCTCCCAACACGAAAACATACCCGCTCTTCCCCACTGTAATAGAAGCTATTTTGTCGTGTGCCAGTTGCTGCGCTTTTTGAACATTTTCAGGGTTATCTGGCTCAACCATTTCGTTCAATGCTTCACACATCAAAAGGACATCTTCCGAAATCTGAGCTACCTCATCCCTGGCAAGTTTGTCTACCTCTTCTCCAACCTGCTGTTGCGCACCATTTTTCTGAATCGCAATCATTAATATCATGACGACAATTGGCAATAAACATGCGACTGCACTTAAGCTGACAATTTTATCTCGAATCATTAATTTCATTGCTGTCTCCTTCTGAAAATCCTCAAAGGGCAATTATTAGAACTTAAAGGTTGTTACAAACATAAAACGCAGATTATTCCCGCTTTCACCATTTTTATACGATGTTTCCAGGAAATTCGTCTCAAATAAACATGTAAGTCCTTCGGAAATAGTGTATCCGACATTCGCAAAAAGCCAACTGTTCATCGTCCGCATTTTTGCCTCTTCCACAGGATCAATGTGGTTCAGATCACTGTCATCAGGATCATCCACACCCCCACCAATCGTTGCAGTATATGTTTTTGTTAGATGGTATTTGAGTTGCGCCCAACCTCCAACACTGGAGATATTTGTCACCGCAAGCGAATCTTTGGAGAATCCCTGAAATACACCACCGAAAAAACTGTTAAGATTTTCGCCGTAAAATCCCTTCGCAGTTAGCTCAACCTTCTCGAGTTTAATTCCAATATCACCTACGATTGAATAAGACCCGGTAACATGATCTTTTCCAGACAGATCATTGATCTTTTCCTGACCATAGTGACCGCCAAAGGATGCAGTAAATCCGCTCATATTGTACCACATTCTCGCCATTAACCAGGGCAATCCAGAACGTTCCCCATCACCCACTGGATCAAAATCTCCACCTGTAAAGTCATTGTATTTAGTGTTGCCAGCCATAGGACGATTGATACTGCAACTGAACTTGAAGGGATCTGATTTAACGGTATATTTTAACTGTGGGTATCGCATCCAGAGATTCCCTTTTCCCGCACCAACAACAAAACTTGCGGTGGAAGGAAATGGACCGGAAATCAACGCCCAGTCCTGACCAAAGCGTAATGACCATGAAGATTTATCCAGTTCAATCCAGGCATGCCTCAAACGAAGTTGTGGTTGTCTGGCAGCGGTTGAAGAGTTTGGAAATCCACCAGCAAAATCGACCTCTAACAACGCGCGAATCTGTCCGTCATCCTGAAATGCAGGTCCTCCTATTTTGAATCCAACACGAGTGTGTCTGGCATTCATTGTAAATACACTCTGGTCCGCCTCAGCACTGGATTCTGGTCGTGCGAATAACAACCAATCACCCTGTGCAACCTCTGAGTTATCGAATACAGCTTCCGCCCGAATGAATCCATAGAAGGTCACCGGATATTTACTACTCAAACTTTCCCCAGCCATTGCAGTAGAAGTAACAACCAGAATAGCAATCACACTTTTGAGTATGTTTTTCCCGTCCACTTTACCCTCCCTCGCTCCTATTATACCCCGGTAATAAAATTTTGAAATGCCACTGAGATAAATCCCTATCCAAAAGTCACACTTATTCATCTGTTGTAAATGGCAAGGAATATGCCATATATGACAACATTCTATGTGTTTGTTAATTATAACTTTACATAAATCAGGAGGGTTACCGTTCTGAGCAATATAATGCCATTGCTCAATTTTGATCGCTCGATATTGAGCAGTTGCTCATTTTTGAACACTTTCAAGAATGAATTCAACGGATGGTGAGATGTTTCGCATTGGGGTGTGAAATAATGAGGGATACTACTGTGCTTCCCCTCGATAAAAACAGTAAACAAAAAAAGCGCCTCGTTTCCGAAGAAACGAGACGCTGCATATCTACTTCAAACTGGACTGACTGAATTACTTCAGCAGCATCAGTTTTTGTGTCTTAACCTGACCGGTGTATTCGACCTGCAGGAAGTAGACACCACTTACAATTTCGCTACCAGCATTGTTGGCATCGAACAGGAACCGGTGATGACCGATTTCATAATTGCGTGTGGAGTTAAAGACTTCCTGACCGAGTACGTTGAATACGCGGAAGGTAACCTCACCAGCGTTCGGAAGTGCAAATGGAACGGTGATTGAGGGGTTAAACGGATTCGGGTAACCCTGTGCTACTGCGAATTCAGTCGGCATATCGACTAAATCAAATGATGCAACCGCATAAGGACCGTCGCCGTAAACAACATTGTCACCAGTGAGCTTCATCGGGAGCTTGGAGCCATCCGCAGCACGGAAGACATAGCTCATACGATTGCCGCTTGTGAATCCTTGAATATTACGTTCCTGGCTACCTTCCCAGGCAACTACCGGGGTATAGTCATAATCTTCGAGGATTACAGCTTTACCAACCAGTGTGCTACCATCAAACAGCTCGATGGTTGCAGGCTGCAGTGCCATTGCTTCATCAGACAAGCTGACAATAACATGGTACGGCAGACCCGTTGCGGTCGGAGCACCTTCAACTTCAGGAGTCGGGTAGACATCAGCGGAACTACCTGCTGCAGCTACACCATCACCCCAGATATAGTTGAATGGACGTGTTGTTTCAGGGAATACCAGATAACCTTCACCTGGTACCTGATTAGGCAGTGTATTGATACCCAATAATGGCAGCCAGATACGACCATCGTCCGTTGAAATAATCGCAATATCATTAGCGATGTCAGCAAGACCGATGGTGATGTTCTGTGCTTGACCAAATGGGTAACCAATCCAGTTCCAAAGGTTTTCATTAAGCTGGAACTCAGTCATCGGATCCATTAATGGACCTGTGAAAGTAACTGAGGAGGGTTCATCAACAAACAGACGATAACCCTGTGTCAGATCAATATCACCAATGGTGTTAATGAATGGCGGAATAACAATGCCACCATCAGATTGATAAGCAATCGCGAGATCTGCTACCTGACCAAAGATATCTAATGCATTAAGATTCTCTGATTGACGGTTTGAAGAAATCATTTCAAAGTAGTTAGCTGCCAGAGGTACTACGAGATCTTGCAGTTCACCACCAGCACCACCAATTGATACCTGTGAGAAAGGACCAGTTCCAAAGTTTCCGTCACCCTGTGTAAATTCAGCTTCTGCATCAGCATAGCCACCATTGGGTGTCCAGAGTTCAAAGGAAATCGGGTTGCCACTTGTAAATCCTGGCAGTCCTCGTTCTTCATCACCTTCCCAGGTGATAAGTGAACGTGGCCATTCGCCAGATACAGTGATCGCACCGACACAAAGGTCGCCATCGAAAGCACCAATTGCAGAACCAACAGGCATTTCTTCATCATCAAAGAATGCACCATCAACGATGATCGGATAAGGAAGACCAGTCGCTTCAACTACTTCAAAAATACCACCTGCGCCTACCAGGAAGGTTGCCCAGAGGGTTGCCGGTTCGGTAAGATGATGGTCACCAGTAAACTCGACCATACCTTCATACATACCTTCAGGCATGTTTTCTTCATCTGTCGCATCAGCAGTCAGGCTGAGAATGATTTCATCATTGACTTCAAGGAAACCACCGGAAGGTTCAATTTCCAACCAGCCTTCAGACCACTGACCCCAATGGAATACAATTGCGGTTCCAGCCATGGGGGCTGTGTTCACATCATTATAGTTATACATCAGACCAACATTACCAGCAGCATTTTCAATACCAACTGTGGCACTTGCACGGTCAAATGCTGGGTCAAATTCAAGATACTGCATCTTGATCGCGCCGTTGTCATAAAGGATGACTTCAGCATTGATCTCGGCCTGGCCGGGACCGTCAGGATATTGATCCCAATCGACAAACTGAATTACCAGGGAGTTACCAATATTCTCATAGTAGCATTGTCCTGAAGTGCCACTATTCGGATCAAGGTCATCCCAGAACCAGGCAATCAAATTATTGGGTGTACTCACGGTGGGTAGACTTTGGTTGCTAAGGCTGGTCATACCAACATTGCTGAACCCAATCATACCGTTGGAGCCCATGTACCACTGGTTGTAAGTCTCTCCGTAGAATTCAAAATCGAATCCAATCGGGAATGGACCAGTTACGCCATCATCAGTAGGTTCAGGTGCATCAACACCAGTTTCGGTGATATCAATCCATTCAAATGTAGGACCGTTACCTTCATCTTGATCAACAAAGATGTAACCGAATGCATCCGGACCACCAGTACGGTCTAGTTCGTCATGATTCGGAACAAGACCTTCAGCACGCAGCAGTTCAAATTCTTTACCAGTTACAGCCTGATTTGCTTGAACGTTATCGTACGCACTCTTCAAAGTTGTATAGTATTCAGCCTTTTCTGCTGGCGCATCTTCCAATTGTTCAGCGGTCGGGAAAGTGACCACATTTTCAATTGGTGTACGTGCAGTAAGACGATTGCCATACATATCGAAACCATTGAGGAGACGACGTGCGATCATTTCATCATCCACATAAGTAACACTGGAGCCCCAGTTTACATCGAGACCACCAATATTGCTCAGGGAAAGAGTTTGTGGTTCAGACAATTCACCGGGGTTAGCGATGAAAGTCATATTTTCACGATCTGTCACTAAGAATGGCGGAACGTGCGCTACAAGTGAGAAGTCCTGTACTGTAACTTCGCCTTCGACTACATCAACAACTTCAACTTCGGAACCGTAATGATCAGCAGCAATTGCTGAGATATCATATGCTCCTGTTCCGAGCGGAATTGTGTAATAGCCTTCTTCATCGGTTATGGCAACCATGAAGGGTTCACCATTTTCATCCCATACGGTAACTTCTGCTTCAAATAGAGGATCACCAGTGTCAGAATCAACAACAAAACCTGCCACTGAACCGGGATCTCCAATTACTAACGAAACCCATACAGAAACTGGATCAAGTGTATCTGGCCATGCAACGGTAAAGTCGATCAGAGCTTCATAAACTCCAGGAAGCTCTACATCAATTGCATCAGCAAGAACATCAAGCTCTGTCACTTCATCAATTTCCAAGCGACCGCTGTTTGGCTCAATTGAAAGCCATCCACCAGCACCGGAAGCTACGAGAAGTGCATTACCCATCAGTACATCGCAGTCACTTGCTGGATTCCAACCACCGTTGATAGCATCATTTGATGGTGGGAAGAGACCGAGGGCTACTGTAATACCGTTGTCCATCTGGTCACGGACTGCAGCTACTGCACGACCGTCTGCCCAGTCAACAACACGCAGGGCTTCTGGATGTACATCAAATGTGCTCTGACGATAAGAGGAAGTACCACCATCAAGAGTTTCAATACCTTCCATCATCAGATGACCAGGCTCAAATACTTCACCCATAGTCTGCTGAGGACCATATTGATTTCCTGAAGTTGGGAAAGCAAAGTATTGCTCAGTATTCCAGCGACCAAGCATATAAACACCTGCTGATTCGAATACTGCAGTTACAACACCGTATCCTTCATCAACATAGTCAGCCATTACATCGCCTACACCAACACGATCGAGATAACCATAGTTCGTCCAGGTCATCACTGCATCGTATTCCATCAGTTCTTCAAGCGAAGGAACGACAAAACGAGCATCAACGATTGTAATTGTTTCAAAGATTTCCAGTGCTGCCAGTTTATCAGCAACATCTTCTGGATAACCAGGAGTATCTGCCGGGTAAAGCAGCACATTGGCATTATCCAATTCGCCATTACCATCAATCACACGGGCAATCTGCTCTGGACGAGTGATAACGTCAGGACCATTTGCACCAATAGTGGTTGGTAACGGATAACTGGTAAGCGGACCATCAAGAACACCAGAACGTGCAATCCAGTTTTCAATAACGCGTTCGCGACGTGCTTGTGCATCGTTACCACGAGCTGCTATTTCATCTTCGATATAGGTAATGCTGGCAGACCAGTCTGCTGGCAAACCACCGAAGTTTCCAAGTGTAAGAATATCACTGTCTGAACCTAACCAACCCGCTTCAAAATCAAAGAATTCGGGATCGGCAACAAGTTCAGGTGCGATTTCGTGATCAAGTGCGATATCAAGAACTGTCGCTTCACCTTCAATGACTGCTGCAGTTTCGATGTCGGAGGGATAATAACCCATGGCATCAGCCATGATATCCCAATCACCTGTTCCGAGCGGATAGGTGTAGAAACCATCAACATCTGTTTCAATTTCAGCTACAGGTTCTTCAAGTTCGCCCCAGATTGTTACCAGTGCGCCCGCAATCGGATCACCTGATTCTGAGTCGTAGACAATACCTTCAAGAGAGCCAGGATCGCCAACATTCATAGTTACCCATGAAGTGACCATGCCGCCTTCTTCTGTACCATCATCATACCATACATCAATTGTAGCTTCATAAATTCCAGGAAGATCAACCTGGGAGGCATCAACGAGGACATCGAGGTCCATGATACCATCAGGTTCAACTGTGCCTGAATTAGGTTCTACAGTCAACCATCCACCTTGTCCGGCTTCAAGCACTGCATAACCGATTGTATTAATAAGGACGTCACCATTACCCCACATCGGGTTCTGATTCCAACCAATTTCCCAAGTCATTGTGTTGAGAAGTAGTGTACCACGACCAAATTCTGCTTCGATCAAGGTTGGGTTGCCTGCACCACTGACAGTGATGACATTTGCATCATCAGGTACATCATTAATATAGTCGTGGTTGTCTGAGTTTCCTGTCCACTGGTCGGGCATACCTTCCATGATAGGATGATCAGGCATGTTGTTTACACCAATGCCATTGGTGCTGTAAGTGTTGCTCATGCCCCAGAGGTTCCACGAATAATTCTGTGTACAACCACCAAAGATGATCCAACCGCCACCATCCATGAAATCAAGGAATCGTTCTTCATTGTTCTGGACAGTATTGAGGAAGTTCTGGCTCTGTACATTTGGGAAAATAATACAAGTGTACTCATCCAATGGATGATCAGCCATCTGACCAGAGTTGATTAAGTCATAAGGTACTTCCATTCCATCAAGAATCGTCTGATGAGCTGGCGCACCCCAGGCATTCGCATCTTGAATGATCAAGAAATATGGATCATCAAGTTCACTAGCCTGTGGAGTCGTCGGAGTAGTTGGATATGCTGCAATTTCTGTTGTTGCTGGTAGGTTTGGATCAAAGTTGCCAGCTTCAACAATATGATTTCTGAGATACTCTTGCGTGTTCTGACGCATTGCAGTAACCATTTCGTCTTCGATATAAGTAACATCAACATCGAAGTCCATATCGCTACAACCGATATTGCCGACTGTCAGGATGTCTGTTGCACCACCGAGCCAGCCTACATCAAATTCAAAGAATTCGGGATCAACTGTACCTTCTGGGCCACAATCAAGACCGAAATCAAAGACGTTGTCACCTTCAACTACTTCAAGATCAACCATCGTAGGCCAGAAACCTTCTGCGCTTGCAATTGCAGTGTAGGTTGTCGCCCAGACATCATCAATGAAGTAATAACCATCAATATCGGTAACGCCTGTAAAGCCACCAAAGTCTACCAATGCACCTTCAATAGGATCACCGTTCGTGTTGTCGGAAACAATACCTTCAACTGTACCGGTGGTGGTCGGTGCAAGATAAATCTCGAAGTCGTCAATCGTCACGCCAGGATAGGTATTCACACTGCTATCGGTACCGTGACGGAAACGTAACTTGACTGTCTCACCAAGGAAAGGTGTCAAGTCAAAAGTAACCTGTGTCCACTGCTGAGCACTGGCGGTAAAACCAGGCTGACCATCAAGACCAACTACGCTGTCATCATTGTAGCCACCTTCAGGATCGAGAACCGTCCAGGTCTGACCAGCATCGGTGGAAATCTGGAAGTTGTAACCATCCCAGCCTGATTCATAATAATACCAGTGGTAATAGGTTACATAAGCATCCCAAGTCTCAAGTGTCCACTCAACTGCTGTGGTGAGAAGAGCATCATCATTGTTCTGATAGTTGGTGTTCAGCCAGCTTGACCAGCCATGGGTACCAGAAAAGGCACCGTTCGGGTTTACTGTAGGTTCACCCCACTCCCAGGCGTTGTTCGCCTCAAACCAACCACCATCTTCTTCGAAGTCATCGAAGTAGGTATTTTCCTGACCGCCGGGAACTCCTTCCAGTTCGGCGTCAACTGTGTTCAAACCTGCTTCAAGAACGACATCTGCCATGTAGTCAAAATAACCACCGGCACTGACTGTGATGGTCGTTGCACCGGAGAATACACCTTCGACGAAGTAGTAACCTTCTTCATCAGTTGTGCCGAAACCATTGCTGACAAATACATCGGCATCAGCAATTGGATCGCCAGTTTCCATGTCAGATACAA
>JAIOHU010000257.1 GCA_019912845.1 bacterium
GATATCTGCAATAAACGTTGCATCACCGAACGAAAGAGAAGGTTCAAGCGATCTATTCATAGACTCAATATACATGTGTCAAAGAGCAAAAATCTCTAGCGCAAACACAACTTACTTTCGCGAGTTACTATAGTCCTGAATAAGATCTAATAAAACTATCCGTCAATATCATTAAATGAAATGCTGACTACTTTATGTTTCTACGTTCCAGTCTCCTTCTATCCTTAACAGAATAAGGGGAGATCCCGGGCTACCTATTCTATTCTTATTTCATAAAGATCGCTTTCTGATGAATAACACTCCCCCTCTGATTATCGACTTGGACGACATAAATCCCTGAAGCCACATCCGGTGACCATGTGAAGATATGATAGCCTGATGCTACAAACCCGCGATGAATCGTCTCAAGCTCGTTGCCGAGAATATCAAAGACTTTTACAGCCAGGTTACCCGATTCTGGCAGTGCGACAGTGATCTGCAGGGTGCTGTTGAATGGGTTGGGATAGACAGGTAACAGTGCAAATTCAGATGGCAGCCCTGAACCTGGAAATTCATTGAGCGATTCTTCATGCTCTATGGTGAAGCTAAAATGTTGATTGCTCTCCACTTCATGCGGTTGAGAAAACGCTGTGACATACCATTCGCAGGAGGAGGAAAGCGATAAAGCTTCAGTCAACATGAACTGATAGGTCGTATCTGCGATGTTGGTGAATCGTAGTGTTGAATCGAAATCAGTACCTGTGAAGTGCATATTCAGACGATAACGAACGACATCTCCCGGATTGGGATCGACAGCATCTTCCCAGGCAAAGTCAAGTGTCAGATTTTCCTGCCAGGGGAAGGTTGAACCATCCGCAGGGGTCAGCAGGTTAAACTCACCGGGTGGTTCAGGCCATTCGAGCAGTGTGAACGTGTAGACCTCATCCGCCCAGACCTCCTCGAACTCACCATCACTGGCACTGACAGTCCAGTAGTATGTTCTTCCGGCGACACCATCGAACTCGATTGAGGTTTCGGTCAGATCCCATTCGAGTGGGTCGACAAGGTTATCGGGGTTGTCATCCAGATAGAGCGAATAGGTGAGGGTATCCCATGGGTCGGGATCAAATGCCGCTTCCCAGGAGAGCGTCAGCGGAAGAGGAGGGAGCCGTCTGCCATTTGTTGGAAGCAGGAGTGAAAAATTGTGCGGTGGGTTGGACTCCGCGGACATCATCAGACGCATGCTCCAGTTCCCGGAAGTGGAGGGAAGAATCGCCTCGCCGTTATTGGCGACGGTATACGACATGGTGTGCATATCATCATTTTGTGCGCTGATCGGGGGATCGAGGTCCTTGGAAAACGAGCTGCCTTCTGTCCACATGTAGACAGTAGCGAACACACCCTCGTCGTAGGTGTAGAACTGCGGTTCCTCAGGATCGAGGATTTCGAATATATTCCAGCCCTGGTGGACATCACCGGTATAACTCCAGATCACTTCATCAATATCCTGCCCGTCCATCTTCCAGACCTTGATATCGGTTTGATCGTTTGCGCTGTCGAAATACCACATGGCACGGTCGATTCTTACCGGATAGTGACGAGGGATATAAGTCTGCGCCCAGCCATTACCCGCAGCGTAGTCATTCGCAGCTTCAAAGGTGCCATCATCATACGTGTACCATCTCCCCGGAGGTTGCACAGATTGGAGAAGAGCAGCCTCATTGTTCTCTTCGATGGGGTCTGTATTCAGGATAATGTGACCATAAACATGGAACTCACCGGTAGTTTCAGCCATCCAGATTTCACGTGAGGTTACCTGAATCTCTTCACCCGATTCCAGCATCGGTACATCGGCAAAGGCAACAAAGGTTGTGTCACCATCTTCATTGACAACAGTAAATTGAACCGCAGCCTCGGGGGATTCCATATTGCCACTGTTGGTCACTCGCGCTTGCAGCTCGATCTCTTCATCTGGATTGAGGAAAAAACGATCCACGGTATTTGAGATTGAAAGCAGTTCGAGATCGTAAAATTGAGCCATCACTCCTCCTGCGGTGACATAGAGATCACCTCCAAGAATAGTGTTATAGGTGCCATCGATTCCACCAGTACCAAGTCGACTTCTGGAATTTGTGTTCGATTGATCGACCGAGACCCACCAGCCATTACCCTCCTGGTAAGCTCCTCCTGGTGCAGGTCCATAGATGATCCAGAAGTCCTCGCCACCATTCAATTGGAGATAATCCTCCTCATCCAGCATCACCTCGACCCAGGTATGACCGTTGGGTATGGTTCCAATCCAGGCGTAATCATCCAGCAGGTTCTCGCCGGGTTGACCGTTGGCGTCGCTATAGATATAAACCCTGCATTGATCTTCCTGATTGTTATAGAGATTGTAACAACGGAATCTAACACCCTGTAGCTCCAGGTTCCCGGGGGGTGTGAATCGTGTCGCTGCCCAGGCATTGCTGGTCAAATAAATTGTAGGGGCATCATTGGGCTGGAAATAGCTTACCGAATCGGCGAAATCGGTGTCCAGTTCAGGATAGAACCAGGACAGAGTTGAGTTTTCAGGTTGCAATTGAACTGTTTCTGCGGCGTGAAGGGGTAGAACAATAATCAACAGTGCCGCAAAGAGTGAAAGAAATCTAAAAGCTTTCATGATCTCCTCCTGCGTTGTGGTGTATCTAGTGGATTGAATCACGTACTTTGACTGATGGCATTGGACTTGTCCAATGTTTAATAACTCTAAATATGGACCTAATAGACACTGGATAAATCCAGTGCCAATCTCCCAGTCCATTTTAATCAATCCAATAGAGAAGGTATAAGCGGGACTCTGAAAGTTCAATAGAATCAACAAGGAAAAATGAAGTTTTTCGCTTCTTTAGGTTATTTTCACATGAGATTAAACTCAAGATTTAGTAACGATCAGGATGTTTAAATTGTAACTGGTACTGCATAAAATCATTGTATTACAAGACGGTAGTTTCTACATTTGCTACTTGTAGTTGAAGAGGAGTTATAAAGGAAAATGATGAATAGAGATGCGAAGATATTCCTTACGGGGCATCGCGGACTGGTCGGTAGTGCAATTTTAAGGCGGTTTCAAGAGATGGGGTATACAAATCTCATTACACGGACTCACGCCGAGCTCGATCTGACTGATCAAGCAGCTACCTACCAGTTTTTCGCTGAAGAGAAACCGGAATATGTAATCCTGGCTGCGGCGTACGTGGGAGGGATCGTCGCGAATAATAGCTATCCCGCTGATTTTATCAGGATAAATCTGCAGATAGAAACGAACTCTGTCCACGCTGCATACGAAAATAATTGCAAACGTTTCATGTTGCTCGGTTCTTCCTGTATTTACCCCAAACATGCCCCTCAGCCGATGAAGGAAGAACACTTGCTGACTGGCAAATTGGAACCTACGAACGATGCGTACGCTATCGCGAAGATTGCGGGTGTGTTGATGTGCCAGGCATATTATCGACAGCATGGTTTTGAATCTTTCTGCCTGATGCCGACAAATTTATATGGTCCTGGGGATAATTTTGATCTGGAAACTTCCCATGTGATGCCGGCATTCATTCGCAAATTCCATGAGGCGAAACTGAAAAAAGCACCGAATGTTACTATCTGGGGAACTGGTACTCCGAAACGTGAATTTCTGCATGTGGATGATGTCGCATCTGCTGTCGAATTTGTCATGAATGAGGATGGTGATAAACTGCGTGAAGTTGCCCCTGACCTGATCTTCAATGTTGGAGTTGGCGATGATATCGCTATTAAAGACCTGGCGTTGCAGATAAAAAATCTGGTTGGTTACGATGGCGATCTTGTGTATGACACTAGCAAACCAGACGGCACACCGCGAAAGTTGATGGATGTCTCACGTCTGCATTCACTCGGCTGGAAACACATAATTGAGCTTGATGATGGTATTCTGGAAACCTATGAGTGGTTCAAGAATACATCAGAAGCAAGATTGTAGACTCGAGTAGTTGAGTTACTGATAACATGACTCAAATAATTATCCAGGGAAAAAAATGAAATATCAATCGATAGATAAATCAGGTATGTACGGCTACATCAGCGAATTTCCCAAGCAGCTTGAACGAAGCTGGCACGCTGGTTTAAAAGCTGTTGAAGGGCAAAACCTCCAGCCACCTCGAGTTCTCGTATGGGCGGGAATGGGTGGAAGCGCGATAGGTGGAGACTACTGTTCCGCACTATGTAAAAGCAGTAGCCATTTCCCGGTTTATGTCCACAGGGGAGGCAGACTGCCAGCGTGGATTGGAAAGCAGGATCGGCTTATCGCAGTCAGTTTTTCGGGTAACACCGCTGAAACCCTGCAGACAGTCACCGAAGTTCACGATAGAGGAACGCAGATTGACATTTTAACCTCAGGTGGAAAGCTGGCAAAATGGGCTGAAGAGCAAGGCATAACTCCGTGGTTAGTTCCAGGTGGCAAACCGCCTCGATCGGCATTGGGTGATTTGTTTGCATATACCTATGCAGCAATATGCGGTAGAGGCTGGTGTAGCGTGGATAAAAACGCAATCCCCGGGACATTTGCCGAGCTGACTCAGTACGCTGGCAAACTTTCCACCCCAGATCATTCGACTGAATTGATGAACAGGCTGTTATCGTTGCTCTCAAACCGTCTTCCAATGATCTACGGGACAGGTATCTATACAGCGGTTGCCAGACGTTGGATGACTCAGATCAATGAGAATGCCAAACGTCCCGCACATTGGGGTGAACTGCCCGAAATGAATCACAACGAAGTTGTTGCTTATGTGGAAAGTCTCGGTTTCACCAAAACTATGGCAGCGATATTTCTGATTGATCCCGATAGTCCTGATGATGTGAAAAAGCGAGTCGAGATCACTGCAAAGTTAGCAGAAGAAGTTGGGATCGATGTGGAAGTTTTATCTCCACAGTCAGCACATCCATTTGCTCGTCTGATGGAATTTACGATTCTCGGTGATTGGTTATCTTTCTGGATGGCAATTCATGCTGAGACCGATCCCACTCCCATTGAGCCAATTGATAAACTGAAATCGGCACTTGGTTAGAGCGAAAAAATCACAGGCTAAACCCGAAAAACCCTTAACAGACACCAACAATCCATTCTATGAAAACTGACCCTGCGAAACCCACAGATGCTGCCTCTCGTATTTCACGGGGAATGGTACGTGGGACTGCTGGGTTTGCGATGAATCGTGCCCTCGATGCGCTGATTGGATTTCTGCTCGTCCCCTTTATCCTGCACAGACTCGGTGCTGAAGCGTACGGACTCTGGGCACTTTTATATGCTGTCGTCGCATACTTTAATCTGGCAGACCTGGGTTTTGGCGCCAGTTTGAACCGAAACCTCACCATCGCAATTTCATCCGATGATGCTGATGAGAAGTATCGTGTATTTTCGACCTCCTTTCTCTTTTTTGCAGCCTTTGCCCTGTTTTTGCTTCTACTTGGTTTTCTCGCTGAACCACTCATTTTTCGTTTTTACCATGAGGTAGCCGAGTTTGAGCAAGAGGGAAGGTGGGTTTGGAGATGTATGATCTGGATTCTGGCATCGGGATATTTCTCGAATTACGCCCGTGCACTAATCATCGCATCGCATAGAGCAGATCGTCTGGCGACTTTGCACATGATTATTGGAGTTTTAAATGCAGGGATGACAGTCTTCGTCCTGAGTATGGGGTGGGGGATTCTGGGTTTGGCATTCGGTTCCGCGATTTTCAGCTTGGTACGATTAAGTATATTCTATGGAAATGGTCTGGCGATTGTGCCAAATTGGAAGATTGGGCTGAAATACTGGAGCATTTCAGTTTTTCGAGCAATGTGGAAGTTCGGCATTACTGTTCAGTTCTCACGTTTCGCTGAGATGATCAATATGCAGTTTGACCGTTTGCTGCTGGGTCGAGTGATAGGTTTGAATAGTGTGACCCATTATGATTTAGGAGCAAAGGGAGCGTCCAGCGCGAACCTGGTTTCACAGGTCACTTTATATGTTGTTGAACCAGCAGCTGCAGCATTCAGCACAAGTGGCGATTATAAACGTTTCGAGGAACTGTTACGCCGCAGTGGGAAATATGTCGCTATTCTTTCACTGCCAGTGGGAATTGCAATAATCGTGTTGGCAGTACCATTGCTTACTGTCTGGCTGGGTTCAGTTCCGCATCCTGATATTATACTGACCATAAGAATTCTTATCGCGACATATTTGATGAGTACACTTACACAGCCATTACGACTCTGCGCCCGTGGGGCAGGTTTTCCCGGCTGGGAAGCAAAAACTGGTGGAATACAGGCATTGTTGAACGTCAGTCTTTCAATCGGGCTTTACTATACGTTTGGTTTTGTTGGTGTTCTTCTGGGGTCTTTTATAGCGGCGACTATCGGACAAATGTCATTCACTCTCATTGCGCTTCGGGGTTTAAAACAGTCGATTCGCAAGTTTTTTTTCTATTCGTGGGGGTTGCCATTACTCACCGCGTTAATAGCAGGATTAGGGTGCAAGGGTTCAACTATGTTGATTCATCCATTGAGTCATGGTGTTGGCAGAATTGACGCACTGCCTGAATTGATCGCAGGAGTGCTTGTCTTCGGTATACTATACACTGGATCACTATTTCTCTTTCGTGTGCTGAATTTGCAGGAAATCAAAGGTGTCTTAGATCGTTTCCATTCTGGGGAGAAAGGATGAAGATTGTCCATGTAGCCCAAACCCTGGGCAGGGGTGGGGTAGAGGTATTGCTGGAACGAATCATTCATGGTCAACGCGAACGTGGGCATAAAGTACGAGTGGTAACCCTGACATCTGGTGGAGATGTTGCTGAACGACTGAAAAAGAGCAGAGTTCCAGTTGTTATTTCTGGAGTTACAAGGAGCATTCCCACAGAACTGTACCGTCTCCGACTTGAACTACTGCGCGGTTCCCCGGATGTCGTACACATGCACGCACTACCTGCCGGAACACTGGGACGGTTGGCGTTATTGGGAATCACGACCAAACAGGTACGCAAGGTTTATCACATTCATACAATCCTCTCACGTGCACATTCTCCTGGCAGGTTGATGATTCTGAGGGAACGTCTGCTTGCAGAGGCTTGCGATGAAATTATAGCGATCAGTCATGCCGTAAAAGAGGATACAGTTAAAACCTTTAACATTCCTGAGGAGAAGGTAAAGGTTTTGTACAGTGGAGTTCCTGATATTCCAGAAAGGCTGAAAGTTACAAAAAAGTGTGCCAGAGAGCTCTTTGCCATTCCAGAAAAACAAATCGTTGTCAGCTGTGTGGCGAACCTGCTTCCTCACAAAGGTCATAAAATGCTGCTGGAAGCGTTTTCCAAAGTGCAGGGTGCAGTTTTATATCTTGCGGGTGAAGGTTCGGAACGTGCAACAATCGAACTGGCAATTGAACAGTTGGATTTGAAGGATCGTGTACACCTTCTGGGTTCGATTACTACTGTCGAAGAGTTATTCAGTGCGTCAGATATTGTAGTGCAACCGAGCACTGAACGTGAGGGCTTGGGATTGGCGATGATTGAAGCGGCACGAGCTGGATTGCCTGGTATTGTTACCGATGTTGATGGATTGCCCGAGGTTGTGGAAAATGGGATGACTGGAATCGTGGTGCCAAGCGATGATATTGACGGTTTCGCTGGTGGGGTTCAACTTTTGATCGATGATGAGTATGAACGTACCACCATGGGGAAAGCCGCTCGTCTGCAATACGAACAGTTGTTTCAATTTGACCGCTTCCTCGATGAGCTGGAATGGAGTTATCGAGAGTAATTGAGGCAGTCTTCCAGGTAGCCCGTGATCTTGTATCGCGGGGCGAAAAGATCAACCGTATTGCAATCCTTTCTCAGATCACCACACGTCATGCCAGCATGGTATAAGCTAACCTTCTGGAAGCTGAAATGTGAATCATAGGCAGGATAGTTATAATCACCCACGGGCGGGACGCCCGTTCTACATGATGCCGGATACTGTTTTGGCTTAGGATTATGGTGGTTTTCGTAGCATGACCGTCTCGGTCATGAATATCTTCGATCAAGAAGGCGGTTATCATGCCAGCATGGTATTAGCTAACCTTCTGGACGCTGAAATGTGAATCATAGGCAGGATAGTTATAATCACCCACGGGCGGGACGCCCGTTCTACATGATGCCGGATACCAGTTTGGTTTAGGATTATGGTGGTTTTCGTAGCATGACCGTCTCGGTCATGAATATCTTCGATCAAGATTGCGGTTATCATGCCAGCAAGGTATAAGCTAACCTTCTAGAAGCGGTAACGTGAATCATAGGCAGGATAGTTATAATCCCCCACGGGCGGGACGCCCGTCCTACATAATTCCAGATACTGTTTTGGCTTAGGATTATGGCGGTTTTCGTAGCATGACCGTCTCGGTCATGAATATCTTCGGCGGGGTGGCCTGCAGCTTGCTGCAGGTATCATACTTGGAAAACAACTAACCAGAATGGCTCCAGTAATTGACCTTTCAACAAGCCACCTGACCATTAACCATTACCCCTCTTCATGGCATTCATCCTCATGCTGTGATGAGATGATACACCGATAACGGAACGAACTGACGTACGAACCATTTGCATCGGGTGAGTTAATGAGTACCTCAACAATAGTAGACGCGACGATCTATTCTCTTGTCTCATGAATCTTGTGTTTCACGGCTGTACTCTGTAAGATGAGTAGAGGAAAACAGATTCATGAACTTTAGTGAGGGATAAATCATGCTTCAAAAAACGTACACCGCCAGACAGTTTGTCATTTTATTCACATGCCTGCTGCTTGTGCTACCCCTGGGTTGCGCGAGATCGGACGAAGACCATCCGGGTGGTGATCTTGTACCGGCTTTCAGTGAAGATTGGTCAGCACCAACCATGGTACGCCAACTTGGTGGTGGTAGTTTTGAAGCACTGGGAGCATTAAGACTGGATAATGGCAATTCAATGGTTTTGTGTGGAAAGGATAGAGATAGGTTCGAGAGTGCCAGATTCTACTTCAATATTTTTTCAGAGAATGGTGAACATCTTTTTGAGAACCATTCACAGGTTCATGACTATGAAATTAACGAAATTGATGGGTTCATTGAAAATGATGGTACTCTTTGGGTTGTAGACGAAGGGGGTAGTGGTGGAATCAGGAGAATTGTTAAATTCAATCAGGATGGTGACCAGCCAGTTGGCGAAGGATTTCACTCGATACAGTTGGAAAGCAGAATATACAACAGTTTTAACTGGTTTCTTGATAACCATCCGAACGGAGGGATCGTTTACCTCGCTGTAAACCGTAATGAGGAACGACATTTTATTGTGAAATATAGGAGATATGGTACAGGTTTTTCTGAGGTGATGGATTCTGTAAGTATTGAATTCGAAGATGAAATTTTGCGAGGACATGATGGAACCATGGATATCAGCGCAACATCTGATGGTGAGATAATCCATGCAATGCTTTATGTCCCCTATTTTACAGATCAGGGGCTGTGGAGAAGTAGAACATTTTATACCCAAATTGATTATGATGGAGAGCTTCTATTGGCTCCAGAGCTAGTTACAATGGATCAGGATTCTCTATTTGATGACCGGTTTTACTATAAAAACAAGCCGGTAGTCGATAACCAGGGCAATGTCTATTTTATCCATAAAAGAATCTACAATCTGGATACTGCCACCTATTTGACAATTCGAAAAGCGGATGGTTCAGTTGAAGGTTGTTATCTTTCGAATGAGGGAGGAGATCACACACTTGCAGTTGATGCATTTAATAATGTTCATATGGCTTTTCAGTTGGACGACACCCAAATGTTCTATTCAAGAATTACAAACGGCGATATACAAAATATGCTTCCACTTCAATTGATTGAAACAGAAGTGCACGGGGTGTTTGGGTTCAGGGATCCTTCTATGCTTGCCCATCCAACTAAGCCACAAATCGATCTTTACTTTATCTCAGCGTATCGGAACGAAAATAACATTCTAATTCGAGGAATTTATAGATCTCAACTTTTACCACTCAACGACAATGCATTTGAAACGACCCCTATTGATAGCTCAGGACATTTTAGTGAGTTAGAAGTCAACGATTTTTATATGCAAGGTTTTAGTTCAAACCATAAAAGGTTTCGAGTATTTAATATTATGGGTCAACTGATCAGCGGATACGGTGCAGACGGGAATTCCTTGATTCAATTACAATCAGATTTATCCAATGGGACATATATTATCGTACCTGTAAACATCACGGAAAACTCAAAACCAAAAGTAATATCTATAGTGAAGTAGAGCAATACAACTTGGAGGGGATCAATCATGTGTAGAATTAAGCCACTTTGGATTGCGCTTCTTTTGCTTTTTTACTTGAATATGGCCTAGGTGGTCCGTAACTCGCTACGGTTCTCATAGGTGAACTATAGCAAGCCTGAAAATCCTCACTGGAATTCCTAAAAATTTTTACTAGCTCGAGGGATTATCAGGTGGTGTTTCCCCCAGGACGTCGAAGTATTTCAAACCTTGTGCGTAATCGACTTCTTTCAGTTCGCGAAGTTTTACCAGGCGATCAACTAATTTATCCATACGTTGTACTTGACGCGTTACTCGAGGCATCATCTCAATAATCTTTTCAGGATCCATAATTCCGGAGCTGATCAGGTCAGCAGAGCCCTGCAGGATTGCCATCGGTTGACGGAATTCATGTGCGATTGTAAGAATCAGCTTTTTAACCGCTTCAAACTGCTGTTCCTTTTCACGTTGCGTGTTGAGTTCAACTTCTGCAGAAATATCCTCAATGCTACCGATTATTGCTTCATCACCTTCCCAGTTAATGACTGAAGTTGAGGAGCGAAGATGTTTTTCCAATCCTCCCTCCAGGGTGATTCTAAATCTACAAGGCTTTCCGGGGGTTGGATTCTTTAGACGGTCAGCGACCTTCTCTATATCCTCTTCATGTACATATTTCATTAGATCAAAATCGCCTTTATACACTGCATCTCTCTCAACAATGAACATATTACAAAAGTTTTCATTTACGAGTAAAAAATTCCCCTGTCGTCTAACAAATATTGCTTCACTTGATTGCTCGAAAAGGTTTTGAAACCTCTCCATACTACGTTTTATCTCAAGTTCGGCAATTTTTTTCTCCTGAATCGTGATCCACTCGCGCAGGCATCTACGGACGATCTGGTGCATTTCACGCATAACCGGTGGAGTTTTAACCACATAATCCATCACACCACGTTTCATTGCCTCAACCGCAACCATCTCATTGCCCTGGCTGGTCAATACGATGTACGCACACTCTGGCTCACTATCTTCTGCGGGCAGGAGGTCAAGTCCATCGCCATCAGGCAACATATAATCAGTCAACACGATATCAGGAGTATTGTTACGAAGATATTCTCTAGCTTCTGCCAGTGTAATCACATGATGGAATTTATAGTCAAGATCAAAACGTTTCATGGAACGAATGATCGCCGTAGAATGATCAGGATCATCTTCAACAAGAAGTATAGTGACAGGGTTGGGAAGTGGCACAGGGATGGTTTGATATTTCATGTTGTGATCTCCAGATTTTCTCAACCGAGTGGACTGGTGTGATATCCAAGCCAATAATAGCCCAGATCATCCATCAATTTTACGAATTTGTCGAAGCTTACGGGTTTGACGACAAAACTATTCGCATGAAGTTCAGTCGCTTTTTCGATGTCTTGATCTGTACGAGATGAGGTCAGTACCACGACTGGCAAATGTTTCAATTGATCGTCAGATTTAATGGCTTTAAGGATGTCTAATCCATCGAGTTTCGGCAGACGCAGGTCGAGCAGAATAACTTTTGGACGAGGGCTTTTTAACGGGTCTTCAAATTCACCTTTTCTAAAGAGGTAGTTCATCGCCTCTTCACCATCCTTTAGGTGAGTAATATGATTCTCCAACCTGTGCTTACGAAAACTTCGTTTCACTGCTGCAGCATGGTCATCATTGTCTTCAATGAGTAAAATCTCAAAGGGTTTTACTTCTTCAGCCATTTAGAACTCCAAAAGCAATTAGAATGTCCAACTTCACTCAGATATTCCCTGATCTATCAAATTGAGAGGTAGGATGAAATAGATAGTTGTGCCGCTATTCTCACCTTCAGATTCCGCCCAGATTTTTCCACCATAAGTTTCTATAATTCGTTTTACAAGGGAAAGCCCAATTCCATAACCGGGTAACTTGGGATCAAATTTCTCAAATAATTGGAAGATTCGATCAGAGTATTCCGGTTTGATACCGATACCATTGTCCTTAATATAGCAAATGTACTGATTATTCTCTTTAATTGCACCAATGTTGATGGTTGGATTGTTGTCCTCTCTGCTGAATTTTACTGAATTTTCAATGAGATTCTGATACACCTGTCGGAAACGAACCGGATCCGCGCTTATCACCGGTAATTCATTATCGATAACCAATGTGACTGATTTTGTATTGATAAGAGCTGTGAGAAGTTCCTGTACTTCGCCTACAATAATATTTAAATCAACAGGACTTGGATTATCGGTAAACCTGCCAACTCTGGATAAATCCAAGAGAGCATCCAACATGCCCTTCAAACTTTTTACTGCTCCAGTGACACGTTTGATGTCATCTTCTATCGATTCCGTGTCGTTGTTGTCAATATCTTCTTTGAGAAATCCGAGGAAAGTTTCGATTGTGATCATGGGACTGCGTAAATCATGAGAGACAGTATAAGTGAAACGTTCCAGTTCTGCGTTCTTGTTTTCCAGTTCAGTCACCATACGTTCAAGGGCATCTTGTTGTTCTCGCAGTTGTGTAACATCCCTGCCGTAATACGCAACTCTACTGACATCACCCTTTTTATCACGAATCGGGTAGAATGTATTCTCAATAATCTTCCTATCCTGAGTATCCTCAAAATGAACAACTTCTGAACTTAGAAGGACATTTTGGAATTGGTTCCACCTCAATTTAACTACCTTTGGACTCATCAAATCAAATATCGATTTCCCAAGTATTTCAGATTCTGTACACTTATATTCCTTCAAAGCACTTTTATTCAAAATAATCACTTTACCATTTCGATCAAGCAGGTAAATGATGGAATCAACTGCATTGATAGTATTTCGTAGCGATTTCTCACTGACTTCCAACTGTTCCTGGAATTTCTTTTGCTCAGTGATATTTTCAACCATTGCCATAACATTTTGATCAGTGGAATGCTGACCTCGTAAGATCGTTACCAGCAACTTTGCCCAAATGGTATCTCCATCTTTATGAAAATAACGTTTTTCAATTGAATACGCCTTCCGTTTTCCATCCAATAATTCCTGGAATAACTTCCAATCCAAATCGAGGTCTTCCGGATGCGTAAACTCGGTAAATGATTTGGTTGATAACTCCTCAGCGGAATAGCCTAGCAGGTCTTGGATTGCACGATTATTAAATTCTGGTTTACCCTCCCCATTAACTAATGCTATTCCCAAGGGAGCGTTTTCCAGCATAACTCTGAATCGTTCTTCGCTGATGGCAAGTGCTTCTTTAGCTCGTTTCTGTTCTGTGACGTCAAAATTTACACCAATTATACGATTGACCTCATCGTCAGATTCTCTCACGACTCTAGCGTACGCTTTAATATGTCTTATTTCACCAGTTTTCCATTTGACTCGGAATTCGGCATTAAATTCTTTTTCGCCTCGGACTGCCTGAGAAAATTCTTTTTCAGCTCTCTCTCGATCCTCAGGATGCAGCCCATTAAGCCATGCATCGTATGTGCTGCTGAACTCCTTCTTATTCGTTCCGTACAATTTGAACATCCAGTCATCCCAAACAAGTTCGCCAGTATTCAGATTTAACTCCCAAACCCCAATTCCTGCAGAATCGGTGGCAAGTTTAAACCGTTCGTTGGTGTCACGGAGTTTTTCTTCCATCCTTGTTTCCTGGGTAACATCTTGCGTGATCGCCATACAAAGCCGCTCTTCATCATCTGCAAATTGTGGGAGGGGGACGGTAACCACACGATATACCCATTCCAGATAGTTGATTTTTACATGGTGGGAAATTCCGCCAAAGGTCTCTTTATATAA
>JAIOHU010000258.1 GCA_019912845.1 bacterium
CGCTTACGCCGATCCCAGCCTCGATATCACAGAACAGGTGCTTGAAGAATTGAAAAAAGTTGGTGGAGCAAATACCAGCCAGGGTAAGTGATTCACTTGCCTGAATTTTTGAATGTCTCAGAAATAGAATGTAACTCTTTATTTTTTATGAACCCGTTTGCGTGAGAGCGAAGTCTCAGACGGGTTCATTCTCTTCATAGACTTTTTGAACATCTTTGCATGATTGCACTATGCCGATTATTTTATACTGCTAAGAGAAAATTGAATTTAATTACAGGATCACATATTCATGAATACGACGGTTGGCGAACTTGCAGCCTTAATAAATGCGAAATTTGCAGGAGATGCATCACTTGAGATTACAGGAGTCGCTAAAATCGAGGAAGCGACGGGTGACCAAATCACCTTTGTTGCCAACCCAAAATACAGAAAGCACCTATCAACAACCAAAGCTGGTGCTGTCATCTTGGATGAACAACCGGATGGAATTGAAGGCACGTATTTGATAACGAATCAACCATACCAGGCGTTTCTTGCAATATTGAACTATTTTCACCCACCACGTAAACGACCTGAAGCTGGAATCCATGAATCAGCGGTAATAAGTCCAACAGCGAAGATCGCGTCTGAAGTCAGTATTGGTGCAAACTGTGTGGTAGGAGATGATGTAATTATTGGCTCGGGTTGCATATTAGATCAAAACTGTTCAATTTACTCTGGAGTTTCTATTGGAAAAGATTGCCACCTCTACTCGAATGTCTCAATTCGTGAGGACTGCATACTTGGCGATCGTGTGATCATTCAAAATGGTGCTGTAATTGGAAGTGATGGTTTTGGGTTTGCACCGGGTGAAGAGGCTTACGCAAAGATTCCTCAAGTTGGGATCGTTGTCGTTGAGGACGATGTTGAAATAGGAGCTAATACAACAGTTGACCGTGCTACGCTCGGTGAGACCAGAGTTTGTCGAGGTTCTAAACTGGATAATCTAATCCAGATTGCTCACAATGTAACTGTTGGAGAAAATACCGTTATGGCAGCGCAAGTGGGCATCGCTGGCAGTACCAGTATCGGGAAACAATCCATGTTCGGTGGGCAGGTAGGGGTGGCAGGGCATCTCAGGTTAAGTGACCGTATCATGTATGCAGCACAATCCGGCGTACCCAGTGATCCTGGTGAAAATTCTATTGTCGGCGGGACACCCGCACGCGACATCCGTCTATGGAGACGAATTGAAGCATCACTATCAAATCTTCCCGAGCTCTTCAAAAGGGTTCGAAAATTAGAAAAAGCATTGGATAACAGGGAGTAAACATTGCTGAAAAATCAAAGAACCATCACTAATGATATATCGTTGGATGGCATCGGTTTACATACCGGTGTAACTGTCTCAATGACTTTTAAACCTGCACCGGTGGGTACAGGGTTGGTTTTCCAACGTATTGACCTCGAAGATCAACCCTCGATCAAAGCTGATATTGATCATGTTATTGATATTTCACGTGGTACAACAATTGCTCAGGGTGATGTAAAAGTTCATACTGTCGAGCATGTACTATCCGCTCTTGCTGGACTGGCAATTGATAATTGTATCGTTGAACTAGATAACATTGAACCGCCTGTTATAGACGGGAGTTCAAAACCTTTTGTTGATGCTCTGCTTGAAGCAGGAATTGAGGAGCAGGATGCACCGAAAGAATATCTAGAGATAAACAAAACCCTCATCTACCATGATGATGAAAAGGGTATTGACCTTGTCATTATTCCTTCAGATGAGTTTCGTATCACTTATATGATTGACTACAAAAACCCAGCACTCGGTACTCAATACACTTCGATGTATAGCCTTGAAGAAGAGTATGTGACAGAATTTGCAGCAGCAAGAACTTTCGCCTTTCTTAGTGAAGTCGAGCAACTTAAAGACGTAGGATTAATCAAAGGTGGCAGTCTTGATAATGCTGTGGTTATTGTTGACCGAGAGGTTGATCCGTCTGAATTTGACCGTTTGAAATCCTTGTTTGGAATTAAGCATAAGGCAAAGTTAGGCAAAACTGGTATATTGGATGACCGGAAATTACGCTTCTATAATGAGCAGGTGCGACATAAAGTGGTTGATCTGATTGGCGATTTTGCGCTACTTGGATTTGCGATTAAAGGACATGTATTGGCAGCACGTGCGGGTCATGCCTCGCACGTGGAAATGGTGCGTAAGATGCGCAAAATCTATCAGACACGTCAGCTCACTAAAAAATTCCAAAAAAGTGTCGGTACTGGATATGTCCTGGATATTGAAGCTATTGAAAAATTATTACCTCATCGCTACCCCTTCCTGCTGGTTGATAGAATTTTAGAATTGGCTCCCGGAGAGTATGTAACTGGAATTAAGAATGTTACAATAAATGAACCCTTTTTTACTGGTCACTTTCCAGGCAAACCGATCATGCCAGGTGTGTTAATTGTTGAGGCGATGGGGCAGGTAGGAGGGATTTTACTTCTGAACCAGCAAACCGACCAGAAACAGCATCTGGTATTTTTCACTGGTTTGGACAACGTTAAGTTCAGAAGACCGGTGGTCCCCGGGGACACGCTATTCATCAGAGTTGAATTGATATACCTTCGTCGCGGGGTTTGCAAGATGAAGGGTACAGCCTATGTTGGTGAAGAAATGGCTGCACAGGCTGAAATGCAAGCAGTGATTCGTGAGAGGTAATTTATGCCATCCATCCATAAACTGGCTTCAGTAGATTCAGGAGCAGAAATTGGAACAGATGTAGAAATAGGTCCCTTTGCTGTAATTGAAAAAGGTGCGGTTATTGGTGACAGATGTAAAATTGCTGCGCATGCTTTCATCAGCTCCTGGTCAAGACTGGGATCCGATATAACAATCCATACCGGCGCAGTCGTTGGTTCAGACCCACAAGACCTCAAGTTCGGTGGGGAAGAGAGCACCTTTGAGATCGGCGATCACACAACAATCCGAGAATTCACCACCTTGAACCGTGGGACACATGCTTCCGGAAAAACAGTCATTGGAAAAAATTGCCTCGTTATGGCATACGCTCATATCGCTCATGACTGCCGGGTGGGAGACAACGCAATTTTGGTGAACAGCGTAAATCTTGCTGGTCATGTGGAAGTAGGAGATTGGGCAATAATCTCAGCCTCCGTGCCCGTTCACCAGTTTGTTCGTGTTGGTGCACACACTTACATAGGTGGTCTTTATCGTGTACCGCAGGATATTCCACCCTTTATTCGCGCCGCTGGAGAACCTCTGAGCTACAAAGGTGTCAATGCAATCGGGCTTGAACGGCGTGGCTTTTCCGCTGAATCGGTCAAATGGATTCAGAGAGCTTATCGGATATTCTATCGCTCTAAATTAAATGTCACACAGGCACTGCAAAGAATGAACGATGAGCTTGAAAAAACACCTGAAGTTCAATCTATCATTGAGTTTATTGAAGCTCGAGGGGAACGAGGGATTATGAAATGAGCGAAGGCGTACTTTATAACGGTCCAGATGTTGGTGGCAGGGAACAGATGCAGATTGACAGAATGATGCTGCGCGCCACAGAAGAGGATGCCATTACGAGAATCCGATTATACCGTTTTGTGCCGCCCACACTCTCCCTGGGATTCAATCAAAAAATCAGTGATATTGATATAGAGAAGTGTGAGAAGAGCAGTTATGACATCGTTCACAGACCAACTGGTGGTCGTGCGGTGCTTCATAAAGGGGATATCATCTATAGCATTACCCACTCTGCTGCAGGAGTAGACTCTAAGACTCCTTTGCACATTGGAGTATATAACCTGGTTAGTTTAGCGTTGATAAGCGGGCTCAATGAACTTGACATACCAGCCACTTCGGCTGAACAGCATAGATTCAAGAATTCAGCTCCGAGTGATCTACCAAAATTATGTTTCAGCAGTAGCACAAAACATGAGGTACAAGTAGACGGTAAAAAGCTGGTTGGTAGTGCACAACGGCGTGGATATGGTGCGATCCTGCAGCATGGTTCAATACTTGTGACCGAGGAATACCTCGAGGTTATCAATCTTCTGAAAGGGATAAACCAGGAGCAAGCGGGAAAATTGCTGGAGGCAATGCAAAAACGTACTATTCACATACATGCAATCAATAATAAATGCGATTTTGATTCGATTATAAACAAACTTTCTGATAAGTTTTGCGAAGTGTTCGAAACTCAAAAAACTGACGAGTACACAGATTTGAAAATTGAAGCTGTGGACTCGTCAGTGACCTAGTGAGGTAAAACCCTTTGGAGGCGGTATGAAAAAAATGGTAAAGTTGTTCGCATATCTAACAGTATTTACTCTGGTCAGCAATACATTCGCTGGAATTGGAATTCATGTCGGAATGGATATGACAGAGATTGATGCTACCACATCTACATTTGCATTTGATAGCAGTCCTGCTTCAGTTGATTTGACACGTGAAGCCTCAGGCAACCCACTCAATGTTGGGGTTGACCTCACACTTGGAATGATCCCGATCATAGACATCCAACTAAGTGTTGAAGCGGCATTCAGCAACTACACAATCGACTATGCCTCATCTGCTCCTGGCGTAACGCCTTTGGAAGGCGAGGAGATTCCCTTTCTTCGCGCTGGAGCAGATTTGAGTGTGCTGAAATCAATCATTTCTTTTCCTCCTGTTGTTAAGGTAGTCGATGTATTTGCTGGAGCAGGGCTGAGTCTACATGCTTTTGCACCCATCGTAAATGAAACATTGATCAAGGACAATATTCAGAGTGCCACTGAGGCGATTGATCCAGTAGCGTATGCAGATGACATTGAAACATCATTTGGTTTTCATCTCATGCTCGGCGCGAAGATAAAACCAGGTCCGGTACCTTTTGGATTTCGTGTGCAGGGTAAGTACTACATGTTCTCTGGTCTACCGGAAGATACTCCAGATAGCTTCATGACGGTGCAGGCTGGCATATTCTTTGGAAGTTGAGCGACACAATTTTCTCAGCTTTTCAGTTTCTTTTATTCCCCTAAGTTCCACGGACAAAAAGGTCTCGTGGAACTTTCTATTTCGGGAACTGAATCAGATACTGACAGTTTTACCAGAACGAAACTCTAAAATGATCCGAACTGAACAGTTACGATAATTTTCTCTTTCCGGTGTTCATCGATGACAGATGCAAGAGTAGAAATCTGAAAACAGAAGCAATAATAGGGTGCTACAGGTTGCTTTGACTATACCTTTTCCAATACTTTACACAGTTATAGTTTTTTGAGCTGGAAATTCACTTTGACTAAGAGATCAGGAATAGATAGTGTTTACAACAATTGGTTCTTTTATTGTCGTCCTTGGTGCAGTTGTCTTTGTCCATGAGCTGGGACACTTCCTCGCTGCCAAGTGGATGGGTGCTCGCGTAGAAGTTTTCTCAGTAGGTTTTCCTCCAAAACTATTCGGATTTCAGAGAGGTGAGACTGAATATCGTCTAGGTTGGGTTCCGCTTGGTGGATATGTAAAAATCGCTGGTATGATTGATGAATCATTTGATGAATCGACCATTACAGGTGAACCGGATGAGTTTAATTCGAAGAGTACACCAGCGAAGATGTTCATCATTTCCGCAGGTGTGATCATGAATTTTATCCTCGGTTTTATAATGTTCAGCGCAGTTTCCCTTGTTGACGGTGAACGTGAGATTGATCCATCAGCGACTGTGGGTGGTGTGAGTGCCGAGTATCCAGCGCAGGCAGCAGGCATGGAGGTTGGCGACCGAATTATTAACATTGATGGTGTGACAATCCAATCATGGGAAGAACTAACTGGGGCAGTGCATTCACGTCCCGGTGATACATTGGTGGTATCCTGGTTGCATGGATCAGATACCCTATCCTCTCGAATTGTCACTCACATTGAAACTGTACCTGATTTGGATGAGGGTGGGCAAAAGGAGATTGGTCTACTTGGAATCAGCCCCAATGTCAATGTAACTCCAGTAAATTTTCCTCAGGCAATAGTCGCTGGTGGAAAAATGACGGCTAGCACCATTTCCCTTAGTTTGGAATCGCTCGGCAAATTGATCACACGTGAGGAATCGATCAAGGCTGTAGCTGGTCCTGTTGCTATCATGCACTTTTCCGGCGAAACAGCACGTGCCGGATTTATTACATTTATCGGTTTTATCGGGTTCATAAGCGTCAGCATTGGTCTTTTGAACATCATGCCATTCCCGATACTGGATGGTGGACATCTGGTGTATATCTTGATTGAAGCGATCATACGTAAACCAATTCCAACCAGGGTAAAATTAATCCTGCAACAGGTCGGAATTGCACTAATTCTCTTGCTGGTTATCGTGGTTACCTATAATGATATTACTCGACTTCTATAAAAAAAAGTCACAATTCCAATATTTTGCACTTGCAATGGTACTTGTTTCATTTATGGGTTGTGCCGCAAAGAAAGCTGTTGTCGGCAATCCAAGCCCATTAAAGAATGAAAGTGAACAAGAGCAAGTACATTATGTGCAAAAGGCTGTGGATCATGTAATCGTTGCTGCGATATATGAGGCTCAGGGCGATTATCTTCGATCAATCAATGAGTATAATCAAGCCCTGTTACATGACAGTTCCAGTACGACTCTCTATTCTCTTATCGCTGAGAACTACATGCAGCTAGGCGAACTGGAAAGCGCACAACTGATTTTAGAACGTGGGATCAACAACTCAGGCGAAGACATTGAATTAATTAGATTGCTCGCTGATGTTTCTTACGACCTCAAGCAGTATCCAGAAGCGAGAACCTATTATCAGCAGGTACTCGCAATAAACCCCGATGATGAGGATGCATGGTATAACCTGGCGACCATTTATGTTATGGCTGGGGATCATGTGAATGCAGTGGCTGCGTATGATCGTGTCTTACAATTAAGCGGTCCTGATGTAGATATTATGGTAAGGCAAGCGACTCTTCTCACCTTACTGGCTGATTATGATCGAGCAATAACGGTCTATGAAAATCTGAGGTCAATGCGAAAAAAAGATCACCTGATACCTTTCACCATAGGAAGCCTGTATTTGCAGAAAGAAGATTTAAAAACTGCAGATTCACTTTTTCAGATAGCATCATCTATGGCACCGGGAGTCAGTCGTTATTGGAGTATGCAACTCCAAATAGCAGCTTTGGAAAATGACACCTCCAAAGCTTTGAATTTGGTATCACAAGCCCTCACAAATGTACCGGATGACTTGGATTTGCTCTCACTGGCAGGAAATATATACTTGCGATTTGATCTCTTCGAGGATGCTGAAGTCGTTATGCTGGAAGCAGTCGAACGTGACACCACGAGCAATGTGCACTTGATTAATTTAGGTTTCCTTTATCATGAAATGAAGCAGTGGGAAAAGGCAGAAACAATCTATAAATCTGCAGTCGAACGTGACCCGGATGATCCCCAACTATTAAACAACTATGCTTATCTACTTGCTGAGAAAGGGGAACGTTTCGAGGATGCACTTGAACTCGTAAATCGTGCCCTTGCTAAGGAACCAGATCAAGCATCATTCCTCGATACCAAAGGCTGGCTGCTATTTCTCATGGGACGTCAAGAACAAGCTTTGGATCCCTTGAAACGTGCTGTGGAACTGGATGCGGAGAATCCTGAAATTCTCTTCCATCTGGGAGATTTATACAACGGTCTGGGAGAAAGGGATTTGGCAGAAAAGTATTATACTCGTGCGTTGGATAATGGGGCAGACAAAGCAGAAATTTTACCCAAGCTGGAAAAATTACGTTGACGAAATCTCCAATAAATTCCATCTTATTCTTATTGAGTACAGCGATCAGCATCATCCTGATAGCGGGATGTGCAGGATCATTAAAAGAGGAAATTCAACTCAAACCCACGGCAGAATCAGTTCATTCGGTACTGACACGACAGTTTAAAAAGATAGAAGCGTTTGAAGCTGAAGTCACACTAAAAGTTAAGTATGGCATGATGTCCGCCACATTCTGGGGTGAGTACCAGGCAGACATGCCTTCTGGATTTCACGGTGAGTTTCGTGGCCCATTCGGGATATTTCTCGCTGAAGTTACGACTGACTCTTTGGAATATGAGGTTATCCTGCCAAAAGGTCAGATCGAAACAGGCTCAAAAGAATCATTGGATTTAACTGAGATGGTAGGTTTTCCATTACCTGCTTTTGAACCAGCACAGATGTTTTTTCCAATAGCATTGCCGCCGGTGAGTGGGAAAAGTATTGCCCGGCTGAAAGTGGTTCCCAATTCTGCCTATTGGGAAATTTCCGAGACGGTTGATATGGAAGGATTTCGTCGAGAACTTACCTTCGATAGCGAAAAACGTTACGTTACCAGGGAAACATGGTTTAATTCTCTCGATGAACTGTTCCTGGAAAAGACTTATTCTGATATTGAACTGATTGACAATATCCCCATCCCAAAGTCATTGAAATTGAAAATGTACGGTGATCAGAGTGGGGAGATTACTATAACCTTTAATGATTACGAGGTAAACCCTGGATGGAAGGAAAGTCCCTTCCAGATGAAACTGAAGCAGGGCGTGTAGATTCTGTTTTAGAACTTAGCCTTGTTATTCCACTTTACAATGAAGTGGATTCTCTGCCACATCTGATAGATGCAATAGACTCCACACTTTTGAAGCACAAAATTGTGGCTGAGATTCTATTCATCAATGATGGAAGCACAGATGGCAGCGATCAGGTCCTGTCTGATCTCGAGCAGAAAGATAACAGGATTCGTATTTTCAGTTTCAGGAGAAATCGTGGTAAATCGGCAGCCCTTGATGTTGGATTCAGGCATGCAAAGGGTAAGTATGTCATCACTATGGATGCCGATCTCCAGGATGATCCAGAGGAGATTCCAAAGCTTATCACGAAAATCGAAGAGGGGTTTGATGTAGTAAGTGGTTGGAAGAAAAAACGGTATGACCCGATCTCCAAGACGATTCCCTCTAAAGTGTTCAATTGGGCGGCACGTACTGTCTCGGGAATTAAACTTCACGATTTCAATTGTGGTTTAAAAATTTACCGTAGAGAAGTATTGGACACGATTCGAGTGTATGGTGAATTGCATCGTTTTATTCCAATTCTGGCTGCTGCGCAAGGATGGAGAATAGGAGAGCTGGTTGTCCAGCATCATCCACGGAAATGGGGAAAGACGAAGTTTGGATTTACACGTTTCTTTAGCGGATTGCTGGATTTGATATCTATTGTTTTCATCACACGTTTTACCTCCAGTCCGATGCACCTGTTCGGAAGTTTTGGATTTATTTCTTTAATTTTTGGTTTTTTTATACTGGCATATCTAAGCATCGGTTGGTTTATCGGTGATCCCATCGGACAACGACCGTTGTTCTTCCTGGGGATACTTCTAGTAATTGTCGGCATACAATTTTTCTCGATGGGTTGGATTGGAGAAATGATCAGCCACATGTTTGCGATGGCGAAAAACCCTAAACAAACCATGGATGATTGAGGACGTGAATGCGTATTGGAATCCTGGGACCATTGCCACCGTTACGTGGCGGTATTTCGCATTACAACGCCTCTCTCGTTGCTGCCCTCATGGAGCAGAATCATGATGTAACCACAGTCAGTTATCGTCAACTCTACCCAAAATTTCTATTCCCTGGCACTTCTGAATATGATGATTCGAGCAAACCTGTTAGCAATAGTAATCCCATTGTAAAAGCTTGGAGTCCAAACACCTGGCGATCTGCAGCAACTATTTTCAAACAAACAAATATTGATCTTTTCGTCGTTCATCACTGGCAGCCCATTTTTGCACCTTCTTCGCAGTACATTCTGAAACATTCTGGAGCTGATAAAACAGTTGCAATTGCTCATAATGTATTACCCCACGAGAAAAAACTGATTGGTATTCCATTAAACAGAAGGCTATACAAAAGTGCTGGTCGGGTGTTTGTAGGTGCGACTTCGGAACGAGAGAAAATCGAAAACCTGTTCGACATAAAAGCCAGCGAAGTGGTGCCTCACCCCGCGTATGATCGATTCGCAAAAATTCACCCTGAACTATCCCAATCTGAAGCGAAAGTGAAATTGGGGCTCGACAGTTCAAAACCGTACCTTCTGCATATGGGACTGATCCGATCATACAAGGGAGTTAAAACCTTGTTGGAGGCAATATCCCTCATGCAATACAGAGATGTAAATATTGAGGTTGCGGGTGAATTTTATGACGATCCTGAAGAATATTTTACGCTAATCAGAAAATATAAGCTGGAGAATTTAGTCAAGATCACAAATCAATATCTATCTGATGCAGATGCAGCGTTACGATTACGTGCGGCTGATGTAATGATATTACCATACCATCACGCAACTCAAAGTGGTATGGCGATGAGTGCCTTAGCGTGTGGTGTCCCTGTTATTGCTTCTGCGGTGGGAGCACTGATAGACGTGATCGATGATGGTGTGAACGGTTATTTTGTGCAACCTGAAGCCGCGAGCGAACTGGCTGAGAAAATCGATTCATTCATCAATTATCCCTGGCAGGAATTGGCAAAAAGGCGGTTTGCTATCCAGGAACAAACACTTAGGGATTATAGTTGGCAAGCACTGGCTGAGAGGTTGATCGCTTCATGAACAATCGTTTGGCACTTGTTATGGTGAACCACAATGGTGGGGAAGAGGTTCGAGCTTCGGTGAGATCGGTCCTGGATCAATTAACAGAACTTGATCGCCTGGTTTTGGTCGACAATGGTACTTACGATGGATCGGGAGTATCTGTTAGGAATGAGCATCCCGAAATTCAGTTTTTCAGTAATGAAGCAAATCTAACCTATTCTGCAGCAAATAATATCGGTTTACGATGGGCACTTGATGAGGGATTTGAATTTATAGGATTGATAAACCCTGATGTGAGGCTACACCCTGGAATGATCGAAAGTCTAATCTCCCTTTTTCACAAAAAAACGAACGACCACCGCATTGGCGCTGTAAGCCCGGTAATGATCCTACCTGGCGCTCATGAAAGAATCTGGTTCGCTGGCGGAAAAATTCACTGGCTGTTTTCCTGGATCAGCAACAAGGGAAGTGGAAAAAAGCTGGAAGAAGCAAAGCAATACACAGGATACTGTGAATACTTGACTGGTTGCTGCTGGGTTTCACCGGCTACGGTTTGGAGAGATGTGGGACTATTAGACGACAGCTATGCAATGTACACGGAGGATGTAGATTGGTC
Organism: bacterium; assembly: GCA_019912845.1. Taxonomy (GTDB): domain Bacteria; phylum Electryoneota; class Electryoneia; order Electryoneales; family Electryoneaceae; genus JAIOHU01. The sequence goes on from JAIOHU010000258.1 coordinate 11,225, forward strand.
GTGGCGAGCCAGACGGTCAAACTATAAACTTTGGGTCGAAGATTCAGCAGTATTGTTGCACAATCTTTCGCAGAGTTCTGGAGGGGGACGTTCTCCCTTTAAGATGCATTACCGTACCTTAACGAACCGTCTGTTTTTCTACAGGTACACCCCATTTTACCTACGTCCGCTCCAGAAAATCATTGGAACATTTGTAAACATCCTCTACTTTATTTTCCTTATCTTTCAGGGTAATATCCCTGCTGCTAAATCGTTTATTAAAGCTGCATTTCAACCTATAGAGAATCCTGTAAAATGGCTGACAGAAAAGAACTGAGCAGTCGTGAACTTATAGAAGGAGCGAAGAAATTCGCTCAACTGGATCGCTATTCTCTCGGAACACCCTTCCTCTGGTTATTCACAATACTCCTGCTATTAGTGGTCGAGTGGTTCTTCGCGCCACTGGAATTGAGTCTCGCCAAGTACATGACTTGGACAAGGTCTGTTCGACCTGAGGTTGGTCAGGGTTGGGAACTCAATAAAGAAGGGGCAGAGGCTAAACGTAAACTCGGACAGATCGGTCAACAGATCGATGAAAAGAAGGCTGCTACTGCCACGCTTGCTAACTGGGTTCAACTTCCGGATTTGCTTGAAAAACATCAGGCAATCTCCATTTCACCCCAACGATTTCTTACGCTATATGCCGACCTTCCTGAAGGGATGGGCGAAAAACTGATTCCCCAGATTGAATTACTACAATTACGTTCTGAGGGGCATTGGCATCGTGTGTTTTTCATGCGTGGCACGGAAAATCTAAGAGTATATCTAGTTGATTCTCATAATGTCGTCCTGCGAAACAAGGAGATATCCTGGGAATTCTTTGATATTCTCAATGATGAAGAAAATTCTTTAGCAGCTACACTGGATGATCTTCCTGAGTTTGTAGATACGATCTTTCCCGCTGACCTCTTTTTCCAACTGGTTTCGCTCGGCGGAACTATTCATCTGGAGAGTTTTAACTCTGAATGGTTGACTCAGGTATCCGGGAAATTGGTACGAGTGGGAATCTCGGAGCAATTTGTACTTGACATGAGTCCGCTTGGTTTTGAGTTTGAAACTGAACGTGGCATGGTGGTACGTAAACTTTGGATTCCACTCGAAACAGCAAATCAACTCCGAGATGCAGTACAAGATCAAGCAATTCTCACCACCCCGGAGAGTATGGGGGAGATGCGATGAAAATAGCACGCTTCCTTAGTTTGCTGGCATGGCTCGCAATTGGTTGTATCGGTATTG
>JAIOHU010000259.1 GCA_019912845.1 bacterium
GATTTCAGGACTGATTGGATGGCGGTAATCAGAACAGCATGAACATATCGCCGTTTAAGATGAGACGAAGTTTCCGAGAATCAGCCTATTAAAATTCGTAATACTAAAAGGAAAAAATGTGATCAGGTTAATCCTCTCTCGAGGAGTATTTCTTACCCTGTGTTTGCTGATGCTCGCCGGATGCGTTGCTGTTCAGGAGAATCGTACCCATTCTGAACCAAACGTTCCTGCGGGAAAAGTCCGGCTACTGCTTACGATTCAATCCGAATCACCCACTGGTAACCCCGAAGACCTTATGCTTACCATTTTACCCGCCGGACAAATCTTGCCTCTTGAGAAGACAGTGAATGAAATCCTGCTCCCACCAGGAAAATACCGCTTTATCCTCGAGGAACTGGATCAGGAGTGGAGCAATTCCAAGACCTCCTACCAATTTGATGAAGGACAAACCGCACGAATGATCTTAGTGGAACGTACCCCTGAACCCCGACATCCAACAAAAACCATAACCAAACTTCCACCTCATTACCTTATCGCACCAATTTCAAAAGAAGGTCTTGAACGTCTAATGACAGATGAGAAGCTACCGCTTAAAACAATAAATCTTATTAAATGATCGTTTGGGTGTGAATATGGAATTTGAAAAGATGGAAGTCTTCATTTTGCTCTTTCTTTTGGGGTTGATGTTGATCTTTACACGTGGGCTGGGGTTTGGAATCTGGCTTTTCCCTCGTTTTCGGAACTTCCACCTTGCCCTGCATCCACTCTATTCTCTGATCGCGGGTTTCCTCTGTATGATCGCCGGAGTTATCCATTTGACTTCCTTACCAAATTTACTTTTTCAACTTGTACTCTATATCGCCGCTTTCACACTTTTGATTGGTTATCTTGGGCGCGAGTAAATCTGGTTTGTACTGCCTGATTTGCTATATACGCAATTAAAATATTCAGCAATAAAAAAACCGGTCAGGTAAACTGACCGGCGATAATCAATACCCCATTAATCCATCACATTTTGATGATGCACGGATCATCTTCTTCCTGTACCGGGCAGACTTCCACGCACTGTGGTTCATCAAAATAACCTTCGCATTCAACACAAGCGTCAGCATTGATCTCAAAAATTTCATCACCTTCAGAGATTGCTTCTACTGGGCATTCGGGTTCACAAGCACCGCAGTTGATACATTTTTCCAAAATTTTCAAAGCCATGGATTCCTCCCATGCGGGTAAGTTAAAGTAGTTTCCGGTAGAACCTTTGTTCTGTTTAGTACAAAGTAATGCGTTTTATACTGTTAATTCAAATAGTTAGAGAGTCCTAAATTTCCATGATTTCCTTCTCTTTGTCTTCCATGATCTTGTCAATTCTTTTAACATGATCATCGGTCAACTTCTGAATCTCATCGAAAACCCGGTGCATCTCATCCTCGGAAATCTCGCTATCCTTTTCCAGCTTCTTAATTTCATCGTTCCCGCTACGTCTTACCTGACGTACGGAAGTACGCCCCTCTTCCGCGTAGTTATGAACAACTCTGACTAAATCCTTGCGTCGCTCCTCAGTCAAGGGAGGGATAGCAATACGGAGGACTGTGCCATCATTCACCGGGTTTAGCCCTAAATCGGAGCTTAAAATCGACTTGGAAATTGCTGGAATTGCATTTTTATCGTAAGGCTGGATAACGATTAGACGCGGCTCAGGAGTCATAAGATTAGCACACTGTTGAAGCGGTATTTCCGTTCCGTAGAGATTTACAACCATGCCATCGAACAACCCCAGTGACGCTTTTCCGGTACGAATATGAGTGAGATGATCCTGCAAAGCCCTCACCGATTTATCCATACGCTCTTCAACATCCATCATTACTTCATCAACATCCATTTTTGCCTCCCGATATTGCCAAAGATTAATCGGTAAATATAGCTTGTTGCAGGCGTAGACTCAATATCAACAGGAAATTGGAGACAAGTATTAAGCTCGGACGTTGGTACAGAAAGTATCAGTGGTACTTAAGTTTCGAAAGGGGAACTTCGCTATTATCAGGTTCTCTGAAAGGGAGATTTCTCATCACGTAATCCCGATGATGAGTTGGAACTGAACCAAAAAAAGTATTGATATTATTAATGTTAGAAAAGTCTATGCGGTGGAAATCAAGACAGCACAAACACTTGACTGTATAACATGAGACATTTGTTCTAAAAACCAGTATAAAGGCAAGATTGCTTCACTATGTTCGCAAAGACTGAATCCAGAGAGAGCACTGTACCTCAGCGAATCAATGAGGGTAGAGCGACGAGTCGAAATATCGCACTGAAACCAATTCCAGTTCGTGACTGAAAAGCTTGACAATGGGATTATTGCTTTGGTAGTAATTCCTTCTTGGTTACCAGACTTCCAACATCTTCCCCACGCAGTAATCTCAAAAGATTTCCTCGTTTTGTCATGTTGAACACTCGGATAGGAATACTATTGTCCTGGCAGAATGTAATCGCTGTCATATCCATTACACGGATATTAGATTCGATCACTTCAGAGTAGGAGAGATATTTTAGCAATTTAGCATCAGGATGCTTTTCGGGGTCTTTGTCATATACACCATCAACGCGCGTTCCCTTGAGGATCACTTCCGCCTTGATCTCACTGGAACGTAATGCTGCAGCGGTATCCGTTGTAAAAAATGGATTTCCGGTACCTGCCGCAAATATAACCACACGACCTTTTTCAAGGTGACGTCTGGCTCGTCGCATAATATACGGCTCGGCGACCTCATCAATTGAGATCGCCGATGCCACGCGTGTTTTCACACCATAACTTTCGAGGAAGTTTTGTAATGAAATCGCATTGATCACTGTAGCCAGCATACCCATGTGATCCGCTGCGACCCGGTCCATACCTTTACTTGCGCCCTGTAGCCCTCTGAATATATTGCCCCCACCGACGACGATACCCAGCTCGATACCAGCGCTGACAACCTCTTTCAACTCAGTGCTCAGGTCAATCAAAACGTTCTCGTCGAGACCATACTTCTGTGGTCCGGCAAGAGATTCTCCTGAAAGTTTCAGAAGGATACGCTTGTAAATCAGGTCCGGCACATTACCCCCTGCTTATTCGGATTCACCAACCTTGAAACGGATGAAATTCTTTACCGTAACTGGAGAACCTGCCGCTTTAGCGACATCACTAATTCTGTCACTAACAGAACGTTTTGGCTCTTTTACGTACGGTTGATTCAGAAGGCAAATATCTTCAAAGAATTTATTCAGTTTTCCCGTTGCAATTTTTTCGAGAATCTGCTCCGGTTTGCCCTCATTCCGCATCTGATTCTTATAAATTTCTTTTTCCTTCTCGATAACATCCGCAGGGACATCATCCGGTTGAATGTAGCTTGGAGATGAGGCAGCGATCTGCAACGTCAGATCATGCGCCAGTTCTTCAACCTCTTTGCCGCCCATGACTCCTGCATCCCCATTCAGCTCAATCAATACTCCAAGTTGCGAGCCGGGATGAGTATAACTGGAAAGATAACCATTGTCATCAACCTTCAGCACTGCAGCGCGGTTCAGCAGGATTTTTTCGCCAACTTTGCCAACGAAGAGTTTGAGGTCTGTATCATCAAATACTTCAACAGGAATCATGCAATTCTCAGCTTTATCACTCAAGGAGAGTGCCTGTTCTGCGAGTTTGTCAGCTTCAGAAAGAAACTCTTCGTTTCTGGCGACAAAATCCGTTTCACTATTTACTTCAACGATTGAGGCGGTCTTGCCATCATCGCTCATTTTTAGTGCAATCGTACCCTGGCTGGCTTCACGTTCTTCACGTTTCTTTGATGCTGCCATTCCTTTTTCACGAAGAAACTTTACTGCGGCGTCCATGTCCCCATCGGTTTCTGCCAACGCCTTCTTGCAGTCCATCATTCCTGCGCCTGTTTTCTGACGCAACTCCATTACTGTTTTTGCTGATATCGCCATGATTTGTCTCCTTACCCAAATCTATAAATGATAAAAGTAGAATCAAAAAATTCTCTAAAATCAGGGGCTGGACCTATCGCGGTTAAATTTAACATCATGAACTTGCGACAAGTCGAGCCCCTGAATATATAAATCAGATGCTCAGATTTTATTAGTATCCTCTTAGTGGAGGATGATTAATTCTCCTTGCCCTCTGGTTTTTTGGATTTGCTACGCGATGTTCTCCGACGTCTGGGGCCACCCTTTTTCTTGTCGTCGTCTCCACCACGTCCGCCACGTTTATCTCGTTTGTCCACAACTGCCTCTGGTGCATCTTTCTTCTTGGTCTGGTAACGAGCTACACCTTCAAGAACTGAATCAGAGAAAGTTTTTACGATCAATCCAATTGATTTATACGCATCATCATTGGCGGGAATTGGAAAGTCAATCGGATCAGGATCCGAATTGGTGTCGACTATCGCAAATACTGGAATTCCCAATTTCCTCGCTTCCCGAACTGCAATCTCTTCTTCAATCGTATCAACAATAAACACTGCACCAGGCAGTCTTTTCATGTCGCGGATACCACCAAGTGCGGTTTGCAGTTTGTCGTGATGCTTGTCCGAGGTCAACCGTTCCTTCTTTGAAAGAACATCATAAGTACCGTCAACCATCTTCTTCTCGAATGCTTCGAGCTTTTTCACTGATTTGCGAATCGTGCTGAAGTTTGTGAGCATACCACCAAGCCAACGTTCATTTACATAAGGCATACCGGTACGTTCCGCTTCGGTGCGAACAATATCCTTCGCCTGCTTCTTCGTTCCCACAAAGAGAACAGGTTCACCACGTTCTGCAATCTTTTCAACCACATCGCACGCTTCATCGAGCATGGACTGTGTCTTCTGCAGATCAATCACATAAATACCGTTCTTTTCCATAAAAATGAACGGTTTCATTTTGGGATTCCAACGTCGGGTAAGATGCCCGAAATGGCTCCCGGCGAGGATTAATTGTTCAATCGCTACTCTTGGCATTAAAATCTCCTTTTTGCCTCATCCCGATACGAAGCAGGGGAATATTCAATTATTCACCCTTGACCGCTCAGAGGTAATGCGCCGTTCTGCTTGAACGGGTTGGTGTTCCTATCAATTTAAATATCAACTACTCTTTATTCACGAATTCCGCTAAATGAGGGGAATAATTAGAATACCAGATAAATCACTTCGTATGACTTAATCCTGTAAACCCCAGTTTTAACACAACTCGGAATACCATACAAACCCAACACCTGCAATATACAGAAATCGGGAGTTATACACTCCCGACAAGTCTATATGATATCAGGAATACCCAGGAAACAACCCCGGTATATGTCCACAGACTGTAATTCTCGTTCTATCGTTTGGAGAACTGGAATTTCTTACGAGCACCAGGCTGACCGTATTTCTTACGTTCCTTCTGACGTGGATCGCGTGTAAGAAATCCTTCCTTCCTGAGAAGTGGGCGGAAATCCTCATTGATCTCTAATAATGCACGTGCAATCCCCAACCTCATCGCACCTGCTTGTCCACTAAGCCCGCCACCTTTACAGACAGCATAGACATCGTATTTATTCATCCCATCAACCGCATGGAACGGTTGTTCGATAATTTCCTGGAGAATGGGACGCTTGAAGTGATCGAGCAGTGTCCGTTTGTTTACGGTAACTTTTCCCTCACCTGGAGCAAGCCAGACCTTCACGACGCTGGTCTTACGTCTACCTGTTGCATAAACACTATTAATTGGAATCTTTCTCATCTCTAAAGCCTCACATGGGTAACGGTTCAGGTTTCTGTGCCGTATGCGGATGATCTGGACCGATATAAATCTTCAGTTTCTTGATCTGCTTCCGTCCAAGTTTTCCTTTGGGTAACATGCCCCAAACCGCACGCCGGATAACACGTTCCGGGAATTTGCGTAATATCTGCTCTACTGTTTCTGTCTTGCCACCGCCAGGATAGCCGGAGTGCCGGAAATAAGCTTTCTGCACGACCTTATTACCTGACAAACGTATTTTATCTGCATTGGTAACAACCACAAAATCACCGCCATCAACATGGGGTGAAAAAGTCGGTTTGTGTTTACCACGCAAAACCGTCGCAATCCTTGATGAAAGACGTCCGAGAATCAGCTCCTCGGCATCAATAACATACCAATCCCGCTGGACGGTATCACTATTCAAATGTTTTGTAATCACAATGTCACCAAATCTATTTATTACACTAATTTCAAGAGACGGAATATAGAATTTCGCCTCTCTTGAGTCAACTCACAATACAGGCTCTATACGTCCGATGTTTCACGGATAACTCACTACTTTTACACTCTTTATACAACCATTGAATCTATTATAAGTGATTTATCATCATACCCGGTCAAACGCACTATTTTTATGGGCCAATAACTCTTTTCAATCTTTTATATGCCACTGGTACAAGAATCGCAAAGATCATGGTATTAAACAAAATATGCAAACCCGCAAAAGGAATCCCCGCAATCAGATACGCCCACCACTGTTCAACACCAGCACCAATTGAAATCGGGAATGCGATGTTTGTCAAAATATCAAACAGGGTAGTCATAAAAGCACCAGAAAAAGAAAGCAAAGCAATCTGCTTAACTGAAGACCGAAACGGAAAAAACTTTCCCAGGAATCCAAATACGAGTCCGGTTAAACTCATCCCCAACATCTGCGCAATCCAGACAGGTGGAAATGGCGCACCAATCGGGTTCAGCCCTCCAAAAATCAACTCTGCAAAGAACCCTACCAATAAACCCTTCAACGGACCCAGCAGCAAACCTGAAAGAGCGACAATCGCAGTTAAAAGTTCTACATTTGGAACCGCACTCAGCAGATAGCCAAATGCTACAGCCGCTGCCGTGAACAAAGCAATTCGGGCAATCGACAGGGCATTATTATGACGACTTTGCGGATCCTGCCCTTCGATTTCTGCCATGCAATAATACCTATTTTGCCGCTTTGGCAGCCGCAGCTTTGTAGTCAACCTTCTCTTTTATACGTGCGGCTTTACCCACACGATCACGGAGATAAAATAACTTCGCTCGACGTACCGCTCCACGTTTTTCTACATCAATCTTAGCGATAGACGGCGAATGCACGGGAAAAGTACGTTCCACACCGATTCCCATAGAGGTCTTGCGAACCGTAAAGGTTTCAGTGCCAGATTTCCCTTTTCGAGCAATAACCACACCCTTGAAAACCTGGATACGCTCTTTGCCACCTTCAACAATTTTCACATGTACGCTCAAAGTATCACCCGGAGCGAAATCTGGAATATCACTTTTTAATTCGCGACGGGCTAACTCTTGAATGATAAGGTCCGACATCTCTGGAACCCTTCTTTATTTATGTTTAATCATTATATCTGATCTAAGAGCAACTGGCAATCACAATAATTTCCGAAGAATCATCAGCTAATGGATCACCATTAAAATTGCCCAGCATACGATCAACCTGAAATCCACACCTCGCCAGCAGGTGCTCCAACTCGAACGGGTAAAAATAGCGCATAGGAAACCGATGCACCTGACATCTTACCCTGCTCTCGGAGTCAGAAATATAGTATCTCATCTCTATCTCATTCACTTGCTTCGATGGATGAGCTTCGACGATACGAACTGTCCTCCGTAAACTTGATCCATCCGGCAATTCAGTCAACGGTGTATCTTCAATTTCTTCCCGCCCCAGCAGGTGTTCAATAATTGCTGGATTCACCTGGTAAAAATCCATGATCAGTCTGCCGTCGGGACGAAGATGTTCTTTCACACAACGAAGACAACTCATCTGATCTTCAATACTCACCAGGTGCATAAATGCCCTGAAAGGAATTGTCACCAGTGAGAATTTTTCGCCCAGGGTAAAATTAACCATGTTACCCCGTTGCAGACGGATGTGTTTTTGAACATCTAAATGCTCGGAAGCTACCTTTTCACTCGCGCGTTCAAGCATATAATGCGATGTGTCCAGGCCAACAATATCTACACCAGCCCGCGCGATCGGGAGCAGGATTCTTCCAGTACCACAACCAAGTTCAAGACAGTTTCCCGAAGATTTTATCGCCTCATTCACGAAAAAATGAAAATCGTCACGTGATTCATACATCGGAATAAAATCATACAGATACGCCAATTCAGGACTGCTGTCGTACCCAGCTTCATCTATGTGCTTTGCTTCTTTTTCAGCCATTTTTCGTACAAATCCGGTCGTCTCTTTCGAGTACGTTCGATTGCTTGTTCACTTCTCCACTGCTCAATATTTGCATGATGACCACTCACCAATACATCGGGCACCTCAACGCCATTCCAGGATGCCGGTTGAGTATAATGCGGATGATCCAACAAACCGCGAGTAAAACTGTCTCCCGCAGCAGATTCAGGGTCACCGAGCACCCCAGGCACCAGACGTACAATAGCATCACTAATTGCTAATGCGGGAATTTCACCACCAGTCAACACATAATCACCAATGCTGATCTCCCTGTCCACATATTCATCGAGAACTCTTTGATCCACACCCTTATAATGACCGCAAAGTATGGTGATTCGTTCAAACTCACTCAATTCTTCTGCGATTTCCTGCGTGAATGTATCCCCCTGTGGACTCGTAAAAATCACAAAGGGTTCGAGTTCCGGTCGTTTCGTACGAAGGTCATCCAACGCTCGTGCGACAACATCTGCCTTAAGAACCATTCCAGGACCACCACCGAACGGTTTATCATCAACTGTATTATGCTTATCCTCCGCATAATCACGCAGTTGGATAATATCAAATTCAACTATTCCGAATCGTTGTGCCCGTGCGAGTATCGACTCATTCACCATGGGACATACACTTTCCGGGAAAAGGGTGATGATCTCAATAATCACATCTATAACCTGACTCTTCTATTTAGTCAACAACCGCAAGCAGTTCAATTTATTAGGTTTACCCGGGAATATAACCGAAGGATACAATAAATTGGTGTGCCTAAACTTCGAGATAACCCTCTGGAAGGTCTACGAGTACCTTTCGGGTACTGTACTCAACCTCTTTGACAAAATATTCAATCATCGGAACAAGCACCTCACGATCATCCTTCTTCACCACAAGAAGTTCGGGGTACGACTCATCGGACACGCTGGTAACTACCCCAACGTGACCATGCGTTTTGCATTCAACAGCACACCCTATAAGATCATCGTGATAATAATAGCCATCAGGAAGATCGATACGTTCATCCATGTCAAGGAACAATTCAGCTCCCGCTAACGGTTCGGCAGTTTCACGATTTGGAACCTCGTGAAAACGGAAAAACAGGGTATTCTGCTCCATACGTACTCGTTTGAAAGTGAAATAACTCGCTTCCGCAGCTTTTGGTTTTACCCAGATGCCTTCGATATCCTGAAAACGATCCGGGTTCCAGGTCAGCGGAACCACTTTCAAATCTCCACGGAGCCCTCGAACCTTCACAATCCTGCCCACATATAACCTGCGTTCTGGTGGTGGGAGGAGAGGGTCTGCCATTTTACTGCTCTCCCTCGATCACTTCGAGAAGTGCTTTGCGACCTTCTCTCGCAGATACCGCACCGAGTAGCGTACGGAGGGCGCGAATATTCCGCCCTTCCTTGCCAATCACTCGTCCAGTATCCTCTTTCGCCACCTCAAGGAAATATATATCCTTGCCATCCTGTTCCTCGAGATCAACGAAGACACCTTCTGGTCGCTCAACGAGATGTTTCGCGACAAATGATACAAAATCTTCCAACATAGAATAAACTCTTAATATCTATCGATTTAAATCAATAGTATGGTTATACAATAATTAATTATCCAGTGCTACTTAATATCTTTGCAGCAAATACATCGTGCCCGAATAACCTCAGACACACAACACACACCAACCATCGAGTATCCACGGACAGACGGTCGGCATAGTACTGTATTCGTTTCGTCAAAAATACGTTTAACAACTGCTGTATCTGAACTGGCAAAATCTGCACTGGTAATTACAGATTATTATTTTGCTTCGCCTTCACCCTCAGCAGCTTCGGGAGTTTCCTCTTTCGCCTCTGCCTTTTTTTCCTCAGCAGGTGCATCAGCTTTCGGCTCTTCGGCTTTCACCTCTTCAGCAACTGCTTCGGGTGCTGGCGCCTCCGCCTTGGGCTCTTCGACTTTAGGCTCTTCGACTTTCGCTTCTTCAGCAGGTGCTTCAGCCTTTGCTTCCTCGGCAACCGGTTCAGCTTTGACTTCCGGAGCAGGTGGTTCTTCTTTCACCTTCTTCGCAGTTTGCCCCTTTTTCGCCTGCTTCGTTGCCTCTTCAGCAGCCTTGTCAGCTTTATTGCGACGACTTTCCTGGTGAAGTTTTACTGCCTGCTCAATTTTCTCGGTATCGTAGTCACGTTTGCTCATATCCCAACGCAACAATACTCCTTCTCGCTTGAAAAGGCTTCTCACGGTTGAAGAAGTAATCGCACCATCATTCAGCCATTTGAGAGCGATATCATGATCGATTACAAGATCAGGTGGACTCTTGATCGGATCATAATAACCAACCATTTCGATATACTTACCATTACGGGCACTACGAGAATCGATTGCCACGATACGATAAAACGGTCGCTTTTTGCGACCCATGCGTCTAAGTCTGAGTTTTACTGACACGTAGGTTTTCCTCCAACCTTCTATCCAAGCGGTGGCATCATGCCCTTCGGCATCTTCTTGCCTTTGCCGCTCATTTTTTTAATCATTTTTTTCATCTGATCAAACTGGTTCAGCAGACGGTTTACGTCCTGTACACTCTGCCCACTGCCCAGCGCTATACGTTTACGGCGGCTGCCGTTAATTATATTTGGACGACGGCGTTCATCCGGTGTCATAGACAAGATAATCGCCTCAACATGCTTCATTTCACTCGGATCGACCTGCACTCCCTTTAAAGCTTTTCCCGCACCAGGGATCATCTGTAACAGGTTTTCCAACGGCCCCATCTTCGCAAGTTGATTGATCTGATCCAGAAAGTCTTCCAGGTCAAACTGCGCCTTTTTCAGCTTCTTTGCAAGTTTTTCAGCCTTCTCGTGATCAACCGACTGCTGAGCCTTTTCGACAAGAGAGACCACATCTCCAAGTCCCAGGATACGATCAGCCAACCTTGATGGATGAAATTCTTCCAATGCATCGAGTTTTTCACCCATACCGGTAAACCGGATCGGCTGCCCTGTTACATGACGAATGCTAAGCGCAGCACCACCTCGCGCGTCACCATCCATCTTGGTAAGTACCACACCAGTGATACCCAGTCGCTCAGAAAAAGCCTGCGCGGAATTTACAGCGTCCTGACCGGTCATACCATCGGCAACAAACAAGACTTCCGCAGGATGGAGTTCCTCTTTAATCTGAGCCAGCTCCTCCATCAACGCATCATCTACATGCAAACGTCCTGCTGTATCAACAATCAGCGTATCCCATCCCTCACTTCGCGCACGTTTTTTTGCCAGACGTGCAACCTCCAATGGAGTATCAGCGACACGAGATACTACCTGCAACCCTACCTGTTCACCAACACGTTCGAGTTGATCAATTGCAGCCGGACGTTGTAAGTCACATGCGGCGAGCAGGGGACGCATCCCTCGTTTTTTCAGATAGTTGCCAAGTTTGCCCGTTGTGGTAGTCTTACCCGAACCCTGCAACCCAACCATCAGATAAACTGTCGGCGGCTCTTTGCTGCGCTTGAGTTGTGTCCAGTTATCACCAAGCAACTCAATCAATTCATCATGAATAATCTTGATGACCTGCTGAGCCGGAGTGATTGACTTAAGAACTTCCTCGCCAATCGCACGCTCCTCAACCTTTTTGAGGAACTCCTTGGCTACACGGAAATTTACATCTGCTTCCAGGAGGATACGGCGTACTTCACGTAATGCCGCCTTGACATCCTGTTCTGTCAGTTTCCCACGACCCTTCAGTTTGCTGAAAAAGCCGTCAAGTTTTTCCGTGAGTTCGTTAAACACTACCGCTACCAACCCTTAATTTCTATCTGCTCACTACTTGCTTGTCATTATTGGCTTGGGATTTATTCCAAGTCTACTATATCCAATCTATAGATCTTACTACCTCGTCATTGCGAGAAACGCAGTGACGTAGCAACCTAAAGGCTCATGTCATATTCTTTAACTGCTGACATTGGACTTGTCCAATGTCTAGTAACTCAAGCAATGGACTTATTAACACGTGAGCCACATATTCCCTGCGTCATTCCAGCATGCTTTTAGCTGGAATCCAGGAGGCTAACGATCAAATCAATCGTTAATAAACTTCACTATTACAATACCATATTTACATTACAACGACAAATACTTCAACACTACCACTTATTGTGAATACGCATTGTAACTAAGCAATCTAACAGGTTTTCAATACTTAATTTTTAACTCTTAATTGATCTACAGTATCGTTCAATCACAGTATCAACAACATTCGTCGTGGATAATCCTTCAACAAGCGGAATAATCACAACTTTGCCGCCATTTTTCTCGACTGTATCACGTCCCACGACTGTTTCAGGTGTATAATCCCCACCTTTTACCAGCACATCTGGTTTCAATAGAGCGATCAATTCAGCGGGTGTATCCTGATCAAACAGGACAACTTCATCCACCGCCTTCAATCCCAGCAACAGCGCTGCACGTTGCATTTCAGGCACAATCGGACGTTTCTCGCCTTTCAGACGCTTAACACTCTCATCACTGTTCACTCCAACAATCAATCGATCACCAAGCGCACGGGACTGTTCAAGAACTTCAACATGCCCGGGATGGAGTATATCAAACACACCATTTGTGAATACTACCGAATGGCGATCCTTCTGCATCTCAAGACACCACTTCGACGCAGCATCCCAGCTTAACGGTGATCGTGGCAACGAACCCTCATCTGCCAGTATGAAACTTGATTCGAGCTTATAAAACGAAAACCCCGGGCGTCTGTAATCACGCATACCTTCGCGTTGGAGCCCGGGTCCGGCTGAAACGTACTTCTATTATTGTCCCTGATGGACATAGAATCGGAATATAGTGTGAAACTATATAAAATGAAAGTGGTTAGCTGAGTTCAGGAGATAACCCCAATAGCGATATGAATCTGTGAGAATCAATTCACCATAGAGAGTTGGGTGGCAGGGGGATTGAAACCTATCCAAAGCAAAAATTATTATGTTTACAGGAACCTGTTCTCAAATAAAAACCCAATCTATTGATCAATCCCCGTGAACCTCGACTTGAGTGTTCCCTGAAACCAGGGGATGAGTACTAGATGTTCAAGATGGGGCAATCAGATGATTTTGAAATCCAATACCACTCACAATAACAATACCCCTCATCCCCGGGCCACCCTCGCCGCAGATGTTACAATGATCTTTTCACACTGAATATGTTTCTTAATCCCGATGCAGAGCATCGGGCCATCTTACCTGAAGCGCCACAATGAAGTTTGGCGTTCCATTCTGGTGCAAAGTCACCCTACACCTTCACTGTCTTCCACTCTCCCTGCGCGAATTTCCACATAACAAGCCCCGCATAAGTCATGAGGTAGACGCCAAGTGCCAGCCACGCTCCGATCAGCCCTCCATTGAAGGTGTATGCGAACAGATAGGTGCAGGGCAGGAATATCCCCCAGTTCACCGAGACTTCCGCCTTCAGCACCCACTTATTGAATCCCGCCCCTTCCAATGCCTGACTCAACACCAGTCCCATGGAATCGAATATCTGAAACACTCCGATCATCCGTAATGGAATAATCCCCGCTTCAACGACAAGGATATCCTCGGTGAAAAAGTGCAACACCCAGCGCGGGAAGAGAAAAAACAACAGCCCCAACGCCTGCATGCTGAAAATGCCCAGTTTCGCAGCCTCCCAGCCGTACGCTTCCGCTGCATCGGGATTACCTTCACCGAGACGGTGCCCGATCAGTGACGCCGTCGCCACCCCAAGCCCGAACACCGGGAAAAATGCCAGTGACCACACTGTAATACAGACATTTGTCGCTGCCATTTCTATTGTCCCGAGACGTGCGACGATCGCAACAAATGCCGAGATTCCCGCCATGACAAGCAAAGCATGGATACCGGCAGGTAGAGCCAGACGTCCCACTCGCCACAGTCCATCACGGTTGATATTACTGAGTTTGTAGGTTTGATATGGCTCGCGACGTTTCTCGCGTGTCCCCAGCCAGATGAAATAGATCATCCCCACGAATGTCGCAATCGCAGTTGCAAGCCCGGCACCGGCAGTCCCCATCATCGGGAATCCATAGTTCCCATAAATCAACAGGTAGTTCAGCCCGATATTGACCACATTCACCAGGATGGTCACTTTCATGTTGAGGCTGGTCATTCCGATACCGTTAAAGAAGCCACGGTGCGCCATTAGGATCATCAATGGAAAACCGCTCATCATTCGGTAGAAGACGTACTTCTTCCCCTCCTCCACCACTCCAGCATCCTGTGTGAAGAAGTGCAGGTTGTCACGCAGGAGAAACGAGAAGATGCCACTGCTGATAAGTCCGATTACAATAGCAATCAGAATCGCATTGTCCAACGCTCTGCCAGCAGAGAGAAAATCTTTCTCGCCGAATCGACGTGAGGCGACTGCTTGTGTGCCTACATTTATCTGGCTGAATGTCCCCAGGATTGTCCAACTCAAAACTCCACCAAGTCCGGTTGCCGCCAGTGCTGTCGCTCCGAGACGTCCCACCATGGCGGTATCCATAACATTCATGACCGTCTGGCTCACCATCCCCGCAACAATCGGAGCAGCAAGCACCCAGATCTCGCGTGTTTTACGCAAATCAGGTAAAATTCTCATGATAATACTACTTTGTAAAAAGGGTGATACGTGTTGAAAAACAGGGGGAAGGTGGTATAACCACATTCCATCGTGCTCTAACCAGAGAGACGCACCCGTTCTTCAGCGAATGAACCGGTCACCTCTCCAGAATACCTCTGAAAATCTACCGGTACGCTACGATGTATATGTGATTACAGGAATCATGCTTGTTCCGAAAAACCTCTGTTGAGTTGCTGTTCGAATTGATGGCAGTTGCTTACACTGCCGTAAATACCGTCTGATAGAAATATCAGCTATAACTTTGAATCGCAAATATCCAGCCTTCATTCGCAAAAATCAACCCTTTGAGAAAAAAAGCTCCAGGTTTTTTAGAGCACTCCTCAAGCGTAGCTCGCAGGCTCTTTTTTACGGGAAACAGGCTCCTCGCTATTCTGTATGAGTAGATACGGAACCTCGTCAATGCGGGGAAGCATAACGACAATGCAATCTCATGTTGTCTTAAAGCAAGATTGCTTCAAGTCCATTCGCAATGACAAGTGATTCAAAGCTGTCTATTTTACCCATACAAAACAGCGAGGAGCCAAAATCATTTCCGCTACTTCACGATCAGGTTATCAGGATTCAGCCCTTTGAAAGCGTCATGAACGAATAGTCCATCCTTACGAATGAGTTCACCATCCATCTTGATCTCACCACCGCCATATTCAGGTGTCTGAATGCAAACCAGATCCCAGTGAACAGCACTTTTGTTGCCATTATCGGTTTCGTCATAGGCATTTCCGGGAGTGAAATGGAAGGAGCCCATGATCTTCTCATCAAAGAGAATCTCATCCATAGCAAAAGTGATCATCGGATTACAACCGAGTGCGAACTCGCCGATATAACGTGCGCCCTCATCGGTATTAAGAATTTCATTCAGCTTTTTCGTATTGTTGGCGGATGCTTCAACAATTTTCCCATTCTCGAAGCGGAATTTGACATTTGTGAATGTTGTTCCGTGGTAGGATGAGGCTGTGTTATATTGAATGGTTCCGTTCACACTATCCCTTACCGGGCAGGAGTATACTTCGCCATCGGGGATATTCCGTTCGCCGTCACACTTCACCGCACCAATCCCTTTGATCGAAAAGGTCAGGTCAGTGCCGGGACCGGTAATCTGCACTTTATCGGCTTTACGCATGTATTCCGCTGCAGGGTCCATCGCCTTTGACATTCGGGTGTAATCGACACCAGCGGTAACATTAAAGTAATAATCTTCAAAAGCTTCGGAAGGCATCGCAGCCATTTGTGCCATCTGAGGTGTCGGGTAACGCAATACAACCCATTTGGTATCGGGAACACGTACCTGGAAATGTACTGGTTGCATCCATTCACTACCGAAAAGATTATTCTGTTCACTGGTGAGGTCGCTGGTCTCCTTGGCATTGTATATACCCCGTACACCAATGAATGCCTGCATGTTCTTCATGCGATGCAATTCGGTATCACGGATTGCAGCAAGGCTCTCTTTGGTTGCACCACGAAGCAATGCACGCATCAAACGTGCATGTTTGATCTCCAGCAGAGGATGTCCGCCAGCCTCATAAACAGATTTAACTATCTCCTCGAGAAACTCGATGGGGGTGTCGTATGCTTCTATAAGAACATTTTCCCCTTTTTCCACTTTACAGGAATAATTGACCAGAAGGTCGGCTAGTTTTTTGTGACGTGGGTCTTGCATAATAGCTCCTATTCATTAAGTATCTGGCTCTCTTGTGAAAGGAATGTACAAGCATGAAAGTCTGAGAACAATATAGGAGAGTTGAACCCTCTAAATGCTGGTTGTAAGGTTAGAGTAGGATTTCATATTCAAGGGGCTATTTTATTTCTCTCCCAAATGATTACCTTTATTGTGTTATCTTTTAAGTGAGGTGAATCTTGCTTTTTATTCTGAACGAGAATATATATCTCAGATAATTCTTGAAATTTGCATACAAAATGGATTTTTAACATCAATAAAATCAGCACCTTCCTGGATTCCAGCTAAAACCATGCTGGAATGACGAGGCCGGAAACCGCAAAATGGGACAGCCTGCTTTGCAGGAATGAAGATACTGACAACACTTTTGAAACTGATTGTATTACCGGAAAAAAACGAATCTTACGCATCAAAGCCAATGCAATTCTCGATAAAATATAAATTCACATGTAGAACCATACTCATCCTCTTTTTCCTGTTCGCGACGCTTGTGTTCGCGGAGGACAATGGAAAAACATCAGGGTACCATTCAAGCATGTATGCCCTGGAAGACAGTTCAATTTTTGCAGAAATTGACTGGAACAGCTTCCGTTTCAAGGAGGTGCCCGCTGGTTTTCTTCCCGATATAGAGTATCAAACGCCAAAGCTTGGCATCGCACTCTCTGGTGGTGGAGCACGTGGGCTGGCACATATCGGAGTACTTCAGGCACTGGAAGCGAACAACATCAGCCCTGATTTTATCAGCGGAACTTCTGTTGGGGCATTTATTGGCGGTTTATATGTGCTTGGATATTCTGCTGATGAACTAAGAAAAATCGCACTCGCTCAAAACTGGGATGATCTTTTTGCAGATGCCCCCCGTCGACGTAACCTCTTCCTTGCTCAGAAAAAAACAGCTAATCGTGAACTGATCACTCTGCGTTTTAAGGGCACTCGTCCATATTTCCCTAATGCGCTGGTATCGGGGCAGAGCCTGTATTTTACCATTGAGAAGCTGGCACTCGCCTCACCCTATGGCATCACTGGCGATCCTTTCAGGTCGAATGAAGCACAGTTCGGGATCGTGGCAACTGACCTGGTCAGGGGGGAAAGGGTACTGATGCGTGAAGCTGATATCGTATTTGGTGTCCGAGCGTCAATGTCTATTCCACTCGTATTTCGTCCTATACGCTGGCAGGAAAAGCTACTTGTCGATGGTGGTTCTGTGGAGAATATCCCGGTACGTTCTGCTCGGGAAATGGGTGCTGAAGTCGTTATTGCAGTCGATTGTACAAGTCCAGCGAGCGGAGACCTGAACTCTGAACATCCCTGGCAAGTGGCGAATCAGGTAACAACTCTTATGACCACCTCCCTTGATTCAATGCAGCGAGCATTAGCGGATATCGTTATTTTCCCTGATCTAACCGACTTTGACCTCATGGATTTTACTGCCGCTAAGGCTATTATTGATCGAGGGAGAGCTGCAACAGAGGAGCTTATGCCACATATTAAGGCACTCCTTTCGCTATCATCAAAGCCTACTCCAGGTATTCCGATTAACGTTAAAGAAGTTATTCTGGGTGCTTTTTCCGAAACCAAACGTTCTCAAGCCATCCAGGTAATGAATTTGACCCTGGGAGAAACAACAACCCGCGAGGTGAACCAATCACTAAAACGTCTCTCTCACTATCTACATCGTCAGGGATACGGTGCAGCGCGAATAAATGCTGAATTGCTGCGAGATGGTACACTGCTGGTTGGAGTAAATCCGGGTGTTGTTAAAGAGATTATCATCGAGGGTGTACCATCCGGTAGCAGGAATGTGGTTTTACGGGATGTCCGAGTCCGGCGTGGCGAACCATTGAATAATGAAGCACTGCTACAAACACTTACACAATTGCACGCAACTGGAAACTTCATTTCTATCCATTCTATGATTGAACAGGAAGCAGATGGGATCATCCTTCGAATCTACCTGGAAGAGGCTCAATTCCCGAAACTTGGGCTTGGGCTAGGCTTTGATTCTGATCGAAGAGCCAGGTACTTCTCAGAATTAACATGGAGATATGCTTTACTCAACACTTCCGAGGAATTTAAGCTGTTTGCAAAGTATGGTGAACGTGATGAAAATTATTCGTTCAGCATTTCAGCAGACCGTTTATTTCAATCCTATATTGGTTGGAAAGGTTTTGTGAATTATGATTTTTATGAGCGGGACATGTTCATGCAGAGTAGAGAAGAGGAATTGCAACGTGTCGCTGAAATCAGAACGCTCACAACATCCTTCGCTGCTGTGCTGAATCTGCAAACCTGGGGAACAGTTGGCGGAAGTATAAGAGCTGAACGACTGGAGAATGACTTACGTGAAGCAAAGAGCTTCAACGTCAACTACTATAACGGATTTTCCCTGAAAGCCGGACTAGACACAAAAGACCGCCATCCCTTCCCGAGAAGCGGAAGCAGTTTTAATTTCCAGTACGATGGGTATCTGACTCCATTAGGTAGTGATGTCTCATTTAACCGTATTGTTGTCGACGCTGAGATAATTGTTCCAGTATATAGTCGTCTGGTGGCTGGTGCAGCCTGGCACAACCGTATCGCGGACTTGACAACACCATCCACCCATAGATTTACACTGGGTGGGTTGAATAATTTTCCTGCATTCCCACCTGATCGATTTATTTCGCTCCGACAGGTAACCAGCACATTCGAATTACGCTACGACCTTATAAGCCGTTTTGTAGCAGACACCTACCTGCAATTCAGGTATGATATTGGGGCTTTCAGTGACCAAATGGACTGGCGTCCACAGCGTGAAGACCTTGTTCATTCACTGGCGGGTGGTATAGCGTTAGATACGATCCTCGGTCCATTGGAATTCTGGTATGCTTATGCTCCGTTGACACGAACTGCAGAAGAAACCTATCGCATCGCCATCAATCTTGGTTACCAGTTCTAACCGCCTCAAGAAATACCTCACTCAGGTCGATTTCGCTGAATCCCGATGGAATCGAATTGCTGACGATGATTTGACCAGCTCCCGCGGTGATCAACCGTGTCTCGGCGTGTTCAGCAAAAATACCATGTATCGCAATACAGATTACGCTTCTCGCGCTTTGTGATTTTGCCAGCTTTACCGCTTGTGCCATTGAACCACCAGTGGCGATCATATCATCCAACAGGATGACATCTTTTCCACGCAAATCACCATTACACTGCACTTCAACTTCACGGTCGCTGATACGTTTCTTGTCCATGTGAAGCCAGGGAAGATTTGTTTTGATCGCCAGTTGCTGTACCCAGACAGCACGTCCTCTATCGGGTGAAA
This sequence comes from bacterium, assembly GCA_019912845.1. Lineage (GTDB taxonomy): Bacteria > Electryoneota > Electryoneia > Electryoneales > Electryoneaceae > JAIOHU01. The sequence continues at coordinate 19,869 of JAIOHU010000259.1, forward strand.
CCAGTAACGGATTTTCAAGCGTAGTGAGGATTTTTTGCTCTAAGTATTCAGCTACAGGATTTGAAGCAGAAAGATTTTGCAGGGGAGTTGTGAAGAGGGTAGTGGTTTCAGGATTATGTAATTCCATTGTATAGAGTTCTCTCAAATGCTCTGACTGCAACATATTTGCGACCACGGATATCGAGATAGGTCGTCCAGGAGCATCCACACGATCCTGACGGCTGTATGCCATGTAGGGGATAATTCCACGTATTGATTTTACTCCTCCGCGCTCTAAAGCATCAAGGAGAAGCACAAATTCAAAGAGATTTTCATGTGCTGGTCGATAAAATGAGCCAGCAAGGATAACATCTTTCCCCTGAAAATCAGCGAGGATATGGGTTGATAATTCACCATCGGGATGCGATCGAACTTTTACGGGAAGCAGGGGAATCATCAACTTACGTGAGAGTTCAAGGCTTAACGCCTGTGCGGAAGAACAGGAGACGATGCAGTCGATGTTGTTTGTGTCGGACATTGAAGAATCTCATTGTGGATTGATGTGTTAAAGTCTGTGGTGAATCATTTTACTTTGTATAATGGATGGTTCCTGATTATTTCTATGGCAATATTAGAGTGCGCTTTACGTTCTTCTTGAAAACGCAACCTCGTGAGCGTCATCCCGGTGATGAGTTGGGCCGGGATCCAGGAAGCTAATGATCTTATTGATGTTGGAAATACAAGAAAATGTGCAGTCCGTTGAAAAGCCTGAAATTTATCATCCTTAGATAGACTGTTTAAGTCCTGTCCGAGAACGCGCATATTCCGCACCATGCCCGCTTGCTTTTCGCTGGCATCCAGGATGCTAGTGATATAATAGGTGTTGAAACTTAAGCATTCCCCCTATAAATCTATAGGGACATTCATTCAAGAATTTCAATCATGAACAAACTATTCCTGATGCATTGACCTACCCTCTGATTTTAATCCGTTTCTTTATAAAAAAAGCACGAATTCGCTCACGTTGCTCACCCTGAATTTCTATTGTATTGTTTTTAACTGCGCCGCCTGTTCCCAGTTTACGTTTCAGTTCCTTCGCCATCTCCCTGGTATCATCATCGGGAAAATTTCTCATCTCGACTACAGTAACAGTTTTTCCACCTCTACCTGAACGTTCCATCCGTAATACAATTTCCTGCGGGCCAGATGGTATAGTCTGATCTTCCCTGATTTCATCGCTATCTACCGGACGAGGTCCTGTGGAATAAATTGGACGACTGTTTTTTGCTAAACTCATTGTCTGATTTCCAACGTATCAACTAAACGAATAAACTTTGTACTCAATCCATCATATAATTGTTTATAAAAATCCCACTCTTCCGGATGGTATTCTTCAAGGTAATAAACGTTTGCAATACCTGAAGCCGCAATCATCTTGGCGCAATTCCAGCAGGGCATTAAAGTACAGTAGAGATCACAACCATCAATAGAGGGACCATAACGGGCAGCTTGTGCGATTGCATTCATCTCAGCATGAACGGTGCGTACGCAATGGTTATTGAACATGGCATGCCCCTCATCATCACAAGTGACACTCCCCGAAGGAGCACCGCCATACCCGGAGGCGATCACTCGTTTGTCACGTACGATCACTGCCCCAACTCGAGCACGGTCACAGGTCATATATTGTGACCAGTGACGTGCGAGATGAATAAAACGTATTTGCCATTTACCCGGCACCTGTGCTTCGGGAATAATCAATATTCTATCCTGTGTTATCAACCCTTTTTCGGGTTCTTCTAATTCTGTTCATGTGGATCGATTCACCTGGAAAGATCGTTTGGCCCTGGATTTATCCAGGGTTTAATAGGTCCATCCCAGGAGTTATTAGACATTGGACAAGTCCAATGCCATCAGTCAACGCATTTAAGTTGATCCACCATTATCAGCTTCCCCCTTTACTTCTGAATCTTCTGGGAGTTCCTTATCGACTGAAGAGGATGCGTGAATATCAATAAATTTCACCCCGGCAGCATAGTCTGCCTCCTCGACCTTGGTAATTTTTAACAATTGCGCAACAAGAGCATTCATACGTTCAACCGCTCGCGGCAACTTCTCAATCTGACGCTTCAGATCGGGATCAATGTTATTTCCCAATGACTCACGCACCAGATGAACTACACCCACCATGATTGTGAGAGGATTGTTGAATTCGTGCGCAATAGTGGCGGATAACTTTCGCACCGTTCGCAAACGATCGGCTTCAATCTCAGCCTTACGCGATTCCTCAAGTTTAACCAGGGCTTCCTTCAACTCACGAGTGCGTTCCTCAACCTTTGATTCCAGTTTAAGACGAGATTGCGTGATACGTCTTGCATGGTAACGAATCCGTGAAACAACATACGCAAGTACCGTAAGCAGTACAGCAATTCGGAACCACCAGGTCGCCCAAATTGGAGGAGGAATGTTGATTTTTAAAGAAACTCCTGCCTCGTTCCAGATGTTATCATTGTTAGAGCCTTGAACATGAAAAGTATACTTGCCGGGGTCAAGGTTAGTGTAACTCACAAATCGCCTGGTGCCAGCAGAAATCCAACTATTATCCAATCCTTCCAGATAGTATTTATACCAATTTTTCTCAGGATGAAGATAATTAAGTGCTGCGAATTCCAAAGAGAAGAAGTTACGGCTATGATCCAGCTCAATTTCTCTGGTAAAAGAGATATCTCTTCCATTAACTAACTCTTCATCAAAAACTTTGAAGGAAGTTATCACGACTGGCGGGACATACTGGTTGATATCTATACTATCAGAAAAGAAGCTGTTTACTCCATTGATACCACCAAAATATATCTCACCTGAAGGGCTCTTGTAGTAGGCACCTTGTGTGAATTCATTGCTCTGTAAACCATCTTCCACGCTGAAGTTGCGGAAAAAGGATTGTGAATAATCAAAGCGACTCAAACCTTCATTCGTACTCAACCAGATATAGCCATTATCGTCTTCAAGAATTCCATAGATAACACTGTTTGGAAGACCATCTTGAGTGGCAAAATAATGACTGAATTTCTCGGTCTTACGGTCAAATTTATTTAATCCCTGTGCAGTGCCAATCCAGAAATTACCCTCACTATCTTCAAGAAAGGAGAGAACAGTATTGTGACTTAGCGTATTTTCATGGTCTAAATTCTGGCAGTACTGTGTGAATGTTTCTGATTCTGGGTTGTATTTATTAAACCCCTGACCACGTGTGGCAATCCAGATTGTCCCTTCACGATCCTGATACAATGCAGTCACATTGTCGTGGCTTAAACTGGTCGGATTCTCGGTATCGTTTTGAAAGTGTCGAAATTCATTCTTTCGAGGATCGAACACATCCACCCCACTCCCGCCAGTCCCGATCCAGATATTCCCCTGATCATCCTCCATCAAAGCCCTCACCCAGTTGTTGCTGAGTGAATTTGCATCATCCGGGATGTTCTTGAAATTTAAAAACTGATCATGGTCTGGGTCATATAGATGTAATCCTCCACCCCGAGTACCTACCCACAGCCTACCCCTACTATCGGAGAGAATACAGCGTATCCGGTTACTGCCTATCGACTTTGGATCATCGGGTTCGTGAGTGTGAAAGTGATAAGAACTCCTCGTTTTGTTGAAATGAACCAGCCCCAGGAGGTTTGTACCTATCCATAGCTCACCATTACGATCCTCTGATATCGCCCAGATATCACTGAATGATTCACTGCCACGAGTGTGAATGTTCGTGAGATAGGATTTGAACAAACTACGTTTCTCATCAACCAGACAAACACCACCCCCATCAGTTCCGATCCAGATATTTCCCGCTCTATCTTCAAAAAACGTATTGATTACATCATGAGATAGACTATTCGCATCATCAGGGTTTGAGGTGAGGTGATACAAAGAATCATCCGCAGTCGCCATAAAGGCACCGTTTAATGCAGTGCCAATCCAGATACGGTGCTTATTGTCCCGAAAAAGTGTACGTACGACAAGCGAATTTGCATGCAGTCCGAAAGTTTTCTCTATCGGATAGGCTGTATACTTCTTTGATGATCTTTCTAAATGATAAAGCCCATGACGTTCTGTTCCCAACAGATAGAGATCATCGGATAATGGTATTATTGCTGTCACAGTAGCATCATCGGGATGGGGAAAATGAAGTACTTCTTCAGTTTCAGTATCAAATTGCAGAAGACCGTAATTTTGAATACCGAGCAGGAGTTTGCTTTCATTCGGATGAAACATGGACTGGATGTTCAGTTTCCGGTTTTCATTATCTTCGTCTTCAAAATGGTATGAGATGAAATAAACAGAATCTCCATCAACTGTTCGCTTAAGCAATTCACCACCCCAACTTACAACCCAGACGACTCCCTGGTCATCGAGATGGAGAGTTCGGATCTGATCCATTGGAATAATTTTGTTGTCAGAAAAGACATTTCGATATGCAGAAAATCGCTTAGTATGCCTGTCAAAACGATTCACTCCACCTTCATAAGTTCCAAGCCAAAGTATTCCCTCTTCATCCTCTTCAATGCTGTTTATCCAATTGTCGGTCAGCGAATATGGATTACCAACCTCGGGGCGATAGACAGCAAACTCATAGCCGTCATAGCGGGTCAGACCATCTTGTGTACCAAACCACATGAATCCTGCAGAATCCTGATGAATACAGGTCACCGAATTTTGCGAAAGACCGTCACGAATTGTGAGACTTTGAAAGGAGAGCTCCACTGCAGAGAGTGTGACTGGAAGCGTGATTGCCAGAATTGCACTTATCCGGGTTACAAGGGAAAGTAGAATTACCTGAAGAGTTAGACTATTCAGCGATAACTGAAAGTTCACCTTCTGCGGAGAGGAATTATTTGTTCTTGCAGACAGCAAAGATACCAACCCCTTAAAAAATAATGGTATTATACTCTTGCGTCTTCAGGAGAGAGTTGTTCCAGGGCATTTCTTGAAACACAAGAGTGCTCAGCATCAGAGATAACGCTTTTTTTTCACAAAGTGCAGCGAAAGCCAATATTCGATTCAGAAATATTAATTTTTGCTGATTAATGTAATGCCATTATTCGTAATAGGATCAATCGTTGATTGTGGATAAAGATAGTGAGAAATTTCTCAAATGGCTAGTGATTTACAAAATTTTTTTTCCAGCATTACTGTACAACGAACAAGGTCAGGGATTAAGATTGGATTAAATAGCGTTTCTCGAAAGTTTTGTCCGCCCGCGTCATGCCTGCGTGGGGTTAGCTGGCATCCAGGAAGGTATTAATACTATTGAATTGAAGACAAATTGGAAGACGGCAATCTGAACAACACAAACATATATCAGTTTAGCATGAGACAATAATTCCAAGAATCAGTAAAAATGAGGTCAGTGGGACTGGAAGGTTTACAATTCAAATCAACCTGCAGTTCTTAGCGAGCAAGGATGACCTTATTGATCAAACGCTCTTCTCCGCTTTGAAGCATAAAGTAATATACCCCGGATGCAACACTAAAACCCTCTTGATTTATCCCCTGCCAAACGGCGTGATGTTTACCCGCAGTCATCTTCCCGTTATGCAATACCTGAACCTGCCGTCCCAGTAAATCAAAAACCGCAATGCTTATCTCACTGGGTTGTCCAAGTTGGAAGGTGAGACGAGTCGAGGCATTGAATGGATTCGGGTACACTCCCTCAATTGTCCAATCGAGTGGAGCTGGTGTTACTCTATCCGAAACATCCAAAATCCCATCATTCACAAACTGACCATAGACTTCCAGCATTTCATCATCATGACCGCTACGGTTCTCCTTCCACGCTGCAGCAAATCCGCCATTATTAGTCGGAAGAACATGAATCGCAGACCGCTCGGCTATTCCATCACTGAGTAGTAACCCATCACCGGGGTAGGCTGGGAAACGGTTCGCGTTTTCATCAAAGTGCAAAAATCTTGTGGTTGGTGGATTCCCCGCCTCACTCCCATTCCAGACAAGGTAGATGCTGTTATCAGAATGCAATGCAATCTTCTGTTGCAGGGTACGTCCCGGGAGAACCTCTCGTCCTCCAGGAGGGAAGAGCAGGAAATTGGTTTCTCTGTCAAACCGTTGCAAACGTTGCCGACGGTCATTGGTATTCAGGTCATCAACCCAGGATAACCAGAAGCTATCATCCATTACTCCACGTGATTTCAAAACAAAATTTTCTATTCTCCCAGTAGCAGTGATATACACATGCCCACTCTCTTCGAGGAGTACTTCACCATCTCTATTTATAATTTGACCAAGGATTCGAGAAGAGTTTTCCACATCATCCAGCCAGCACACGACATATCCAGAATCAAGCTCAGTTGTTTCGATGGTGGGGTTGTGGGAGTCTCGCAGTATAATTTCGTCGAGGGTAAGATAATTAAAAACAACACCATCCTCGGAAAAGAGGAGTGCGTAAATGCCGTACAGGTTATTGCCAAGCTCGGAACTATAAATCACTCCCGATAATCCATTCTCCAACCTGAACACATCGTGAACACGTAAATTATACATCGCATCCGTAAGCACATATCCCGGCTCAACTGCAGTGCCCCACTGTCCTGATCCACTATAATCAAAATACTGCACTCCAACTGCTGAACTACCTAATTGTTCTGAATACTCATAAACGACAAGCGCATCACCTCCACCCGGCAGGAAAAGCTGTGGGTTTTTTATTTGAATGCCAAGTGTGTCACTCTCCACCACCGGAACCCCCGGAGTACTCCACTCTGATGTGATCGATTCCAAGTTCACTTTCTGCACAAATACATTTTCACCAGTCTTCCAGGTGACGAACAGATTTTCACTGCCCGCATCAGCTTGGACATCAAAGGATTGTATCTGTTCACGCTCCGATACAATAGTGCTGTCAAATGGGTGCGGAGTAATGGATATTCCGTTCACAGGCAGGTTGACCTGCCCTGAACCCTGGTGGATTTTCTGCAGGAAGAGTTCACCCTGCCACCGTCTCCGATCCGCCCAGATATAAACTGCTTCACGCGTTTCGGGGATTTCAAGTAATGCAAGTTCTCCAGCGCTGCCAGAAAAACCATCAACGACCATTTCGCCTCTATCACTAAGCAGTAGATCACCTTCACGACTGATTCGTTGATGATAGATATCTCCGAAACCATCCTTCCATTCAGAATAGACAAGCGTAAAACCGCCATCCACACTTACAAGAACCTTCGGCAACTGCTGAGAATGAGTACGTGCCAGACTTAACGGGATGCCATCAAATCGTTCCTCACGTTCCCAGGCTCGAGTACCATCCCGATTGACCAATTGCACGAAACTACGTCCAAATTCGCCACGATCCAGATTGACACCTGACCAGGTTGCGATTATTCCACCCTGTCCATCGTGACGGAAATCCAGGTTTCTCAAATATCCGGTTTCCTGAGAGAGGGGAATCCCACGTGTACCCTCACCCCAATGACGCACGATCCCATTGTTATTACTGATTTTCTGCATAAAGAGGTGACGGAAGACATTTTCATCCTCCCAGACAACGAAAACTTCTCCATCAAGCCCACTGACAGCACGAGGATTTTTCTGCCAATGGGTCTCATCACAGACAACCTCACCTCCGGTCTGCCATGAGATTAATCCGTTGGAAGCGATATGTTGAGCATATACATCGGTGAGCAGATTACGTGTATCCGCCCACACCACCATAACACCATTATTTTCCGCTCGCGCCAGAGAAATCCATTGCCGACGGTGTGGACCATTCGCAACAATCAAACCAGCGGGGCTGCCATTTTCCCAGAGACGATTGCCATTTTGATCGAGACGTTGGACACGTAAGGAAACATTGTTGCCATCAGAGAGCACTTCCATGGCGGCGATAATTCCCCCTGACTCATCGCCCACGACATCAAAATTGTCGAATTCGAATCCGAGCCCCCAATCGCCTTCAAATACTGGAATGCCATTTACCTCCCAGATGGGATTGCCTTGTGCGCCGATTTTCTGCACAAAAATTGTGCTCGAGGGGAGCCGGTAATCCATCCAGGCGATAATCACAGCACCATCTTCCGCAGCAGTTATTTTTGGAATACGTTGTGTTTCAAACACCGCACTGACAGCAACTCCTGTCTCAACCCAAAGCAGTTCTCCATCTTCGTTGATTCGTTGAGCGTACAGATCGGGATTCACCCGCCATTCCAGATCGTACCGATAATCTTCCCAGACGACCACCCATTCACCATCTTCAGCACAAATAACCGCAGGATTGTCGGCTGGTCCCTGGGAAAAGGTCAATTGAACAGGTGCTACCCACTGAGCTGTGCCATCCTGTGAGTATCGTTGACAATAGAGATTCTCATCACCCGTATGCGACTGCGCCCAGACAACCAGATAGTCGCCATTCGCCGGGTTTACTGCAGCACACTTGTTCCATTCGACATGGTCTGCTTGACGCACGGCAATGCCATTTCGGGAGTCATCCCATTCATTCGTCCAACGCCTGAATTCCTGGCTGAAAGCAGTCGTGACGGAGAAAAACAAGAGAATGTTTAAAATAGTTATATGTCGAAACTTTGAACTCATAGTGTAATTAAGACGTTCTTCACCTTTGATTTAGCTCAATCAATCTACTAGCAAATGTAAGTCGTTTCTCAGGTCATAGTCCACAAAATGACTGAAAAACATTAAAATAGTTTGTTCCTCACCGGTCCAGTAGAAAAACTGGCAGCTCTGAATTCATGTCAATGCGAACATCGTGAAACAATCTTAATTGATAGACACTTCATGGACTTCTGAAGGAACTTTTAGCCCTTACCTTGAACTTGCACGATAAGAGAATTTCCATGTTGAACCTATGAGCCCAGTCACATTAGGAACTCTCCACCCTGATCATTGGTATTGATAATAGAATATAATATTGTATATTTACAATATATATGAGGGTTTTTACATGAATAAACGGCAATTATATAATCGCATTAAATTGCTTCGACAGGAACGTGGGATGAGTCGGCAGGAGCTCGCCGACTTGATCGAAGTGAATGTGCAGACAGTTGGCTACCTGGAGAGATTTGAATATTCACCAAGTCTTGATCTCGCTTTCAGGATTTGTGATGTCTTTGATCTGCCAGTAGAAATGGTCTTTGCAAAATATCCAATGCAGCCAATGAGTGTTGAATTATTGAAACACCTTAATGAAAGAGGGGGATATCATGGTAAAAGCGAATGATAAATCTTTGAGAAGATTGGGAGTAGCTTTCAATCTTTCCAGCTTGATTGGTGCAACTACAATAGCGAGCATTGGTGAAGGATACTCCTGGAACTGGACACTGGGCGGTCTTCTGATTTTCTTTCTGAGTGTATATGCTCTGAGTTTTTATTTCACTCAAATTCGTACTGGATTGTGGAGTTTCGTACATCGAAAAGTTGAACAACTGGATGAACGAGAACATCAACTTTCCTATGAAGCACTACGTTTCTCCTACGCTACTTTCAGCATTGTAGCGTTGATTCTACTCATGCTGGTGACGCTTTCCGATGATTCTTCTGTAGCTCTCTGGTTTGAATGGGTTAATGGCAGACCGCTCTTCCTGGCGATGATGCTCTTTGCTCATTCACTACCTGCTGCGCTTTTAGCATGGAGAGCTGAGGTGGTTTAATGATTGATGAACTTACAATTGCTGTCGGATGATATTGCTGGTAGGTGAACCAGGGGATTGAAAAAGATTGCAGATTGATATGATCTTCTACGTAATTCTATTCTCTCTCAATCCCCATACCACGAAAACGGTTGCTGCAAGTATACAAGACTATCCCTTCAATTCCTCTAGTTTCATACGTACGGCATCCACATGCCCTTTTACACGCACATTTTGCCATGCCGCTGCAATCTCACCATCAGGGTTAATCAGGTAGGTGGATCGTTGGACACCCATGTACTCCCGTCCATAATTCTTCTTTAATTTCCAGGCACCAAATTTTTCCAAAGCATCATGCTCAGGATCGCTTAGGAGAGTAATTTTGAGGTCATATTTTTCAATAAAATTACGGTGTGATTTGGGTGAATCAGGGCTGATCCCGATTATCTGAGCGTTTAATCCCTTGAAGTCATTCAGATTCGTAGTGAATTCCTGGGCTTCAAGTGTGCAACCGGATGTGTTGTCTTTCGGGTAAAAATAGAGAACCAGCCAGGAACCCTTGTACTCTTTCATGCAAACTTCTTTATCATCTTGATTCGGTAGACAGAAATCTGGGGCTTTTTCTCCAACATTCGGCATATCAGTTTCCTCTTTTTTGAAATTTTAAACTCAACTGGATAAACATCACAAATGTAATTGAATGATGTTCCAATCAAGATTCTTTCAGGATATGGTCGGCGACATTGATTCCAGAGAGTACAGCACCCTCGACTCTATGATGTCTGAAAGCATCACCCGCCATGAACAACCCATTATAACCAGCTAAAGTGAGGAATGGATCGGGATGCGTGTTTTGCGGTTTGCTGTAACGCCAACGATAAACCTGGGCATCCTCTACATGGGAAACGATCAACGATTGGATGTTGTCAATCAACATGTTAATAATATCCTCATCATCTGTATCCCAATACCACTGACTGAACTTCGGCATCGCTTGAATGGTCAATGCGGGTTTATCTTTTGATATACCTTTACGGTGGTTATCTGAAACAAAATCAATGAAGGTGCCGGCAATCCGTAAGGCTCCCCACTCAGTTAATGCACTCGGTTTATCAAGTGTTGCGATAACTGCAATTCCAGGCTGATAAGTAACTTCCAGCAGGGAAGCATGTTGTTCTTCGTCTACTGGCAATTCGGAATTTCCAAGAAGCGATAAATTTTCGGGTATGGTACAAGTGAGGATAACATTTTTTGCAGTATAGGATTCGCCTGATGTCAAATGGACTTTCCAGTTGCCCTGTGACGCTTCGATGGCTTTTACTTCAGATGCAGTTTTAACATTTAATGATGTCGCGAGCCTGGAAACGATTGAACTCATACCATTTACGCCACAATAACGCGGATGACCATCCTTGTGGGTGGTTCCACCTTTGATCAATTGAGACCTGAACCAGTCGATGACGATGCCTTCTTTTATAAGCTGATCGACAATCCCGGAGAATCTTGGGTCTTTGACAGTGAAAAACTGAGCACCATGATCAAATACTCCACCAGCAAAATGGAGTGTACCCATTCGTCCACCAATGACCGCATCTCGTTCAAGGATGAGGACAGAGTGATCTTTTTCCGTAAGGATTTTTGCAGCCATGACCCCAGCGATACCTGCACCCACGATAATTGTGTTATATTCTGCTTCAGCCATTAGACCCTCTGATATTCAGGTTTATATTTCATTTCAAGCTAATATAAGGGAATATTGTTCGCATAATAAAAACGAGTTATTTTTCAGTAAATCTGGTCACTCAATAGAGCAGCTCATCCAAAGTTTCTGCCAGGGTCGGATGATTAAATCTGAATCCTGCTTTCTGCAATTTTGTTGGTAACGCATGCTGACTGGCAAGCAGCATCTCCTCAGCCAATTGCCCCAGAATCAAACGTAACATGGGAGCTGGAAGAGTAAATACTGCCGGTCGGTTCATTTTCTTTGCGAGAATTCTGGTAAAATGAGTGTTCTGAACTGGTGAAGGTGACGTGATATTCACTGCGCCGGAGACATTTTCCTTTTCAATCAGAAATTCAATCGCACGAACCACATCTTCCAGACTGACCCAACTCTGGAACTGCTTACCGTTACCAAGTTTTGCACCCAATCCTAGTTTGAACGGCATTTTGAGCTGTTCGAGCAGCCCACCATGTTTGCCGAGTATAACGCCGAAACGCATATTAACTACTCGAATACCAGCTTCTTTTGCTGGCAGAGTCGCCTCCTCCCATTGACGGCAGACATCCGAGAGAAAACCATCACCGTTAGGTGAACTTTCATCAAGTGGAGTATCACCACAATCGCCATAATAGCCTACTGCTGAGGCACAGAGAAAGCACGAAGGTTTATTGGTCAAGCCAGCAAGTTTACGGCTTATGAGCTCTGTGGTTTGTGTACGTGACTCGAGAATGAGCTTGCGTCTTCCCGCTGTCCATCTGCCTCCAGCTATACTCGAACCCGCAAGATGGATAATTGTGTTAAACTGATCAATTCGGTCTGGATTCAACTCTCCTTTCGAAGGTTTCCAGTAAACCTCACGTACAGGATCAGAAACCATCCCGCGCATGAGACGATGGACTGTGTAGCCCTTTTGGCTCAGGTGCCGAAGCAACGTTGTACCGAGAAATCCGGTTGATCCTGAAAGCAATATTTTCATTCAGGTTTCCCTGACTCAGTGAGATGATTGAGTTGTTCTTTCATCTTGTATGTTCGTGTACGCTCAGTTGTTTCGCAAGTATTCAGTTTTAGTGGTGAGAATAAATTGGAGTCCAGGTCGGTGTATTTTATTATTAAACTGTTTTTCGAATATAGCCTCCTGTGGCGTCCTTCGTGAGAAACAAATATCCGAAAGCACGTTAATGGATCGCGTCATCCCGGTGATGAGTTGGGCAGGGATCCTGATAGTGCAATTTGTGGATTCCGAGCTGGCTTGGGATTTATCCCAAGTCTAATAGTTCCTTTGGTGGAATTTGGTCCGACTTTGGCCTTGTCCGAAGTTTGATAGAATAATAGAGGGGTTATATTCTAAAAAAACCGCAGCGCGGTTGAATTTGAGTAGCCCTGGGTATAGCGAAGCGAAACCCGGGGAGCGGAAGCCCTATACCTTCTGGGGTGGCCCGGGGATGAGAGGGATTGTTCTTACCAGTGATATTGAACTGCAGAATCAGCGGAATGACAAATATTGAACATCTAACACTCATCCCCGGGTTTCAACTCTTAATATAGAATTTGTCCCTTAGACCCGACGCAGAGCATCGGGCCATCTGTATGGAGCGCCACACTCCGTTGTGGCATAACTACTTCGCGTCATGCCAGCACGGTGTTAGCTGACGGGGTGGCCCGAGGATAAGAGGGATTGGTATTACCAGTGACATTGAACTGCAGAATCAGCGGAATGACAAATATTGAACATCTAACACTCATCCCCGGGTTTCAACTCTTAATATAGAATTTGTCCCTTAGACCCGACGCAGAGCGTCGGGCCATCTAGCCTATCCTATTTCAACAACAACGCCTTCTGCACAAACCTTTGCTTTCCTAATGTCGCCTGAACTACATACAATCCAGTTGCCAGATTTTTTCCATCCCAGGAAAAACTATGGTAGCCCGCAGGATAACGACCACCACGTTCAAATACCAACTGACCATTCAGATTGAAAACCTCAAAGCGAACGTCACTGGCTCGTGGAACAGCAAAGTCGATCGTCTGTGTTGAGTTGAACGGGTTCGGGTAAAGCGCTCCCAGGGAATAAGCTTGCGGTAGTTCTACATCTTCAGGGCGGATTGATAGTCCCGGCGGATAAACATACTCTTCACCAAACTGTCCACCGTAAATCCCCATATCGTTACGACTACCATCAACATCATTGTAAGCTTCGTCTGGATGACCAGCGTTGATGCAGGGAGATTCTTCACGTAAACGAAAGTCAATCTCATCTTCAAAAAGCGGAGAGATTCCAACAATATTGTCTTCTTCCACAAAAGTACAATTGCGGGTATGATAGACCAGAGTATCATCGAAACAATTGTAACTGGCATTGATTGTCGGATTTTCCTGGTCAGGGAGAACATAACAAACTGCGATGTTTCTTAGGAAAATGTTATTGTGAATGAAACTGTCGTCAGTGTAATTGTCGAAAGTAATCGCATTATCCATGCAGTCTGTTACAATATTGTTCGTAAACTGCATCGTACTTTCCAGGCATTCCACCCAGCTGTTTTGAACGAATTGATTGTTTGAAAGCAACCCAGTACTACCATCTTCAAGAATTACTCGA
>JAIOHU010000260.1 GCA_019912845.1 bacterium
ACTTTCGATGTTATACAATGGCTTCTGGTGCCGTTACCTCTGCCCTTATGGTGCACTTCTTGGGCTCTTTTCCTGGATGTCGCCGATAAAAGTTAGACGTGATGAAAATCTTTGCGTGGACTGTAGCCTGTGTGACAAAGCATGTCCGGCTCGACTTCCAGTTTCAAACAAAAAAGCGATAATGAGCGTTGAGTGTATTGGGTGCCATGACTGTGTCACCTCCTGCCCGGTTCCCGGTGCATTGTTGATGGGAACGAAGAAGAGGATTTTTAATCCGAAAAAACTCGCTATCGGCATTGTAGCTCTGTTTATCATTGGCTATTCCGCAGCGAGGATTGGTGGACTTTGGGAAAATGAGTTGTCAGATGACGAAATACGTCACCATGTAGCCAGAATGCACTCGGATGATTATACACATCCGGGACGATAACAGAAATATACGAATTCTTTAAAACATAAAAAGGAGCAGTAAGATGGATATTAATGCACGTACCAAGATTTTCTCTCTAATTGATGAACATCCGCATTTGCTTGACTTTCTGGCAGAATATGACCCATCGTTAGCCAAACTGAAAAACCCGGAATTGCGTATCGCAATGCGTGACATCGCAACCCTGCAATTGGTATCTGAACATCATGGGCACGACCTGCAGACCTTCGTGAATGATATAAAGAATGCCGTCGAGAAGGGTGCTGAAACGAAGGGTAAGGAAGAGATCAACGCCAACACAAAGATATTCAGTTTGATTGAAAAACATCCTCAACTTCTCGACTTTCTGGCGGGGTATGATCCATCATTGGCAAAACTGAAGAACCCGGAACTGCAAAATGCCATGCGTGACATCGCTACCCTGCAGTTGGTATCCGAACATCACGGGCATGATCTGAATACTTTTGTCAATGATGTCAGAAATGCAATTGAGCATGGGGTCGAAATTAAATCAAAACCATCGAGCAACTTGCCAGTTGATCAAGGCAAAGTTGATACGTTGAAAAAAATCATCAAAGGATTGCACTCAGGGGAAGATGTTGAAAGTGTGAAGCAAAAGTTCGCAACGTTGGCACGTGAAGCTTCTCCTGCTGAAATCGCCGAAATGGAGCAGCAGTTAATCGGGGAGGGAATGTCCATGAATGACATTAAACCTCTCTGTGATGTTCATGCCGCGGTATTTCGTGAGTCCCTGGAAAATCAGGATACTGAATCCGCTCCCCCCGGTCATCCTGTACACACTTATATGGCGGAGAATCTGGCACTTGAGGATCTGATTGGCAGAATTCGTTTTCATCTGAAGAACCTTGCATCCGATGAGAAAGTCTGGGACGCGTTAGCTGAAGAATTCGGGAAACTTTACGAAGTTGAAAAACATTATGTCCGCAAGGAAAACCAGCTCTTCCCGCATTTAGAGGAAAATGGTGTCACAGGTCCTTCTCAAGTGATGTGGGCAATTCATGATGATATCCGTGGTATGCTGAAGGTCGTTAGACAGACAATAAACTCAAAAGATCAGAAGGGTTTGGAAAAGGTTGCGGAAGGAGTACTGCTTGCCATACAGGAGATGATCTACAAAGAGAACAAAATTCTGTTTCCCATGTCTATGGAGTTGTTGAAACACGAAGACTGGGTGAAGGTGAAAAAGGCTGAAGCCGAGATTGGTTATACATTGGTTACGCCTGGTAATGAATGGAATCCCAGAATCAAAATATCCATGCCAGGAGCAAAAGAGAAGGAAGGCAAAATTTCCTCACTGCCACTGGATACTGGTCTACTTTCACTTGAACAAGTGAATCTCATCTTAAAGCATCTGCCTGTTGAAATCTCATTTGTGGACGAAAAAGATGAAGTTCGTTATTTTACCGGAATCGAACACAAGATATTTCCACGTAGTCCAGATGTGATCGGACGGCAGGTGCAGTTCTGCCATCCACCGAAGAGTGTGCACATGGTAAATGCAATTCTGGGAAGTTTCCGTGCTGGTGCTCAGAGCCATGCGGATTTCTGGATTGAGATGAATGGAAGGATGCTCTATATCAGATATTTTGCAGTCCGAAGTGAAAGTGGTGAATACAAGGGCTGTCTGGAAGTTGTACAGGATGTGACTGACATCCGCAGGTTGGAAGGAGAGAGACGGTTGTTGGACTGGAGAGAGGTGTAGTAAGCTAGATTAATTTTGTTCTAACGGGGCAGGCTGATAGGGTCTGCCCTATTTTTTTTGTGTCGGTTTTGAGGAGGGTGTGCGATTTTTACCCAATGCTCCTCTTCCCAGCACACTCTTCATCGCCAGCTCATCCTGATATTTACGTCTTTGTTGAGGGTTGAGTTTTGCAAGGTCAATTTCTTCTTCCTCACTGTTCCCAGTGGAATCAACACCAAGTACTACATCAGGCTTTCTCTCAGCAACATCGGATTTTTTTTCTGAAGAATCAACATTTAACAGCATTCGATTTCTGTGATGATGTTTATTCTTTTCGTCGTTTTTAATCGACGGTGGTTTTGATGGGGGGATAGTCTTCATGAAGCTTTCAATTAGAGCTTCATCTGTAACTTCTTCAGAAGTCAACTGAGAGGGATTCGCATCTTTTTTTATTTTCGGTGAGTTCTCCGAAGTCATCAAAATTTTCGTTTCGGGTGAAGAATCTTTTTTAGTCTGAACTGTTGCAGCGTTCGGGTCAGCCAGGTTTCTTAACCGGGCTGGTTTTTTGCTTGAGTCGTTTTTCTCAGATTCAAGTTTATTTCTAACTCGAGCATCCCTGGCAGAAGAATATGATCCTTCACCTGGCTTGGTGTTCATCATGGGTGGACGATTGCTCTCACCGCTGGCTCCTGCTTGTGAGGGGGCAAGTACCTTTTGGGGTGGGGGTGTTTCTTCAATAACTTCTTCGTCTTCAGATCGTCTGTCTTGTATATCTGAATCGGGAGATTCATGAAC
>JAIOHU010000261.1 GCA_019912845.1 bacterium
GCATAATGTTATGGCTTCACTGCTGGCAACAAGATGACCGTAGTCGTTCGTTCATCCGATGGCAGCAAGCTTCCTGTGACCATTGCTGGTGAGAATGATCCTGTGTTCGGCAAGGGTGCGTATACCGCACTGAGTCTCGAATCAACAGGTCTTCCGACGGTGTTTGCAGTTGATCAGGGTTATCCCAATCCGTTCAACCCGACGATTACAGTTCCGTTTGCGATGCCTGTCCGTGGCGATGTGAGCTTTGCTGTGTACAACATCCTCGGTCAGCAGGTCTTCCAGACTAGTGGCAACTATGGTGCTGGTTATCACCGTTTCCATTTCGATGCTGCACAGTCTGGCATGGAGCTGGTCAGTGGTATGTACTTCCTTCGTGTTGAACATAACGCTGAGGTGAAGACACAGAAGATTATGCTGCTGAAATAAGGCGGGCATTTTCTTGAGGCTCTGGGCGTTTGGCTTCAGGCTTTGGTAAAACAAAAACCAAAAGACTGGACAAAAAAAACCGGGATCTTGCATCCCGGGGAGTTGATTGAACTAACAATTGATGCTTTAACTATATGTTCCGCAACATCTTCGGATGTTGCGGAACTTTTTTGTTTTTGCTCTTTCTCCGTGCTTTTTATCTCTTCTCTTTTGTGACTTTCGAGTTAATGATCAACTGCAAAAGCTGCCATACTGGAGTATAGCGCTCCCTGGTATGGAGTTCCTTAACGGCACTCCGACAGCCTATTGCCTCACAATGATTAACAGACACTCTCAGGTGGTGTATTCTGCGTTAATTCGGACATACTCGTAAGAGAAGTCTGAACCCCACCCTGTTGCTTCTGCCTCTCCCTGGTTCAAGTCAATTAGAATACGGATGAACGCTGCTCTCATTTTCTTTTTGACAGAGGTACGACTGTAATCAGTGGGTTGTCCGTGTTCCAGAATTTTCACATCAGAGGAAGTACCAATGTATAGATCGAGTTTATCCGGATCGAAAGGCACCCCAGCTCGTCCTGCGGCAGCGATAATTCTCCCCCAATTGGGATCACGACCGAAAATTGCAGTTTTTACCAGCGAGGAATCGGAAACAGTCCGCACAATCCTGCGAGCATCTTCCTGAGTCGGCGCATTAACAACCTTATATTCTACAAATTTTGTGGAACCTTCACCGTCAGAGACGATCAACTTAGCAAGATGAAGACACATTTTCTGTAACTCTGACCGAAACTTTTTATAGGCTTCATTCTCCTTATCAGTTATCTCTGAATTACCTGAGAGACCGTTGCATAATACTGCAACCATGTCATTGGTTGAAGTATCACCATCAACAGTAATCATATTGAAAGTATCTTCTGTAATTTCCTTCAACATTTCATCCAGTAGAGACGCAGAAATTGCGATATCGCTTACGATAAACGCCAGCATTGTGCCCATATTCGGATGAATCATGCCCGAACCTTTAGCGATTCCAGCCATGTTCACTGCATGCTTTCCGATCTTGAATGATGTAAATCCTTCTTTCGCAAATGTATCAGTCGTGAGAATAGCATTGGCTGCAAGTGTAGACGCGATACTTTTTTTGGAAAGCTTAAGAACATTTTTCTCAATCCCTGCTGTCACTTTTGCTGTTGGAAATGTTTCGCCAATAATACCGGTGGACGCAATCAGCACATCCTCTACAGGTAAGTCCAACGCTTTGGCGGCGGCTTCTGCCATTGCGACAGCTCCATCCCAACCCTGTTTTCCAGTGCAGGCATTTGCATTTCCTGAGTTGATTATAATCGCCTGCGCTTTTCCATTCGCAACATGCTGACGTGTTAATTTCACAGGTTCAGCAACAATGACATTTCTGGTGAATACTGCTGCAGCAGTAGCTGGTACTTCAGAATAGATCATCGCCAGGTCACGTCGCTTGGATTTGATGCCAATGTGAGCACCCCAACAGGAAAATCCCTTGACATTTGTTATGTTTTTATGCATCTGTGCTTCACCAATCACTTTTATTCACTCCTTGTTAAGGACTCAACGGCAAAGCCGTCAGTCCCTCAGTTTCTTCAAATCCCATAAGAATATTCATATTCTGGATTGCTTGCCCTGCAGCTCCTTTTACAAGGTTATCTATCACACTAACTGTGATAATGCGGTTCGTACGGTCATTATAGGTTGCATAGATATCGCAAAAATTTGAACCTCTTACATTTTTTACAGATGGTGGTATGTTGCTTAACCGCACAAAAGGTTCATCGTCATATAAGTTTTTATATAATTCCAGGAGTGAATCATCTGAAACAGGTTTTACTGGTTTGGAATAAGTCGTTGTTAGAATCCCCCTGTCTATTGGGAGCAAATGCGGAATGAAAAGCAATTCAACCTCACCTTCAGAATACTCCTCAAGAACATACTGAATCTCAGGTGTGTGACGGTGACCAATCAAACCATACGCTGAGAAATCACCAAAAACATCAGGAAAATGCGTAGAACTTTTGGGTTTCGCTCCAGCACCGGTGACACCCGACTTAGAGTCAACAACGATGTCAAGGGGATCAATTAATTTTTCTTTCAGTAAAGGTGCAAGTGCGAGAATTGCTGAAGTCGGATAACAACCCGGGTTTGCGATGAAAGAGGCACTTTTAATTTTGTCCCTGAATAATTCAGGTAGACCAAATTCCGCTTCTTTTAAATCTTCCGGCGACGTATGCTCACGTTTGTACCATTTCTCATAAATATCCTGGGAGTTCAGACGGAAATCACCGGAAAGATCGATAACCTTATATTTATCATAACCGTGCTCTTGAATAAAATCCATGGAAACCCCATGAGGTAGTGCGAGAAATACAAGATCGGGTGAATACACACTGAATTCTTCGAGACTTCTTAACTCAATATCCACAAGCCCACGAAACTGTGGATGAACTTCAGTGAACTGTTTTCCCGCATGACTCTCTGAGGTGATGACCGCTATTTCCACTTTTGGATGGTACATTTGTAAGCGCACCAACTCCGAGCCAGTATATCCAGTTGCTCCTACAATGCCAACTTTCAGTTTATTGCCCATTTTTTGTAATCTCGTCAATTGATTCGTTTAATACTCTGCTGATTTTTTTTAGTTCTTCTCTTTCAATAATGAGTGGAGGAAGCATACGTACGACTGTATCGGATGGTGCATTTACCAGCACGCCTTTTTCCATCATTTTATTTGCTACTTCCTTAGCTTTACCTTCCAAAACAACTCCAACCATCAAACCTCTGCCACGAACTTCGAGGATGGAATTTGAACTGTCTGATTCACGAATGTCCTGCATGAAGAAATCACCTTTATCGGCAACCTCATCCATAAATCCTTGTGCTGAAATGTAATTTAAGACAGCAAGCGCAACATTGCACGCAAGTGGGTTTCCGCCGAAGGTTGTTCCATGATCACCATAATCGAAGGCATTTGCGACAAACTCTTTCGCCAACAGGGCAGCTATTGGAAACCCGCCACCCAAACCTTTCGCTGATGTTACAATATCAGGCTCAAAACCCCAGTGTTGATAGCTGAAAAACTTCCCAGTCCGTCCAATCCCGGTCTGTATTTCATCAAAGATGAGTAGAATATCTTTTTCAAAACAAATCTCACGTGCCTTCAAGAGAAACTCTTCATCGAGTGGACGTACTCCTTCTTCGCCTTGAATCGGTTCAAGAATTAAGGCAATAACCGGTTCTGAGGTTAAAACATCTTCAAGCATCGTAATGTCATTAAAGGGAATCTGCGCAAATCCATCAGGCATCGGTTCGAAGCCCTCTTGATATTTCTGTTTCCCCATCGCAATTGTGCCAAGGGTTCGTCCGTGGAAACACCCCTGCAGTGAGAGAATCTTTCCTCGCTTACCCTTTTTGGCTGCGTATTTACGTGCAAGTTTAACAGCTCCTTCAACTGCTTCAGCTCCGCTATTGCAAAATAACACTCTATCCATATTTGAAAGATTAGTTATTTTTTCTGCAAGCTTTGCCTGCGGTTCGGTATAGTAGAGGTTTGAAACATGCATCAGTTTATGCGATTGACTTTCAATAGCACCAATAATGTCTGGATGACAATGCCCCAAACTGTTTACTGCAATTCCCGCCAAAGCATCAATATATTTTTTTCCATCTACATCCCAGACAAATACTCCTTCTCCCCTTTTCAGCGAAATCGGATAACGTTTGTATATTGGAAAGTGCTTCTCAGAATCGATCTTTATTAATTGGTTTCCAGCTTTTTCCATCGTTTTACTCTTGTGTAATTTTTGTTCCAAGTTGGCTTTCAGTGAGTAATTGTGTGGTAATACTGTGCGGAGTCATCCCATTCAGGATATGAGCATTTTGTGCTCCCTTCCTAAGGGCAATTAGGCATGATTCAATTTTGGGAATCATTCCACCCTGCACAATAGTCCCAATACCCTGCTCTGCAGTTTCTATAGTTAGTTCAGAAATTAATGTATCTGGATCATGCACATTCTCCCGTAGTCCATCCACATCCGTGAGTACGACATAATGTTCAACTCCCAGCGCACCAGCGAGGTGACCCGCAAACATATCAGCGTTGATATTATAATCCTTACCATCCGCACCCACACCGATCGGGGCGATAACAGGTGTGTAGTCATTTTCCAGCAGGAGTCTTATCAATTCAGTTTTTATAATTTCAACATCTCCGACATGACCGAGATCCGTTTCTACAAACTTTCCGTTTTTCTCATATCTATGGATACGTTTAATCGACTGGACCATCAAGGCATCCTTCCCAGACAGTCCAACCGCTTTGACACCATTGAGATTAAGTAATTTGACCAAATTGCTGTTTACTTTACCTCTTAGTGCCATTTCTACAAATCCCATCGCGTGCGTATCAGTTTTACGATGCCCACCGATGAATTCTGATTCAATACCAGCAATGGCGAGTAGTTCACCTATTGCGGGTCCCCCTCCATGAACAACTATCGGTATGATTCCCAACTTTTTAAGATAACAAATATCCGAAATCACTCTTAATTTACTACTTTCATCAATCATGGCGTTGCCGCCATACTTTATCAACACTGTCTTTGCTCGAATCTGACTGAGTTTTTTCTTTGAGACAGAGATTTTGGTTGAGGAGGTTTCCTCCAACACCATCTGAGTCGTACTCATGTAGTTTTTACCTCGTACTTTTTTAAATTTCTTGTTTTATCAGGCAGGGTTATATCGTTGGGTTTACGTTTTTGAATATGATGTTGTCTAATATAGAGGTCATGAATCTTAACATCCAGTAGATTCATACCTAATTTGAAAGATGAGAGCGTAAATTATTCAAGGAAATACAATTATTAGAACTCTGAAAACTGATATGGTATACTCAGGTAAATACTCCCTGCGGAGTTAAAGCATCCATAAACTTTCTTTGCACTATCCAGTGAAAGAACCTATTTTTAGCAAGGTTTTTAACGAGAGGGAGAAACGCTTGAAGCGCGTAAAATTCTTAGATGTCGGTACTACCCTTTCATTCGTTCTCCTGATTATAGCAGGAGTATCCATTGCTCAACCGCCGGACGATGATGAATCGGGGGAACAGGGGCCCAGAGCACAGATGGTTAGTGAGCTGGAGTTGGAAAAATCAATTTCCGAACGTCTGGAAGCGGTATTACAACCAATTGTCGGCCCAACTGTGGTACTGGCAGATCTGGAACTTTCCACTACACCATACAAATTGGAAGGCTTTCGTCACAGCCAACGTTTCAGTCTGCCAGGGTTACCTGTTTCTGAGAGTGAGACGGTACAGCCACTCGGTGATGACTTTATTGAGATTTCCAAAGTCTCGATCCGTGTTTTTGTCAGACAGGATATGCCGAACAGAGACATTGACCGTATTACTGAAATCATTCCGCTTTGGGTAAACTTAGACTTTGGTCGTGGTGATCAAATTCTTGTGGAACCTGTTCCATTTGTAAACCCTCCAATGTCACTTGTGCAGTTTCTGCTGAATTGGAAAACCATTGCCATTGTTGGTGGAGTATTATTTGTTGTTATTGTTTTGCTTGGTGTCATCATATCTGCGCTCTCGAGTAAAAAGTCGAAAACCGAGATTGTGGGCTCATCGGCTGGATCAGGTATTTCCGGTCCCATTTCTTCCGAAAGTATTTCTCAAATGCTTTCTGCGCAGGAAGCAGATAGAAAAGAGAGTAGACGTGCTGAATCCGAAGCAGGAGCAGGTGGCGGTGCTGGGGGTGGAGGAAATGGTAGCGGAAGTTCAGGTGGTATGGCAAATCAACTCACCATGCCTGATGGCGCACTCGCTGTACGTTTGGTACGCGAAAGTAGCACACGCAAGGCACTTGGTCCTCTATCAACGCTTCAGGAAATGGGCTTTGACCGTATGAAAACTCTTATTTCAGGTGAAGATGCGGTGACAAAAGGACTCGCTTTACAAATTGCCAATCCATTAGTCGTCTCGGATTACCTCGAGAGTGTACCTTCAGAGCAACGTGCGGAAATTTTCAGGGCATGGGATGAAATACGTAGTATGACCAATGATCAGATTAAGGCGATTTCCGACATACTCCGTGTGAAACTAGAAAAGTTCTCTGGGCTGGTCGCTGTTTTGCCTTCAGTGCAGGAAAAGATGATTGATGTAGTTAACGGTTCTTCAAATCAGATCGCCAGGCAGATATTCACTGAATTGGAATCTGTGAATCCAAAAATGGCAAGAGATATCCGTCCAAGTGTATTCTTCATTGAAGATATTGAACAACTGGATATGCGGACATTACGACGGGTTGTATTAGGAATGCCGCGCGAGCATTTAGTGAAGCTAATCAAGGATAGTCCAGAAAATATACAAGAATTGCTCTACACAAGTCTTTCTGGCAGGATGGCAAATATCATCCGTGAAGAATCTGCTATGGTTGGCACAGTCAGCCCCGCGGAATCGGCTGAGGCGAAGAAGAGTTTCATTGCTGCGATCCGGCAGTTGGAAGCATGAAAGTTGAACTATGAAAATCACCTCGATTTTAGGCTTATTTTTAGCGGTTGGATTAATCTACGTTGCGATAGATGTGCGTGGGTCGTTGTATCAATTTCTCAACTTGCCTTCGCTTCTGATCGTCCTGGGTGGAACGATTGGTTCAACGTTACTCGCATTTAATTACGACCAAATCAAAGCTGCTTTTACTGCTATAGGGGTTGTTTTCTTCGGCCGTACTGCACCTCCTGACACCCTGATTCCAGTGATGGTCTCGATGATCAAACAAGCGCGAGTGAATGGTTTGTATGGTGTGGAACTCGATCTTGATGAGAGCGAACGTCACCAATTCCTCAGAAAAGCGATAAACCTTATTGAGGACGGGTTTGATCCAGAGGATGCAGCAAAAATCCTGAAGGCAGAATCTGATGCCATTGCCGCACGCTATCGAATGGCAGAACGTCTTTTTACAGTGATGGGTGCATTTACACCACTTTTTGGACTGATCGGTACTTTGATCGGTCTTGTGATCATGCTCTCGAGTGTTGCCGATCCAAAGGATATTCCAGCCGCAATGGCTGTAGCGTTAATCACAACCTTTTATGGAGTACTTTTTAGTGCTGTATTTTTCCGTCCAATAGCAATTAAAATCAGAGCTTTCAATTATGATGAAATCCGTTTGCGCGATCTCATAATTGAAACACTAATCTTTATTGGCGAGGGGATTAACTCCCAGTTGGCTCAAGAGCGGCTGGAATCCTTCTTCAGAACTCCAAAACGAGCATAAGCAGAACTGGGTATATTTTCGTGCCGAACAAAGCGAAAAAAAGCAACATTGATATGCGCAAATTCCACACCCAAAAAGGGAGTAGTGGTGGTTCGCCAGATGAGGGGCAAGAATGGCTCACTATTTACAGCGATCTCATGACCCTGCTTTTCGTGTTTTTTGTATTGCTCTACATTTTTTCGGTAACGGGTCAACTTCCTTTACTAACTGAGGCACTGCAATCTTTTCAAAATGAAGAGGGTCAGAAATACCGCATTGCTGAGGATCAGTCTTCCATACCACCCGGAAATGCTGAAGTCATTTTTACGTTACCTTCACAAGTGCTCTTTGATCTTGGTAAAGCGGAATTAAAACCGGAGGCACTTCCATTCCTGCAGGATGCAGTAAAAAAAATGAAAACTGTTTTCAAGGATGCACCTGACTCGCAGATACGAGTAGAAGGCTATACCGATAATCTACCAATACACAACTGGCGCTATAAATCCAATTGGGAACTCTCAGCAGCACGTGCAATCTCTGTGGTTCGTTACTTAATCGAAGAACACAGCTTTCCCCCTGAGCAACTCCAGGCGATGGGATATGGTGAGTATAATCCTGTTGCCCCCAATGATACTCCAGATAATCGTCAGAGGAACAGACGAGTCGAGCTGAAGATCGTGAAACCACCTTCAAGTGTGTCAGAACGTCCTCTCCTGCCCGACAATACTCTTCAAAATCCTTCAACAACTGGTGAAAGTTCTGATGGGGTTGCACCATGAGGATTATCACAGCTATCTGTTTCATAATGATTGTCTCAGCTCACTCTGTGTATTCACAAGGGATCAGTGACCTTGCCTCGTGGTCAGGCAATGCCTCATGGCGTGGAACCGCGGGGGCACGTCTCGGAACCGCCCTTGGAACGGGTGATATTGTTGGGGATGGTTTATGGGATGTGGTGATTTCAGCCCCAGGAATGCGTGAAAATGCTGGTGATGTTTATGTCTTCCTCGGTGCCAACACGGAAACCGATTCAGCTCATGTCATCAGTCCAGCAGATTCTGCAGATATCATCATTCAGGGATCAGCACAGACACAATTGGGGATTGCCCTATTAATTGCCGATCTAAACGGCGATAATTTTGACGACATAATCATCGGATCACCTCGTGCACAAGATGGACGTGGCGAAGTATGGATTGTCTTCGGATCCCCAGAATTAGGTGGTACCATCACTACACCGGATGTGCTGATAACTGGAGCTGCAGCAGGGGATGCTTGCGGGAAAGCGTTGGCTGTTACAGATACGGAAAATGATGGATTTCTTGATTTGTTGATTGGTTCTCCATCCGCTGATCCACGTCAACGTGATTCAGCGGGACGTGTTGACATCCTGCTTGGTACAGCTAACTGGCAAGCCGAGATTGATCTTCAAAACGATCCGCATGGGCACGTAATTTTTGGTGCATTTTCTGGTGATCAACTCGGTATGGCAATATCAGTTGCAGTATGTTTCCAGGGTGAATTATTTGGCAATGATTTGAACGATGATGGATTCGGGGATGTTATAATCTCAGCTCCCGGACAAACTGCCTATGGACGTACAGGTGCAGGGGTCATTCACTATTTTCCCAACAGTGAAGTACTCACAGATACAGTTGATCTATTGGGATTCTGGGAGCAACAAAATTACAAATTCATTGGTGGTGCTCAGCCTTTAGATCAAACTGGCAGCTCTATGGCGTCTACTTTCAGATTAATCGATGGTGGGAGCCTGTATATTGGTGCGCCGAATGCGCTTTATAATTTTCAACGAACTGGTGCAGTATATGAAATTACCTGGGTTGAACTGTCGCTTCAGCAGGGTCCTTCGGTAGACCTTCGGACATTCGGACGATATCGCACAAAGTTTGTCAGTACGGTGGATGAAGATTCTCTGGGTGCAAGTATCGCAGCTATTGATCGTCTGGTCATGATCGCTTCACCAGGCAGGCAATACCTCGACCGTGATATGGCAGGAGTCGTCTATCGACTCGTGGATAGACCACAAGTAGCTGGAATTATCGCCCTGGACACACTAAGGCAAAAAGTAAGGTTTACATACGGTTCGCAGGCTGGGAGTGAGTTAGGACGTGCACTTGCTGTTGCTGACTTCAATAACGACGGGAAATTGGATGGTATCCTGGGATCGCCACGCTTCACTCAATTCAGAGGTAAAGCATATTACTTAAAAGGTGGTCTGCCATACTTGTTTGACCTCGATCCGCGTCCAAGCGCACAAAATGTCTCGGTAGAAGATACTCTTAAATTGAAGGTTGATGACGATGAAGAGGGAATTGAGATAGATAACTTCTTTGTCAGTTTGGATAATATCCGTTATGAATCCGATGCTCCACAATTCAGCTATGAAGAGGATGATGGCAGATTCTCTCTTCAATTCATCCCCGATGATCCCTTTGATCTCGATGTACCAATTGATGTTGGCCTGCAATTCCTTGACAGAAGCGGCAATAGATCAGCATTCTTAAGTTATCAGTTTATTACTGGTAGGGACAATCGTGCTCCGGTAGTGAGTAACCTGTCACCGGAAATTGATGAAAGCCTTGTCCCCACTAACACAACTGTCGAATTTTCCATTGCTGACCCGGGTTCTGGTGTAAACATCCAGTCAATTCGAGTCATTGTTGAAGGTGATACCGCTCGTATGGGATCGCCCACATTAAGCATTACAGGTATTCAAGAAAATTATTATGTAATTTACAACAGCGTTGATGACTACGAAGCGAATTCTGAAATTGAGGTTCGCATTGATGCTGCTGACTTGACAGAGCCAAATCCTAATTCAATGACGCCATTGATTTATTCCTTTTTCACGATTGGCGACACAATTCCTCCTTTTGTTGAAAATATCATTCCGCTTGAGGGTGAGGAGATTGATGTAAGTTCAGTGATTTCTTTTAATCTTTTTGATGATAAAACAGGAATAGATACAGACAGCACTTTCCTTCGTCTTATCCAGGACGGCGATACGTCCCTGGTGAATCCCACTTTCGGAAATATCATCGGTGGCTACAATGTTGCTTACCAGCCATCAGGAGGGGATGGACTATATGCACTTGGCAATTTGCGAGTTCTATTTTCCAGCCAGGATTTTGCAAATCCGGCAAATGTACTAAGGGATACCAGTTGGACGTATACAGTACTTCAAGATACACTTCCCCCCTACCTTTCAAACGCCATTCCACACCCTGATAGTGTTGGTGCCGCCAGAAATACTCCTATCATTCTTGAACTGAGTGATGATGCTGCTGGAATCGATGTAGAAACTCTCACCCTCGAAGTTGATGGTGAACCCATACCTTCCGGAAGAATTGCCACACAGCAGGAAGGTCATGAAACTGTTATTGCCACCTATCAACGTTTGGAAGGGATATATGGTGATACGGTTGAAGTTCATGTCCAAGTGCAGGATTTTACCCAGCAACAGCTACTACTAGACAGCACATACACATTTGTAACCGAACGTGATACCATTAGCCCTGAGTTTGTCCTGCGTGATCCACCACCCAATATCGATGGTGTATCAATCGACGACTCACTTGTCTGGGAGGTTGCAGATGATTTAACCGGTATTAATATCGAATCAGCGTTCCTGATATTAAAGGGACAGAATAAAACTGGTCTGCTCCGCACCTCAACAGCCACAGAAACTGAGGAGGGACAATTTCGAATTGTATATGAAGAGAATGGATCGTTTGAGTACGAGGATACGCTTACTGTTCTGATTGGTATTTCAGACAACGAAGAACCGCCGAATGAAACGGCGTTGAACTATATTCTGGTAACAGAACCTGATGAAGACCCACCCTACCTCACAAATCTCAGTCCTAATCGTGGGCAGGAGAGGGTGTCACGTGGTCGTGATATCATTTTTCAGGTTGTAGATGGTGGAGTTGGAGTACTTCAGGATTCGATTCAATTGCTGGTAAACAGCGAATTGATCTCCCATGATGAACTCTACTTTGAAGAGATTTTCAAGGGATATGAAGTACGTTATAATCCGCCAGGGCTCTTTGCTTATGACGATACTGTCTGGGTGCGTGTCAAGGCGATTGATAACGCTTTAGCTGCGAATGTGGTTGATGAAACCTATTACTTCACGACATTGAGTGATGACCACGAACCGCCCTATGTGCAAAATGTTCGTCCCGATTTTCAGAGTGATCTTGAGATAGATTTCGGTTTCCGATTTGATGTTCTCGATGATGGTGAGGGTGTAGATGTTGATCGAACCTTTGTTCGTCGCATCGGGAACCAGGAGTGGCAGGATTCGACCGTTGTCTCGGATACCATCCCCCATGGTTACTATTTCCAAGTGTTTGGACGAAACCCTTATTTGTTCAGTGATACAATTCAATTTGAGATTCATACTCAAGACCTTGCAGAACCACCAAACGTGCCGATTCTCCCCTATGAGTACACCTATTATACCACCAGGGATACAACAGCACCCTTCATTGCGGAAGTCTTTCCTTTAGCTGATTCGGCAATCACCAAAAATCGTTTTCTCGAATTTGTTTTGGATGATGCGTTGGCAGGTGTTGATACTGCCCAGGTGCAGTTAGTGATTGAAGGAACGAACAGTATTGAGGATGCTTCCAGAATTGCATTTGGTGATGGGTATAAATATCGATACCGACCCACGGGTGCCTGGAATGTTGGTGATTCGGTTCATGTTGAAGTACGGGCTGGTGACTTTTCACGTAGTTTGAATATTTTGAGTTACCTGCACCAGTTTTACGTCAAGCCAGACCTTGAAGCACCTGAGATGGTCATTGGTAGTCTTTTCCCTGCTCCCGGTGATACACTCGTCCAACCCGATGATACACTCCAAGTTCAGTTTGAAGATGTGGGACTCGGAATCAAACCATCCTCTTTCCAACTATTTGTACAAGGGAAAAATTATTCGAGTACTGTAAGGGATACGATATTAGACCCAGATTCACTTTCATTCCGATTTAAATTTCCCCTGGAAGCACTTGAATTGTTTGAGGGACAGTGGATCGAAGTAGAATTTCGAGTTTCTGATAAGGCACTACCTCCAAATACAATACCCTGGTACAACTATAGATTCCGAATTTTCCCACCGGACGAGGATCTTGCTGCAGTGCCAACGACCTTTACCCCTAACGGCGATGGAATTTGGGATGAGACGCTGATATTCCATGAGGGACCCCCAAATACTGAGGTTCAGATATTTGATCTCCGGGGAAGATTGATCAGAAAATTGCAAGGAAATCCAGCTTCCTGGAATGGCATCGATGAGAATGGAGAACCAGTTGCAGGTGGGCTTTACATCTTTCAGTTGGAAGCTGGTGGTAAGGTACGGCAGGGAACTGTGGCGGTGGCAAGATGAATCGACACATTCTTTATTTAACAGTCAATCTTCTTCTGTTATTCTTCTCATCAATTGCTTATGCCGCGTTTGATGAGCTTCCAGGGAAACGTCAAACTGCGTTAGGTGGAGCTGGCGTCGCAGATGGTGGTGATCCATTAGGTTTTTACAACAATCCCGCTTCCTCAGCTTGGGGAACTACCAGCGCATTTGAAACTCAATATGGCAAGATGTTTCTGGGGCTTGAGGGTGACAACCTAAGCCGATCCGCATTAGGTGGGTATCTCTATTTTGGTGAATGGGGCAGTTTTTCACTAGGCTACGATCAACTGATCTCAACGCTTTACGGAGAACAGCGAACGAATCTTGGTTACGCTAAAAAATTCTCACTCCCATTTGGAATATTCTCAGCAGGATTGGGTACCTCTGTACTCGCTCGCAATTATACGGAAACTGAATATACCCTTATCGATCCATTATTTCAGGAGAATGGGTATGGCGTTTCCAGTTTCGGCATTCACTTTGGAACACAGTGGCAGTTTACAGATTCACTCAGAGTCGGTTTGGCAGTACGTAACTTGAACAGTCCCAATCAGGCACTCTCTGAAGACTCTGAAGACCCGCTCCCCCGTGAATACAGCTTTGGAGCAACATACCACTGGAAATCAATTCTATTTCTTGCACAGATGGATTATCGCGACAGATCGGCAGGTGGTGTTGATTTCACTCCTCGTTTTGGTGCTGAATATCCTTTGTTCGGGAAGCTGCTTAGCCTTCGTGGCGGTGGAAATCGTGATGAGCTCACAGCAGGATTTGGCTTAAACCTCTATTCAACTTCATCTGGTAAGAGCTTTATGGTACCAGGTTCGGATGGTGAACGGAAAAGGATGCAGATCGACCAATCGCTTATCCTCCGTATGGGGTATACCTTCAGGTATCCGTTTGGTGGGATTCAGGGAACTGGCGGACATCATTTATTTGGACTGGATGTTTTTTTTGACAGGGTCAGTAGCGTATCTGGCTTGAAGATTGTCGAAAAAGAAAAACCGGTTGACAGAGTTGTCGTGCAATACGATACAGTACGTACTACTGAAACACGGTATGTGCGTGTTGAGGTGGAGGATTCCACTCGGATTCAAGCGCTTCAGAGTGATCTCCGCAATATGCGTACACAGTTGAAAAAACTGGAAAACTTGAACGATGCACAACGTTACCTCGAACGGGCGCTTGAATTCTATTACCAGAAGCAATATCAGAAAGCACTTGAGGCTTGCGATCAATCAACCGCTCTCATGCCTGAACTTTCGCTCTCTTATATTAGAAAAGGCTCAATTTACTACGCTATGGGAGAATTTCAGAAGGCTAAGGAGCAGTGGCTGCATGCCCTTGAACTCGATCCAAATGACGAATCAGTCCAAAATTATCTGGAGCGAGTAAATAGTCTCCTGAATGGGAGATGAATCATTGTTCAGAAAAAACCTGACATTATCGCCTGGCAGCCAGATCAATCGCGTCTTTTATCAATTGGTAAGTATGGGTGAACAGGGTCAGGTTTCCGTTGAACGGATCTCGGATTACTGGCTTATCCTGGTTGGTCAATAAGCCTATTCTCACCAGCTTGGTTCGTGCGGTTGGATAAAGCTTCAGCACTTCAAGGCGATTTTCTTCATCGAACACAAAAATCAGATCTGCCCAATCAATCATCTCTTTCGTCAGGATTACTGAGCGATGGTCTTCCAGTACAACTCCAGACAGTTTCGCTGCCTGTGATGCTTCGTACGGGCTTTTTCTTCCATCTTTCGGAAAATAACCTGCTGATCGTATCTTTTTTCTTCCCTCAAAGATTTTTTCAGCATATCCTTCTGCAAATGGGCTGCGACAGATATTCCCTTTGCAAACGAATAAGATATTTCGAGCCCAGCGTAACCGCTCCTGAACATGCAGGACATACTTCTCTCGAAATAGCGGATAGTTTAACATCTTGAGATTAAGTAGCTGCATTCCAACCTGGACCATACGTACAAACTCTTTCAATTCCATTATAGCAGGAAGTGGATCATCTTGCACCAGTGTATCATTTCGTTCTCTCAGCAACAGTATGTTTTTTGCTTCGAGTGCGATTTTAGTCAATGGTAGAGTAGCAAGAGTAGAATCTTTCTTGTCCGCCTTTAAGTTTTGCCACTGCCAACGAAGATCGTTGAGAAGGTTTCTACAATACAAGTCGATGTGGTATCTTTTGGGAAAATTTGCTCTCTGCTCCACGAGCATTTGGTAAAGATAAAACGGAAAGTCTACGCCTGCAGCAACCGCAAGCGGCAATGAACCCCAGAAGCGGGCATTAATTTCGATAAATATCCAGCGTCCCGATGAAGGATCAAATTTGAATTCAACCATCGCAACACCTGTATAATCAATTGCTTGAATGAATTTTCTACTCGCATCTAACATCCCTCGATGCAATCGTACGCTTTTACGATATGAACTGCCTCCTCCCATTAGTGGTTCGTGGACTCGCTCATGTTGAAAAGCAGTGAGAATTTTTCCGTTTTTCGCGAGAAGCTCCACACCCGTTCCAATTCCGAGAACATTTTCCTGAACTGTAACACTTCCAAACTTCAACATCTGCTCCAGGTAATCATGAAGTTCTTGTTCATTGTAAGCTTTGCGAACGAAATGCTTACTTCCGATTTTATCAATTGAAAATGATGCTTGAGGTTTGAGCACGACTGGAAAAGCAAATTTCTCTCGAATTTGCTCTGCTTGATCGAGGCTTGAAACCTGGATTTCTTCAGCTATAGGAATATTGAGATGCCTTGCCAAAGCATTCGCTTTATCCTTGTTAAAGCCAATCTCTGACGCTTTCTTATCCAGGAAGTATATTTTCGCAAAGGGTTCAAATACTTCTCTGTTGGCCTGCAGCGGAAGGATAGCGGGATCATTTGTTGGAATAACCAGGTCGTATGATTCTTTTTCAAGCAGAGCGACCAGTTCATCCTTCCAGGAATCATCTTTTTGATCAAATCTTCTGATACTGTGGTATTTCTTGATATACCTCGAATGCAGTTCCGGGCTTCCCTCATTCCCCCAGGCGGCATGTACCTCAATTCCCTTCCTGCCGAGGGATCGGACTACTGAAAGAAAGCTTCTCGTATCTTCACCTAAAATCAGGACTTTTGCCATTTGAACGTCCAGTAAGTTTGTGACCAATATTAAGTGAAGGTAAGTACTGGATTGCCTGAAGTGAAGAACCACGAACCTAGAAATTTCTTTTCAGTCGCTCTTCGGAATATATCTTCTTCCGGGTATCTAATCATATAGCAATTAAAAGTTTGGTTAATAATCATCATAGGCGGAACAATCAGTATTCCCAAATACTGTATATCTGAATACCTAGAGTCCTGTCTTTGCTGAATTTGGATGGAGGGGAGTCATGGAACAATTATTAGAAATCTATTGTAGCTTGTGAAAAATTGGTATATATTTCTTTATTGGTGATTTATGAAATTTTTTGAGCATCAATTTGTTGCTCATATCAATGAAAGTATTTTAAAAACTTCTTATTTGAAACGACTAACAACAGAAGATTATGAATCTAAATACTCAGGGTGAACGAATAAAAGAGATTGGAATTGTAGAGGAGATGAGCAACTCATACCTCGACTATTCCATGTCTGTCATAGTATCACGAGCGTTGCCGGATGTACGTGATGGGTTAAAGCCTGTTCATCGTAGAATTTTGTTCGGTATGCAGGAACTAGGCGTTTCAGCGCGCAGCTCCTATAAGAAATCTGCTAGGATTGTTGGTGATGTCATGGGTAAATATCACCCCCATGGCGACTCTGCGATTTATGATACCCTGGTTCGTATGGCTCAGCTTTTCAGTATGCGGTATCCCATGGTCGATGGGCAGGGCAACTTTGGTAGTGTTGATGGCGATGGTGCGGCAGCAATGCGATATACAGAAGCCCGGCTTGCCAAAATCGCTGAAGAGATGTTGACGGACATCGACAAGGAAACTGTCGATTACATCAACAATTATGACGATTCGATGAAGGAACCAACTGTACTACCAGCAAAATTACCCAACCTCCTTGTTAATGGTGTGGGTGGAATTGCTGTAGGTATGGCAACAAATATCCCTCCCCACAATCTCAATGAGGTTTTGGATGCAACTGCGTATCTGATAGACAATCCCGATTGTGAAATAGAAGATTTGATGAAGTTCATCCAGGCACCTGATTTTCCGACGGGCGGAATAATTTACGGGATTAGCGGTGTACGAGAAGCATATTTGACCGGTCGTGGACGAGCGGTCATGCGTGCGAAAGTACATGAAGAAAAAGGTAAACGAGATCGCTCAAAGCTCGTCGTAACAGAGCTTCCCTACCAGGTCAACAAAGCGAATCTGGCAATTAAAGTAGCCGATTTGGTGAATGATAAGAAGCTGGAAGGGATAGCTGATATACGTGATGAGTCGGATCGAGATGGCATGCGTCTCATCTTTGAATTGAAACGTGACGCAGTTCCTGAAGTAGTCCTAAATCAGCTATTCAAACATACTCAGCTTCAATCAACTTTCGGCATGAATATGCTCGCGCTTGATCGCGGCATTCCAAAGCTGATGAACCTGAAGACGATCATTCAAAAATATATCGAACATCGTCATGAAATAATACTTCGCAGGACACAATTCGATCTTAGAAAAGCGAAAGAGCGCGAACACATTCTCGAAGGGCTCAAGATCGCCGTTGATAATATTGATCGTGTTATTCAGATCATCCGCGCTTCAAGCGGACCTGAGACTGCAAAAACTTCATTGATGGAAGAGTTTGGACTGAGTGAAATCCAGGCAAAAGCAATTCTGGATATGCGTCTCGCCAAACTCACCGGTTTGGAAATCCAAAAACTCGAGGATGAATTAAAGGCACTTCGTGAGCTTATCGCTGAACTGGAACATATTCTGGCAGATCGTGAAGCACAGTTCCAGATCATCAAGGAAGAATTAAAAGAGCTGAAGGAAGATTTTGGTGATGAGAGACGTACGGAAATTGTCAAACATTACGAAGAATTTTCCATTGAAGATATGATTGCAGAAGAAGATATGGTCGTAACCATCAGCCATTCTGGATATATCAAACGTCAGCCGGTTTCGAGTTATCGCAGGCAGGCACGTGGCGGACGGGGTAAAACAGGTGTAACGATAAAAGAAGAGGATTTCATACAGCATCTCTTCATCGCCT
The DNA here is from genome assembly GCA_019912845.1 of bacterium. Classification (GTDB taxonomy): domain Bacteria; phylum Electryoneota; class Electryoneia; order Electryoneales; family Electryoneaceae; genus JAIOHU01. The sequence goes on from JAIOHU010000261.1 coordinate 18,348, forward strand.
CGACCCATGATTATGTTCTGTTCTTTACGGATCGAGGGCAGTTGCACTGGCTGCGGGTTTACGATATTCCGCAAATGGGACGAGTGAGCAAAGGTAAAGCACTCATCAACGTGTTAGATTTGAATGGTGAGAATATAAAAGCCTGGGTCAATGTGAAGGAGTTTGCCCCTGACCAATATATTATGCTGGCGACAAAGAATGGAACCGTCAAGAAAACCAGCTTGGATGCCTATTCAAATCCACGTCGTGGAGGTATCATTGCGATAAACATCTCGGATGATGATGAGCTGATTGCTGCAGATATCACTGACGGTAACTGTGAGGTTATCCTCGGAACAACAGGCGGCAAAGCGGTTCGATTCAGAGAGAGCGATGTACGTGCCATGGGTAGAACAGCCGCGGGTGTACGAGGAGTCTCCCTTCCTAAAGGTCAGCATGTTGTGGGTATGGTAGTGGTACGTCGCGATGGCGCACTTCTGGTCGCTACCAATAAGGGCTATGGCAAACGTTCCGAAATCGGAGATTACCGCCTTACAAAACGTGGTGCCGGTGGAGTTATCACCCTCAAGACAAACGACAAGATCGGAAAGATGATCGCCATCATGGAAGTGGTCGATGAGGACGACCTCATGATTGTGACACAGCAGGGTGTTGTGATACGATTACCATTAAACACAGTTCGGATTATTGGCAGAGCAACACAAGGCGTTCGTCTCATTCGATTGGATGAGAAAGATTTAATCGCCTCAATCGCACGTGTGATGAAATCTGAGAAGATGGAAGATGAAGAAGAACTCACCAGTGATGAAGAAGATGAAGCCTTCATGGAAAAAGACGATAATGAAGTAGATAATTCTGGGAATGATGACGCTGATGACAGCAGTGATGCTGATGCAGAATCAGAGAAGGAGGATTGATGGAAACCACAACAAACGGCAACAAAATTTCTGACGCAACCGTACGTCGCTTGAGCAAGTATTATCGCTCGCTCAAGTATGCCTATGATCGGGGAATGCGTACGATCAGCAGTCAGGAACTGGCGGACATGAACAACTTGACCGCCGCTCAGGTTCGTAAAGACCTGTCCTTCTTTGGTGCATTTGGACGAAGGGGATTAGGCTATTATGTAGCAGATTTACAACGGAATATTGCACGTATCCTGGGAATTAATCGGACGTGGAATGTTGCTCTGATTGGTGCAGGTAACATCGGACGTGCTTTGATCGATTTTGACCAGTTCCGTCAACAGGGCTTTATCATTAAAGCGGTGTTTGACAATGATATGGCGAAGGTTGGTAATATCTATCACGGCATTGAAGTGAAAAATTTCGCAGACATTGAAGAAGAAGCAAAAAAACTGAAGATCAAGATTGCAATAATTGCCGTTCCAGCCCAGTATGCACAGTCCATTGTCGACCGTCTGATTGAATCGAAAATTCGTGCAATATTGAACTTTGCGCCGATAACCATCCAAGTTCCTGAAGGTGTTTTTGTACGAAACGAGAATATGGCGATTGAAATTGAGGCGTTGAGCTTTGCCCTGACTAACCGTCGAGAAGTTTATCGTACAATATCCGGGTAAATTATTATTTTTTACCTCGGTACGTGAAAGGTTTCGCAAGAGACCTCTCTCAATTGCTTCTAAAGATCAGTTTGGTAATCTACTTTTCAGGATGTCCCAGAACGCGGTTTCCGATTGCGTCATTCCGGTGATGAGTTGGGCCGGAATCCAGGAAGTTTTTGATATTATTGATGTTAGAAAGTATTACATTTACACATTTTTCTCGATAAATCTGAATAATTTCAATTTGTGACAGCCTGATTGACTGGAGTGAGCGGGATTCGGTAAAACACTGAATCCCGTATCTCTGGGCACTATTCGGTAATTACGTTGGCTGAAAAGGCGAAGAGGTCTACATCACCCTCCTCCCAGCTATCTCGGTCTAAGCCAGCCTTCAGGCAGACCTGTTGAAGAAATTCAGTGCGATCCCATCCATACTTCTTCGCTACCTGTGGCAACAGCACACCCCTATGAAGTCCTGATAGCACCATCAATCCATGTCTGCCAATCACAATTTCATCGGGTGATATTGGTAACAGGGATGAGAGCAGGCTGATCTCCAAAGAAACTTCAGGTAAATCTTCGGCGGTGAGCGCAGGAAATCGCTGATCACGTTTTGCTGCGGATTTTGCAGCCATTACAATCGCTCGCCCAAGAGATAAATCTGTGTCGATGTATCCGATACAGCCACGTAACGATTGTGATTTGTAGATTGTAACAAATATTCCAGTTTTTTCGGCAAAAATGGGATGTTCCGGGATTTCAGGGTCCGGCAATTCCAGTATCGCTGAGTTCACCGCCGCTCTTGCGAGTTTCAGGATCAATACACGACTGGAGTCTGGGATAATCCAGTTTTCATCAATATATTCTCGCACGATCCCCCCTCATTTTGTAAAAGAAGCTGCCATATAACCCACAACATTTTCTCGATTTTGCGAACCAGCGTCCGCTGAAGTCGCATATTTCAAAATATTCGTTCGCATTGCCCCCAGGGATTTCGCAGCGTGCATTGCTGTCATCACTGGTCCAAACCCGCAAGCCTCAGCTTTATTTTGTTGAATAACCTTTTGCACTTCTTGTGTATTAAAACTCTTCACAGCATTGATAAATTCAGTATCTAGCTCGTGCGCTCTTGCTTCTGAATAGAAATGACTTAAATCGCTGGAAGCAACCAGCAATATCTTTTCATCACAGCACTTTTCAGCTATTTGATCCGCCAGCTCAGTGGCGAAACTCAACTCCTGCTGCCCTATGATAATGGGAACTATTCTCAGGGAATCTCCAAAAATTACTTGTAAAAAGGGAAGCTGCACCTCGAGAGCATGCTCTTTCCTCATTCCCGTTTGGAGATGACCTTCATCTGAATTGACAATTGAGATATTCTCGTTTACAAGAGATTCTGCGAGCGATTGCGCTAGTCGAACATTACCCAGAGGTGTGGAATATTCCCCAGAACAAAATATCGATGTGGAGCTAATTTTCTCGAAGTGTGATGGTGCCAGCAAGATAACCGCATCATATCGATTCTCTCTAACCGTGGAATATGCTTCAGCCGCAACCTTTCCGCTGAAGATATAGCCAGCATGAGGTACAACTATTCCGTTTACATTGGGGTCTGGGTTGGATTTCGCAGCATCTAGAAGGGATATTACTATTGAACGTAACTTTTCGGGGTTACTGGGGTAAAACTGTCCAGCGACAGCAGGTTTTCGTACCAGCATATTCCCCTCGAACATTTACATTTAGAAAATGCATCCCCGCGATAACCTGCGGGTGGTACAGAATCCAATGTGTTACCAATCGTCATCACGAGCAACACTAGGACGAACTGATCACTTGTGTTAAAGAGAAAAAGAGAGATTGCTACACTGCGTTCGCAAAATCGTTCGTTCGGGAAGACATTCATTCCAAACTGCATATATTTTCCATACGAAACTGCGAAGATTATTTATGTTAGGAAGACGGTCTGAAGAAATCAAGTTTTCTTGCCTGATGGATTAATGGCAATGGAAAGTGTAACTCAACTTGAATGTAATTGTCTTACCTATATTGATGTTGCGAACTTGTGTCGATTGATTCTACCTTACCAGCGATATATCATCACCGGAGAAATGGCTGTTCCGGTTAATTGCTCCACAAATACTCAGGCGAATGATGAATGACAACATAGAAGCTCAGCCCTCCCTATTGAAAAAATTCTGGAATAAACCTTCTGGTAAAATCCTTTTAATTGCATTACCGATAGTTCTCATTTTCATTTTATTCAGCATTGGTCGTGAAGTGAGCTCAGAGCTGCCTGTTTCCAGTGTCCACTATGGAGATTTTATTGTTTCCATTACCGAGACTGGTGAGTTACGTGCCACAAATTCCAATGTTATAAATGCTCCACCAATCCGTACCAACTTACAGATTGTCTACCTGGCTCCCAAAGGCGAGGAAGTAAAAGAAGGCGATACCCTTGTTGTTTTCGATGGGACTGAACTAAAAACCATGATCGACGAGAAAAAATCAGAGCTGGAGATCGCCCACGCAAATATCAACAAGAGTCGTGCTTCCATGGCGTCAAATATTGCTCAGTTAAAAGCATCGTTGCGCTCAAGTGAAGCGAGTTATCGTCAAGCGGAATTACGTCTCCAGCAGATGCAGTTTGAGGCGGATGTCGTCAAGGAAGAGCAGGAACTCGCACTGCTGCAATCCGAGATAAATCTGGAGCAAGCCAGGGAACGTCTTACGCAACAAATCACAATTGATTCAGCAGAAACTCGGATGCTTGAGCTTCGAGTTGAGCAAGCACAGGGCGATGTCACGAAAGCGGAACGAGATCTGGGTCGTCTTACTCTGCTGGCACCTCAACCAGGACTGGTCGTCTACAAAAAAATCTGGAAAGGTGGTGGATTTGCTGAGATAAAGATTGGCGACTCTCCCTGGCGTGGACAGGCGTTAATTGAACTGCCTGACCTGTCGCAAATGGAGGTTACCACCGCTGTGAATGAGGTCGATGTTTCACGAGTTGAATCCGGACAATCGGCAACTATCGTTCTCGATGCATTTCCCGAGAGGGAGTTCAGTGGAACTGTCTTTGAAGTTTCAAACCTAGCTAGAACGGATGAAGAAAAACCAGGTGAGATAAAAGTATTTGATGTCATCATTCATGTGGAAAACACTGACCCGATTTTGAAACCCGGTATGACCGTCTCTGCGACAATAATTGTGGAAACGATTCCTGATGTTCTTTCAGTTCCTCTGGATGCTGTTTTTAATGAGGGGAACCGAAAGATTGCATATGTCAAGGAAAAGGGTTTCGAAGCTATCGATATTGTGCTTGGCAAACGAAATGATAATTTTGTTGTGGTAGAGGAAGGATTGACCGGCAAAGAGCATGTCAGTTTGATCGATCCAAATCAACCTTTCGACGCAGCAATTTATACGGGTACGTCACAAGGAGAGTCGGAAAGCTCAAGCAGTAAATCATCGCAAAAAAAATCAGAAACAACTGTAATCATCCAGTAGGCTGAATCCATGACTTTATCTGAAAATATACGAGTTGGATTCAGCGGTGTGATGACACACAAACTACGCAGTTTCCTGACTATGCTCGGCATCATCTTCGGTGTAGCAGCTGTACTGGCTATGCAATCCATTGGCGCTGGTGCAAAGAAGGAACTCCTTGAAGCGATTCGAGTCTTAGGGATCAATAATATCATTATCCAGTGGGTTGAGTTGAAAGATGATAAACTTATTGATGCGGTCTCGAAAAATCCCAGGCAACTCAGTGTACGAGATGCAGACGCGATTAAATCCGTTCTCGAAGAATCAAAACTCGTAGTTCCAATCCGTAAGCGTGAAGCAACTGTAAGATTGCCACATGAGGAAAGTATTGATTTGGTTGGAACGACTGCGGATTATTTTCAATTGCTCACCTATTATCCAGTGGAAGGTAGATTTCTCAAGGAAACAGACACGAACGAAAAGGTGTTGGTAGGTGTAATTTCATCTGCTCTGAAAAGAAAATTATTCCCATTATCATCCGCGGTGGGAAAAAAGGTTAAGGTTGATCATCTCTGGATTGAGATTGTTGGGGTGGTTCAACCACCAGTCACAGGGTCAGAGGTCGCGGGAATGGAAGACAGGAACTACTCGGATGATTTGTACATACCTTTGACTACCATGCAGGCAAGAATTCCTCACGAGGACATAAGAAGCCCATTACAGGAAATTGTGGTTCAGGTCAGAGATGAGGATGCAATCACGACGACTTCAGCCGCCCTGCAACGTATCATGAAACGATTGCACCGTGGTGTTGAGGACTATAAAATCATTGTCCCAGTCGAACTTCTGAAACAGAGTCAGCAGACTCAACGGATATTTAACATTGTGATGGGTGCGATTGCTTCAATCTCGCTGATTGTAGGTGGAATTGGCATTATGAATATCATGCTTTCCAATGTATTGGAACGTACACGTGAGATTGGGATTAGACGTGCTGTTGGTGCAACTCAAGCGGATATTGTTGCTCAGTTTCTTGTGGAGGCGGTGCTGTTAAGCATTTTCGGTGGCATTATTGGAGTGATTCTTGGCGCCTTGATGGCTTGGCTGATTACACTGTATGCAGGATGGATGACGGTTATAGGAATTGGCAGTATCGCCCTCGCATTTGGAGTCTCAGCAGGTGTGGGTATTTTATTTGGATGGTGGCCAGCGAAAAAAGCAGCAGCAATGAATGTAATCAATGCACTTAGATACGAATAGTAGATCAATAATGAAACTGACGAACACAGATCCTACGCTACTGGAAATGATGATAACCTCTCCTCTATTTAAATCGATAAACTCGTCTATTTTAGATAATATATTGCGATCAAGGGTAGGTTTAATCTCAATCCTTCTCGTCTCTCTCTTACTTCTAAGTGGTTTCAAATCATCTATTGTTCACGCCGAAAGTGTTGCAGATTCTGCTGGATACACACCTCAAGACACCCTCTACATCGACCTATATACCGCATTAGATATAGCTATGGATCAATCCCCCGATGCGATACGAAATGCATTTACGCAACAATCTGCGAAGATGAATTTGAAAGCGGCAAAGTCAGAGTATTTTCCCCAGATTGATTTGAGTCTTCTTGTCCCCTCCATTAATGAGAGGCAGGAAGAATACAAAATTGTCGTCCCAATCGATACCTTGGGTACTGACAGTCTGGAAAATGGCGATAGATTTAGAGAGGTACGTCGTTGGGCACAAACTCGTAATCGTGTTTTGCAGGGTGAACTCACTTTTTCCCAACCCTTACCCACTGGTGGTCGAATTGACTTGATGTCGCGGTTTTATCAGCAATTTTACCAGAGCGATTTCTCTGGGGTTGATGATTATGACCGTGAACGGGTGCAGAATTATCGACTACAGGTATTTCAGAACTTCCTGCGTGGAAATCTACTGAAAATCGCTAAAATACGTTCAGAACTGAACTATAAACGAGTCTCCCTCAGTGGATCCCTTACCGAAAGGCAACTCGCCTTTCAAGTAACAGAAGCGTATTACAATTTATTGTTGCAGGAAGAGGAGCTGGCAATCTCGCAGGACGATCTCAATGCAAGCCGTGAAACTGCTGAGCTTGCGAGACGTAAATTCGAAGCCGGCTTAATTGCCGAAGTCGAAGCCTTGCAACTGGAAGTCGAGGTGTTGCAAAAGGAAGCATCGTTAGGAAGTGCTGTTTCTGCGTTGCAAACGTCATTGGATAGATTCCGCTCTCAGCTTGGCATTGATCTGGATCAACCGTTACGAGTAATTGGTGATCCAGAATTTGATACCATTGAAGTTTCTGAGGATGAAGCAATGAAACTCGCCCTTGAAAGGCGTGAGGAATTGCATCAGGCAGAAATTGATATTAAACAGGCAGAGATTAGCTACGATGATGCCCGACGCCCTTACAAACCACTGGCATCAGTGAACGCTTTTTACGATCTTGAACGACGGACAGAGACCTGGGAAGAAAACCTGAACTCATCGGCGGATGATTTTAGCCGTAACAGAGGGGTAAGTGTAAACCTTGCGGTACCACTTTGGAGTGGTGGACGAAGGAGTAGTACTATTGAGCAAGCGCGTATAAGTTTGCGTCGCAGTAAGTTTGATGCAAAAGAGGAAAAAAGGCAAATTATACTTGAAGTTCGCCAGGAAATTCGCAACCTTGAAGAAACCCGTGCTCGTTACAAGACATCACTAAGAGCACAGCAACTGGCAGAGCAGAATTATACTATCACGAGAGACCGTTTCGAGAATGGTCAGGTTACCGCTCGAGTGTGGATTGAGGCGCAGTTATCTTTACGCAGAACAAAAAGTAATGCTTTGAGAGCGATGATAGACCATACCCTGGCAATCGCACGATATCGAATTGCACTCGGTATGAACATACTTCCCGCTACTCAAGCGGATCAGGAGGAGTAACTGAGAACATGGCATTGGATTTGAAAGAAGAGATCAAACTTCTCAAGAAAAAGGAGCGGTCAAATCCACTGCTCTTCGCACGTATTGCTCAACTGGAATACGATCTTGGGAATGTGAAGAAGGCTACCAAACGTCTCGAGAAAGGACTCAAATCTTATCCAAACTACTCCAATGCACGCGCTATTCTGGCAAACTGTTACAGTGATTTAAACCATTACAATAAAGCCGAAAATCAATGGAAGATTGTACTGGATGAAGACCCTGGCAATCAAAGAGCGCTACAGCAGTACCTTTCCCTCCTGCAATTGACCGGTAATACAAAAGAGATGCTTGATGTCGCCCTTACTCTATTTTCAAATAATCCATTCAGAGAAGAGTTGCGGGAAAAAGCTGTCAAAGTCATTCGTAATCAAACCTCTACCCTCGACTCACCGGAATCCTGGAAAAAAGATTGGCACCCTGCTGATTTCACACAGCTTGGTTCCCTGGCAAAGCATATCGTAGATGCTCTTGACGTATTTGTGAAGCGAAGTGATATTCCTCACGAACTATCCCCGAAAATTGATGATGCACAGCTTCGCGAACTAATTGAGAAATACCGTGCCCTTTTCGACAAACTGGGTGGAATTGAAGAGATTGGAAAATCAAGCAGGACAGCAATAGGTGCTTCTATATCTTCAGGGAAAGTAATACCTGAGATTGTTGAAAAACTTGAAGAAGCAGAACAATTATCCGAAGCACAGATCGAAAAGCTTTTCGAAGATCTGGAGAAGGATGATGAGGATGACGAATTCACCCAGGATGACATAAGCGAACTCTTCAGAAAAAAATCAGAACTACAAAAACCCTCCAAAAAATCAGAGCCAGACACTGAACAAATCAATGTAGAAGATTTAAGTGAATCAGAACTGGAAGGTTTCCTGGAGAAATCAGGTGCATTCGATATAGAAGGAATGGAAGCGGAAATCTTCGGGACATCCGATTCTGAGGAGGTTTCCGACACTTCCGAGGGTGACGATGCATTTGAAAGTGAACTGGAACGAATCA
>JAIOHU010000262.1 GCA_019912845.1 bacterium
GGAGAGGGAGGGATTCGAACCCTCGGTGGGAGGATCACTCCCACAATCGCTTAGCAGGCGATCACCTTCGGCCACTCGGTCACCTCTCCAATGTGGCTGAATCATTCATGATTTCAAGTGCTTTTAGTCAGGCAGAAAGATAACGGAGTCATTTTGGCAACGCAACCACTCAAGGTATTAAAACGAGGCGTACACTTGAATCATTAATAGTGCCTGATAATTCCCAAAGTGATTTGCAGAAATCAAACTATTATCATAAAATCAGTTTTGAAAATCTGGCACACTGGACACCAACTCAAGGTTTTGTATCCCTATGGAATCACAAGTAGAAGTAAAATACACAGCGACGCAATTCGCACTGGTCATTCGTGGAAAAACATCCAACCGTAAATTTCTGGATGCACTTGGTACCATGCTGGGTGGAGTCTGGGAATATCTACGGCAACATGAGATCAAACCATCTGGACCCCCATTTATCCGCTATCTGGAGAACGATGGCGAACAGTTCAAGATTGAAGGCGGTTTTCCAGTGCCTCGAAATGTGGAAGGAGAAGGACAAATCATACGTATCCAGATACCCAGTGGATATGCAGCCACCACTTGGCTGCATGGACCGTATGAACATCTGCCAGAAGCGCATGAGGTTATTCACAACTGGTTGGATGAGAATGGGGAGGAGAGCATTGGACCGAGCATGGAAATCTATTGGACAGATCCTGGTTCTGGTGCGCCTCCCAGTGAGTGGAAGACGGAAATTCGTTATCCGGTTAGGAAAAGATAGCTTTTTGGCTCAGAAAAACGGTTCTTCCTGTATTCCAGCTCAAACACTGCTGAAATAGCGCGATTGGTGAATACTCTTTAGATTTGCTAAAAAGAAAAGGCACCTAAAAACTCAGATGCCTTGATGAAATAGAATGTTTTGCTGATAGTGTTAATTGGTGTTCTAATATATTGTTATTTATAATGATACTGGTCTATTGAATTACTGCTTATCTTTACTTCGCTGCATTTTCAAAAAATTCGTTAATCTTGTTCCAATTCAGGTTGTCGATGAACGCATTGATATAGGCACCACGGTCGGGTCCGTTATCATAATAATAAGCATGTTCAAAGACATCGACTGGTACTAGTGGAACTGCGCCCCAGACCGCACCGCCATTGTGGAAGTCGACCAGGTAGTTGTGAAGTGCGCCATCGGAGGGATCGTAGCAGAGAATCGCCCAACCGAGGCTGGCTTTTGCTGTTTCCTTGAAATCCTCCAGCCAGTTATCGAAAGAACCAAAATCTTCTTCGATTTTCTTGTAAACAGCGAGACTGGAATCGGCATTGCCATCACCACCCATGATATCATAATAAATCTCATGGAGAATCTGACCGGAGGCGTTGAAGGTTTCACGACGTTTTAACTCTCCGAACTCAGAGAAGTTCGCGTTACCTTCTTTGTTACCTATCAATTCATCTAATTTCTTCTCGATCTCATTACGTTTGGCTACATAACCAGCATAATGTTTATCATGATGCCACTTATTTACCTGTTCAGAAATCCCCTTAAGTTTGTCATATGCATAAGGTAGAGCTTTTACTTGATGTTTGCCTTTCATAACTTTCTAACCTCCTGTGATTCAATTGTTAGATTTACATTTGCTTTTCAACTGTTTCCTGAATACCGTTAGGAACCCCTAACACGAGAAACATAGGGAGTGTGTTCCAACGAGTCAAGGTAGATACGGAGCACCTTTTTTCAGTAAAAAAATGAAGATTCTCCAATGAGAAACTAGGAAATGGGTTGCATTTTTATGTATTATGCGTTTTACTGTAAAAATCTGAAGATGAGTGAATGATTACCGTGGTGGTGCATAGAGCGTATTCGTCCTACTATTTCAGTCGAGTATCTGGTAGCCGTGGTTGACTGTGCCGAGATCGCATCCTGCAGATGAGACAAGAGTGTATTGGCTTGATGATTTTGCAAGCGAAGTTGATTTTCGGAGTTGCAGACTTACAAGTCTCAAGTGGTGTAGAACTTTGGGAATCGGTACAGTTAGACTTGACTTACTTTGAGACACTCCTTTAGATTCTCTGCGGATTCATCCGCAATGAAATGCTTTGTATTTGTTGAATGTTGGAATGAGATTTTTATATAACTTTATTGCATGAGGATCGTATGCAGCAGCTTGAAACCCGTCGACAAGAGGGCGGTTGGTTTCACAATTTAACTTGGATGAGTGGCAAATGGATAATCGGGATATTCCTGTTATTACTGATTATACCTCATTCATCGCCAGCGCAGAAGATCATAGTCGCCCCTGATCCTCTTGTCTATATGTACGATGATCCTGATATGCAGGATAGCTTCGATGCGATAGTTGATTCGATTCAGACCTTACGTATGTATGAAGAATATCGCGACTATTATTATTACCCGAAAAAATATGAGTTCGACAAAGAGATGCTGCTCCGTGAGCAATATCTGCTCGGATTGTATAAAGGTCTCTCAGTGGAGTTGAAGAAAAGACCGGGCAGTTATTCACTGGCGCAATCGTTAAATGCAATGTCCGATCTGGATACTGCAAACGCTCAAAATCCATTCATATTTCATATCCGTCAACTCTCTTTTGCTGATTCTTTCCTTGTCCAAAGCGAACAGGAAAGAGCATCCTATAACTCAAGGCTGGTTCATGCGGAAGCACTGAAAGCTGAATTGGTAACATTGGGCACTGACGAGCAGATCAAGCGAATGTTCAGGTACGATATGGATTTCGCTGTTACAGCATACTCGAACGACGATTATGATTTAGCGTTACTCTGGTTTAACCATATTCTGGCAGTTTTTCCGTACAGCCAGATGGATGATATAATGTTCTACAGAGCTGAAAGTGAATATGGTGCGTTCTACTTCCTCTCTGCGATCGCCAGTTATATTCGACTGTTGGATCAATATCCCGATACCGATTTTACGATGGATGTTTATTCACGGTTATTCTATCTTTATCCCCTGTATAACCAGTTTTATGCTCACAAGAGCCTCTGGAACACTTTCACCGAACAGGACACTCTGCTGGATGATGTGCTTGCCATGCATGATACTCGCTACCTGATGCAGGAAGAGTTGAATGGCAGAATGATAGAGGACACTGGAGATACGGTACTGGTTACCAATGTTGAAATCTCTAAAGCGCAAAAAGACACGCTGACTCTTCAGATCGAACGAGTAAATAATCGTCTTAGACGTCTTGAAGCGATGGATGCCTACAATCCAGAGCTTCTCTACAATGCTGGTATGGGATTATATCTCGGTGGTTATTACGGTCTTGCCCTCGACCCACTGATCGCTCTACCTGATTCTTTCCCCAACCGTGACAAAGCTGCTTTCATGATCGGTGATATTTACATGAAAACGGGAAATTATCACTATGCGATCAAACCGTTGATGCAGGTTGCCGAGACAAAAATTTGGGACGATGACCCCGCTTATCAACTTATTGATGAGGCTGCGGTTCTTTTGGGATATGCATTTTACGGTGTGGATGATTTTGAATTCAGCTATGATGTGTTTGAATCCATCTCGGACACCTCCGAGGTTTACCAGGATGCATTGTTGGGTATGGCATGGTGTGAATACCGTCAAAACCACTATGGCAGCGTTGACAGCATAGCGAGTACAATACTTGAGAAGTTTGGTGAATCGGACGCCTTTTTTGAAGCTCAGGCATTGACTGGCTTTAGCAATGAGATGTTGGGTGACCGTCAGGTTGCATTGCAGGAGTATCAGAATATTGTCGATATGTTGGAACGCTTTTCTGTTATTCATCCTTATGTAACTGAACGAAGACTGATTGAGAAACGGCTTCAGGATGCACGTGAGTATGAACCGTATGTCATCGAGAGTGGTGCGCCAGAACTCTTCAAGGAATACCGTAAAACGATTGATCAGTTAAAAATGCTGCACAACCGCGCAATGTTTGCCGAAACATCGCAATTGAGCAAGCAGTTCCAGGAATACCTGATGGAGCAGGATACTTTGAGTAGTATAGAAGTGGAGTACGATAGCCTAAGTCAATTTGTTGATCCCGATGATGCAAACCAGTATATCCTCTCGAAACGATATGGAAGACTCGGTAAAAAGTTGAAAGAGCTGTCGAACCGTCTCGCGCTTGGTATGGCAAATGAAGCATACCAGACAAATGCACTGCAGAACCAGGAAGCCGTCAGGTTTAGAAGTGGTTTGCTGGATTCGTTACGGGGTAGGCTCACCAGCGAGATTTCATATATAAATACCCTGCTCAAAGACTTTCCCAGCGAGAAGGAGTTTGCTGATGACGGAGCTCATCGATATACCTGGCTGAAAGCTGGAATGGGTGAGGATGAGTTGACACGTGAACGTCAGCGAAAAGAGAATGATCTTGCTGTGCTTTCTGAAGAGCAATTTGTGGCAGTGCAGTCGGATATCGAAGACTGGCGTGAATATGCATACAAAAGGTCTTCGGTTGTAGAGCTGGATTACGATTACCTGAAAGATCAGATGGACTTGCTCCAGAATCTGACCGATCACATCAATCAGTTACAACAGGTTGTGGAGCGGAAAATAGAAGATGCTGAATCGCAGGAAACTGAAGCTCAGGCAATCACCGAATCCCTTGAGGGAGAAGTTTTACCGGATTCCTTGTTAATGGATGAAAGTACGGGCATGCCCATGATGGAAGAGGGGGGATTTGATACGATGACAGCACCCGATTCACTGAATATGCCTGTTATGGAGGAGGAACCCCTTCAGATGGAAGAAGGTGGGATGGAGTCTGAAAACATGGAACAGTCGCCTGCCGATTCTCTAAATAACGGTCAGTAATAATTGAATTTTCTCGGGCTTATGTTCAACGCCTGATATATGAAATATTTGTTGATCTCGTGATTTGCGTATAACGAAGTTTTATCGGATAAAATGATGAGAAAAAATTTTCGATCAATTTTTTATCTAGCATTAGCAGGTTATCTCTTATTCTTTCTTAATCTCAATGATTCGTTCGCTCAGGATGGCGATACGGAAATGATTGTAGAGCCAGATACAAGCCTGGTAATGCCTGAGGAAGAAGCAACCGTTGACAGCAGTCTGGCAGATGTGATGGCGCCTGCTGATGAGATAACTCTCTCTTATGATGAGACGATTGCGCCGCATGATGCGGTTCTGACCCTTGCATTTATGGAGCGTTGGCGTGAACTATCGCAGTGGCAGGGGCAGTCTCAAGAGGTGGATCTACTGCTTCGTCATGGTCGCGAAATTCTTAAAGAGGCAGAAAATTATTACTTCCAGGTAGGTCCTGGCAAATTCCAGGCTAAGCAGTATTCTGATCTGGTTGTTATGCGCATGCGTGGTGTATTCGAAAATATAATCTATAAGCTGGAAATTGAACTGGCGGATAATTACTCAATTGATGAGTTGCAACAAACCCTGACTACGTACACTTCAAAAAGGGAAGAACTACAGGCGCAAGTTCACGTTAAACGCAAAGAGGTCATTGAGAATTCAGAACGCTATGTTGCCCGTTATGAACGTCAGGGCAGCATGATGAATGAGGGTAGACGCGAGATGATGGCTAGTGTGATTTTCCGTCTCGCAGACCTCTACTATCTCGAAGCCGATGAACAGTTCGCCGATGCATTGATCGAATATGATATCAGAATTGCCGATATCCCACCCGATCAGCCGTTACCCCCGGAACCGAAAGCTGATTACAGTAAATCTCTTAAAATGTACCGCAAGATCATTGATGAATATTCGAGCTCCGAATTTGTTAATGATGCGCTTTACAACATCGCGATTATTCAAGGGAAAGGTGATTCAGAATTTGCCAAACGTCAGGCGAAGGACACTTTTATCACAATGGTGGAGAATTTCCCTGACAGCAGATATGCTGCCGAAGCCTTGTTCAGAGTAGGCGATTATTATTTCTTCTCAGAAAATACACCCGAGCAGGCAATTGGATATTACATGCAGGTTCTGGATCATGAAGATTCCGACCAGTATGATGATGCACTGTATATGCTGGGGTGGTGTAATTATTACATCGGCGATGATGAAAATTATCAGAAAGCCGTTGATTATTTCGATCAGACTATTCTTTATTCCCACAAGCAGCAGGAAGAGGGTGGTCAGAGCTTCGGGAACCTTTCCGACGAGGCTATCAAGTATAGCGCGATAACATTTGCGCTCGATCCTTCAGAATGGTCAGGGAGCGGTGTTGAAAATGCAGTGACATTTATCACTGCAGATTCACTACGACAAGAAGTATACGGTCATCGTTTGATGACAAATCTCGGTGGAATTCTCGCTGATGATTACCGTGACGATTTCGGTGCGATTGATGCCTATTCAAATGCAGTAGACATTTTTCCAACACATCCCAGAAACCCCTGGGTCTATAATGACATTATCTCTATCTACTGGGAAAACCTGGAAGATGAAGATGCTACTTATCAGCGGCGCGAAGAGATGTTCCAGCGTCATAGACGTGGTAGTGAATGGGACTTGGCAAATAAGGAAGATGAGCAGCTCAGGGCAGACGCTGATACCCTTATGAATAAGTATTATTATCAGAATTTCCTGATTGCTGCAAATCAAGTCAATGATACAAAAGATCCAGAGTCGATCACGGAAGCATTAAATGTAACTCAGAACTATCTGACAGAATTCCCTATCTCTGAAAAGACGCCTTACATCCAATACACAATGGCGGCTTTGCTGGAAGATACTTATAAAAATGACCCAGAACCGCAGTACCTGGTTGATGCGTTTGAAGCCTACAAAGACGTCGTATTAAGATGGGGTGAGAACGATTATCGTCTTAACGCCGGGCAACGATTATTTGCGATAGCCCAGACCCTTATCGACATCGAAACCGAATCTGGTGATATCCCTGACCCAACCTTCACGCTTGAAGGTGGGGGTGATGGTGAAATCAAGACTCCATCTTATATGC
>JAIOHU010000027.1 GCA_019912845.1 bacterium
GTTTGACACTTCTACTTACCGCTCGTGTAATGAAAATCATTTCCTCGAGAGTCACGCTTAGGGTATCTTCAAGTCCATGAATCACCATCCCGGCAGAATCACCAGTGAGGATGATGTCAAGCCCAGCCTCGTCTTCGATGCTGGCGAAACTCGCATCGTATGCGGTAAGAGCAGCAATCTTCTTGCCCTCTTTTTTCATCTCCAGAATTTTTGGAACCGTAATCTTCTTCGGGTTAGCCATTGGAAAATCTCGCTATTTATAGCTGCGGATCAGGCATATAATATCTCTTCTTCAAACAGACGAATACTTCTTGAAATCCTTCCACCACCCCAGACAACATCCCCTTTATACCAAACCGCTGATTGCCCGGGAGTTACTGCTTTTGCAGGATTGATGAACTTAACCCGCACCATCTCATTTTCGGGAGGGTAAATTATTGCCTCTTGCCCTGAATCATTGTAGCGAATTTTTATCGTACATCGTTCAGGTTTAACAGGAGCATCATAAGAAATCCAGTTAGGCTCTCGTACCAGACAGCCTTCACGTTCCAAAGCCTTGACGCGCCCAACCACAACTGTATTCGTAATTGGATCTATTTTTGTGACATAAAAGGGACCGTCACCGGTTTTAATGTCGAGCCCTTTACGTTGCCCGATAGTATAGCCAAAATAACCATTATGAGTTCTAAGCTTTTTGCCAGATTCATCCACGATCCACCCTTGACCGATGCGCTCCAAATGTTCCTTGTTCGTATCGCGAAGATGTTCCTGATAATGGTCTGGGATAAAACAAATATCCTGGCTTTCAGGCTTGTTAGCAGTTCTTAGATTCAGTCGATCCGCTTCTCTGCGTATTTCATCCTTCCGCCAGCTACCTAATGGAAGAAGGGTTTGTGCGAGCACATGACGTGGGATTTCCCAGAGCGCGTAACTCTGATCCTTAGTATGATCCAGTCCACGCTTCAAAACGGGAATATCATTTTCCATCTCGATCGAAGCATAGTGCCCGGTGGCGACATAGTCACATTCCAGTGCTGCCGCCTTCCCGAACATACTTCCCCATTTGACCTTGCTATTGCAAAGAATACAAGGATTTGGGGTTTCACCCATCAGGTAGGATTGCTCAAAAGGTCGCACGACTGAGTCGAGGAAGTTACTCCTCATGTCCAACACCATGTGTGGAATACCCAACTGATCGCACACGACCCGCGCATCATGCTGGTCGCTGATATCGCAGCAACCACGTTTGCCCTCCGGGTTTCGACCAGTAGTTTCGTAGTCCCAGAGGTGCATTGTCACACCAACGACATCATATCCTTGATCGACTAATAGAGACGCTGCAACTGAACTGTCCACCCCCCCGCTCATCATCATTGCAACACGTTTAGCGGTATTCTTCATATATTCACAACTTCTTTAAATTCAACTAAAATGCTAAAGCCATCAAACGATTTGCGTGATAACAAATTCGTTCAGCAGTATACTTAATATCTGATTCGGTGGTACTTCTTCCCAGCGACAATCGAAGTGAAGATTGAGCAGTTCTTTCATCCAATCCCAATGCCAACAGTACAGAGGAAGGTTTTGCACTACCCGAACTGCAGGCTGATCCGCTTGAAGCTGCGATCCCATCCAGGTCAAGGGAACGTAACATGGATTCGCCTTCAATCGCTGGAAAAGATAGGTTTAAATTTGCGCCAAGCCTGTTTTCCAAATCGCCATTAACAATGACTTCCCCCTCGATATTTTCCATAACCAACTTTAATAGCTGATTTCTGAGGATTTCCAGACGACTATTTTCAGTAACGATCTCACTGCTGCAGATGGCTACAGCTTCGCCAAATCCTGCGATACCAGGTAAATTTTCAGTACCCGTTCTGATGTCCTTTTCCTGTCCACCACCATAGGTTCTCGGCAACAGTTCAACGCCAGGTCTTATGTAAATCGCACCCACACCCTTCGGTCCATAGATTTTGTGACTCGATAACGATACCAGATCAATCGGAAGCTCTGATACATCCAGTGGTATTTTACCAAAAGATTGTACGGCATCGGTATGGAACAATATCTCCCGTTCTGCGCAGATTCTTGCCATTTCACCAATTGGTTGGATGGTTCCAATTTCATTGTTGACGTGCATGATGGACACCAGCACAGTATCAATTTTAATGGCTGACCTCAGCTCATCGGGGTCGACAAACCCTTTGCTGTCCACCGGAAGACGGGTAATTTGAAAACCCTCTTTCTCAAGGTACGCAGCGCTTTTTGCAATTGCACTGTGTTCAACTGCTGAGGTGATTAAATGCTTGCCTTTACCATGTTTTTCTGCATGAAACATAACTCCAAACACGGCTAGATTGTCTGCTTCAGTGCCTCCAGAAGTGAAGGTTATTGATTCAGAATTGCAGGCGAGCATTGATGCAATCTTTTCCCGTGCTTCTTCGAGAACAATTTTTGCTTCGCGACCCTTCTGGTGCAGACTGGAAGGATTCCCCCATTTTTCAGTCAACACTTCAGTCATTTTTCGCACGACACGTGGATCAATTGGCGTCGTTGCACTATGGTCAAGATAAATAAACCGTTTTTCAGGATTACTCATGATTAACTATCTACCCTGTTGCAAGAAGCTAATTAGAAAGATTTCTCCATCTACACTTTAATTTGAATATATGTAAGCAGGAATGGTCACCCAAGAAAAGACCGATTTTCGGAGAGGTTTTCAGGCATATCTGGTCTTACTCTCGAATTCTATGATATCCAACTTTTATCAATCGAATACGACTGACTTATTGGAGTAAAGCCAGATTTTGAAGGCACGAAATGCTCTTCCACGATGGCTGATCTGGTTTTTCAACTCTAAATCAAGTTCTGCAAGCGTTTGCTGGTGATTGTGGGGAAGAAATACGGGATCATATCCGAATCCCGAACTTCCTCGTTTTACGCCAATTATTTTCCCCTCAAGTACACCATCAAACCGTTTTGAAGCACCATGATGGATAAAGGCAATGACCGTGCGAAATCGTGCCCCTCTCTTTAACACTTCTACTCCATCAAGTTCTTCAAGTAATTTATTGACATTATCATCGTAAGTAGCCTCTAATCCAGCATATCGAGACGAGTATACACCAGGAGCTCCTTCCAAGGCATCTACTTCCAAACCAGTATCATCAGCCAAAGTAGGTAATCCAGATTTGTCATAGCCATATTGAGCTTTTAGAAGTGCATTTTCCCAAAGCGAAGTGCCAGTCTCTTCAATATCTTCTTCAAAATATTCCTCTGGATGATGGAGAACAATCTCCTCTCCCATCATTTGAGACAATTCTCTTCTTTTATCCCTATTACGTGTTGATAGCAGGATTTCCATCTTTTCCATTTCGCATCCATCAATCGATTGAATTTAGTTCAGAATAAAATGAGTTCCCTATTCCAGCCCAACTTATATCAAAATAATCAGCGATTGTTGCCGCGATATCTGAGAATCCCTTTCGCTCACCAAGCGAATCTCCAGTTTGTCCACCCTTCCCTTTCCAGGCGAGAAGTGGAACATACTCACGTGAATGATCCGTACTCGGCGTTGTAGGATCATTGCCATGATCAGCGGTGACAATAAATACATCCTCTGGTTGAGCAGCATTCAGCATGGTTGGCAGGAATTCATCAAATGCTTCCAGTCCTTTATTAAATCCAGCAACATCATTGCGATGACCCCACTCCATATCAAAATCAATCAGATTACAAAAAACAAGACCTTCCTCTCTATTCTGAATACTTTCCAATAAGAGCTTCATTCCATGCGAATTACCCTTGGTATGTTGTGCTGAGCTGAATCCTCGACCTGCAAAAAGTGTATCCACCTTGCCAATACCTGCAACTGGAATATTCTCCTCACACAATTTATCAAGAATCGTAACACCAGGAGGTTCGAGTGCAAAATCCTTTCGATTTGGAGTTCTCACAAATTCGCCATCTTTCCCAAGAAAGGGACGTGCGATCACACGTGCCACTCGATGTTCTGGCTTCAGCACCTGATGTATCTCTTCACATATTCGGTATAACTCAGAAAGCGGAACAACCTCCTCATGAGCAAGAAGTTGGAGGACTGAATCTGCTGAAGTGTAGAGGATCAAGGATCCAGTCTTCACATGTTCTGAGCCTAGCCGTGCCATAATTTCGGTGCCAGATGCAACTTCATTTCCGATCACTCCCCTGTTTGAGACATTTTCAACCAGAGAGATCACTTCATAGGGGAATCCATTGGGAAAAACTGGAAAGGGTTTGTCAAGCTTCACTCCACAAATTTCCCAATGCCCAGTGATTGAGTCCTTTCCAGCACTTCGTGGCTCCATTTTACCGTAAAACCCAGTAGGATGTGAAATGCGCTGCATTCCCTCAAGAGTTGCAATGTTTCCCAATCCTAGTCTCTCAAGATTTGGTAATCGAAAGCCATCTACTGCTCGAGAAAGATTCCCCAGTGTATCGCTACCTACATCTCCATATGAAGAAGCGTCGGGAGCTTCACCTATCCCGACGCCATCAAGTATCACTAAAAACAACCGTTTTGTAGTGTTCTCAGCCATAAATCTCTGTTTCTTTGGAAGGGACAACATCCTGCATTACTGCACGATAACGGAAAACCCCAGGTTTACCAACAACTTCCACAGGCTTTAAGATTCGCACACTTGTAATCTCTTCACCATCCGCATTGAGACGCTTGGATTTACCCTTAGCAATCTTGGCATTAAAGCTTTTACCCTTAGCCATTATACACTCCTTTATTTGCTGAATAGTAGTAATTAAAAAGAAAACGTCAAAGTTTATGAGTTTAAAACTTTGACGTACAATTTGCAACACACTCCGTACTCTGAAAAGAGAGCATAGCTATATGAAAAAACCAGCAATGCATCACAATGCAAAAGCTGGTTATTCGTTAGTTGTTCCAGTGCTGACTGTGCGCATCTGCCATTCAGATGAATTGTAAGTGTCCCGTGACTTTGTTTCATTCAGAGAATCATCTTCTTGAATCGCAAAGCTTTCGTCCAGGTCTGTAGCGACATCTTGATCCGCGACCTGCATTTCTGGTTCAGAACCCGTCGCATCGCCTAAATTTGTAACGGAAGAATTCTGAATATCGGAATTTGGAACACCAAAACTGAAGAACAGTATCGCAGCACCTGTGGCTACCCCAAGACCGAGGCTACCCCAGCGAAATCCAGGACGTTCACTCATGCGATGACTAAGCTCTTCACCTTTGTGATTACTAGCGTACACTCGCATCTTGTAAGCAAAATTGTCCGCTGCTCTCTCTTCACCCATGTCTTGCAGGAGATTTCTAATCGTATCTCCACCGGATGCAAATGCTTCACAATCCGGACAGGATTGTCGTTTTGAAGCAAGTTCCGCTTGTAACTCTTGTGGCAATTCTGTGCGAATTGGCCAGAGCTTTTCAAATTTTTGCAAATCCATCATTACCCACTCTTAACAATTTGTTCGTTCTGTTCCCTGTTGTAATATCCCGAACTATTCAAATAACTTCCTAAAAACAAAAAAACAGCATTAAGAACCAATGAATACCAACTCTTCTAAATATTTTGCCATTAACAAGAAGAACTGAAAATCTCTTCAAAGGACCTGTTGGTAATTTTCTAATCATTGAAGTTTACCAGCGGGCACAAATTCAGTACGCAAAAAATATTACCAGGTTCCATGTAGAAGAAATGATTGGCTCTCCTAATTTTCACTGTTGTATCAACGATTAGAGCTTTGCCCTCATCGACTTTTACGGTCGCCAGCGTTATCTGGTTCCCAACCACTTTGACCCGGGTCTCTTAGATTATGCAATTTTTTCTGCAATCTAGCCCTTCCACGATTGATCCTGGATTTAACCGTACCTACAGGTACTCCAAGTATCTCAGAAATCTCCTCATAACTTTTGTCATTGACATCCCTGAGGATTACAGCCATCCGATATGCCTGTGGTAGTTTCTTGATCTCCTTGGTTACCAATCGACGAATTTCTTCACGAGTGGCATCTTCTTCAGGATTCGAGGAGGTATCGACTACATCAATCCCCTCCTCCTCCCTCGGTTCACCACCTGTACGGATATAAACGCTTCGGCGAATTTTTAGCCGTCGCAGTTCTGTCTTTGCAAGGTTTCCCGCGATCGTATAAACCCAGGTGGAAAATTTTGCCACTGTCTTATATCGTTGTCTGTGACGCCAGACCCTGATGAAGGTTTCCTGCAGAATATCTTCAACATGCGAGCCTCTGCCAACAAATCGAGTAATGAAAGTTGAGAGTGCATGCTGGTATCTTTTTACGATCTCCTCAAAAGCAATTTCATCGTCTTGTTGAACCAGTGCCATGAGGTCTTCATCAGTAGCTTCTTTATATTTTGGAAGCTCAGGCATTACCGCAGCCTCCTTTTCGCTTGAGCGAGCTGGTGGATATACAATTCAAATAGATTAGATGGACTAACTGAAATAGATTTACGTTTGCGGTCAAGAATCAAGGCTTTTTCTATGCCAACCTCAGCAAAGGTAGCACTCAATTTTTTAACTTCATTGCTTGCATATCTCCACTGAAACTCTGTCCTCCCTGACCACTTCCGCATTTGATAAGGAATTCGTTTCTGCTCGTATTTTTTTTCTTTTGATGCCATGCGATGGCGGCGCGACACCTGACTGATTGATTGTCCGATTACTCGATCTGAATCACCTGATTGCAATCGATATTCCTTAGCCGCCTCAGGTAATACTCCTGCGGCAATGTTGTCAAAGAATTTCCAGATGTCTATCTCTGGTGAAACTCCCCATACCTGCTGAATTGTATGTGCTGTAATATTCTCACCTTTGTTTATAAACAGTGATGCCTTTTGAAGCTCGGCTTCCAGATCAATAAGTCGCAACCCTGGTTCTTCCATCATTAAAACGAGAGCATCATCCTCTATGCCAACTTCAAAACTCTTCACAGTTCGTCGAATCCAGGATTCAAGTTGAGATCCCTTCGGAGTTTCGCATCGAATATACTCCCCTGCCTCCTGGAATTTCTTCACCCAAGCCGCCTTACTCTCGCCATCAAAAAGCATCACAAACACAGTTTCAGGTGCTGGATTCTTAAAATAACCGAGAAGATATTTGCGGAATGAATCGTTGATCGATTCAATCTTTTTAAGGATGACGACACGTTTGTCCGCCATCATAGGAAGAGCATTAAGAGCGGAGGAGAGTTGTTCCGGTGTAAGGCTATCACCCTGGAAAACATCGAGATTAAAATCTCTTGTTTCCTCTGCCAGGATGGAGTTTTTAGCAATCCTGAGAACCTCATCCAAGAGGAGAACCTCTTTACCCGCTGCAAAATATACAGGCGAAAGAGACCCAGATTTGATATGCTTTTTAAACTCTGAAGGTGTTATATGTGATTTTGCCACGATTTTCTATCGTTTATGCGGTTTGTAGAAACCGGACAGCACCTTGATCCGAGAGGAGCTGTTATCCCTTGAATTCTTGATCGGACTCCCAAATCATCCAATCGCTAAAACTATCAATTTATTAAGAGTAAATCAACGAGTTATGCAGCGTTTTCAAATTGCAATTTATAAAGCCTGCTGTAAATTCCATTCAACTGCATTAGCTCCTGGTGACTTCCGTGCTCACAGACTTTGCCTTTGTGCATTACGAGAATCTTATCAGCTCGTTGTATCGTTGCCAGACGGTGCGCAATAATTATCGAAGTTCTCCCCTCCATGAGCACACCCATTGCATCCTGTATTAATGCTTCTGTTTCAGGATCAACCGCACTGGTGGCTTCGTCCAGAATCAATATCTTCGGGTTTCTCACCAAGGCACGTGCGAACGACAGCAATTGCCTTTGCCCGCTGGATAAAGTACTCCCC
>JAIOHU010000028.1 GCA_019912845.1 bacterium
ATTATAAGTTATATAATCCAGTGATCAATTAAATGAATGCTTCAGCTTGGAAAAAATCTCTGAAATTGTCCTAACTATAAGTATCGTGAACATGAGGTTTCCCTCAGATCGACTGTCTTGCACACATCTACAGCCACCCACGCAATTAGATTTGGAGTATACGCGCAATTGCAGGCTATCTGAGAATAAAAAACATCGAGCCAACTAGATAATAATCACGACATGATAAATTTTAACATCAATAATATCAATATCTTCCTGGATTCCAGCTAAAACCCTGCTGGAATGACGCGGGCTGAAACGCTGTTCTGGGACAGACTGAATTAGTTCGCTATGACCAATCTTTGTGAAATTGCTCTAAACTCGCATACTCCACAAAAATCATCTTAGAACTACCGCAATCCTTCAAAAATACTTCAAGCGATCTCACATTAATTCATCCATCATAACTTGAAGAATAGCGGAACTGAACTACCAGAATCGGCAATTATTGCCTCATTTAGAGAAAGAACTAATTTGCTAGAAAGAGATTCTATTTGCTCGAAAAATCAGTAAACGAAGTAAGAATCGGTTAGAGAATTTGAAGATGGTCTGAAAAACTGAATATCTATGCGGAGGTGAGGAAGGATAATAAAAACCAAACATTCCTGAAATAGTAGCATACATCAACTCATACTTGAAGAAAAAATAAACGGCATTATCCTTGCAAAAAGGCTCGTGTGGAATAACGTTATTCAGAAAAAGAGAGCATGATGAAATATCTTCTGGTAGCAGGGACACGCGAGGATGAACTCAGAGCCGCGGAAAACCTGGTACAATTCCTGAACGAACAGGAACCTAAAGCAAAAATACTTATGGTAAGTGGGAAAGATCCGCTGCCACCCAAGCGTGCGGTGGTCGAGCTATGTAGCGTGAACCTGGATATTGTTCACACCGATTATTCATACCAGACAAAGCTACTGGGACGTATTCGCAAGTTTTCACCTGATACTGCGATCAATTTGTTGGGTGTTCGGACGATGTGGAGCGATTTGCTCACAGTCTGTTCAAAATGTGAGAGTAGGATAGCTGTACGTTCCAAATCCAACCAACTCGCAGCAAAATTGGGATTGGATCAGCTTGACTTATACACCACACTTCTAGATATCGAACATGAACGTGATCCAATGTTGATCGTGAACAGTATAAAAACTCATCTCTTCGGAGAATCAGATCAGATAACGAGTGTTTCACAGATTCAAAATAGAAAAACAAGTCCGAAGGTAGCAATTGTCGCCTCATTGGACTTTGGTGGTGCGGGGAACGCTGCATATCGGCTCCATCGCTCGCTGGTGGATATTGGTGTCGATTCAACCATGCTGGTGCTTGTAAAGAAGACTGATGATCCAACAGTAAAGGTGATGCCGCATGTTTACCCGGATGGCGAGGTCGTAATTGCCTTAAACAATGATGCGAAGCAACGTGCATGGATGGCTTCGGATAAACGATGGCGTTCCAAACTTAAAGAATATCCCAACCGTATACAGTTCCTCGAGATGTTCAGCGATGCGCAATCTATTGTACGGTTAAGCCAGGTGAAGGAAATCCGTGAAGCTGATGTAATAAATTTCCACTGGATTGCCGGGATGATTGATTACGAAAATGAATCAGAATTTCTTGCAGATAAAGCTGTAATCTGGACACTGCATGATCTCCACGCCTTTACTGGTGGTTGCCACTATGCGTCGGGATGTGAAGGTTTCTTGAAGCAATGTGGAAAATGTCCATCTCTGGGATCGAAGAGGGAAGAGGACTGGAGTCGTGAAAACTGGAATATAAAAGAAGATTTTTACAAAGACATTGATGTTCAAGTTGTTTCACCTTCACGATGGTTGGCTGGTGAGGCGCAAAGGTCATCACTGTTTAGCAGGTATCCTGCACATGTTATTCCGTACAGTTTACCGGTTGACGTTTTCTGCCCGAAAGATCGCGAACCACTTCGTTCCATGTTGCATCTTAAAAAAGAGCACAATCTCATCCTCTTTGGAGCCGAGCATGTGAAGAACAAACGAAAAGGGTTCGAATATCTGCTGAAAGCTTTGGAGCAACTGGCTGTTTCGACAAAACATGAAAATCTTTTACTCGGTGTATTCGGAGAACTCAACGAACCGATTCCGGTAAATGATCGCTATAAAATTCTACCCTTCGGGAAGATATCAGACATGGAGCGACTGGCAGCAATCTATGCTATGGCAGATGTTTTTGTATTGCCAGCTTTGGAGGATAATCTGCCAAATACTGTTCTGGAATCCCTCGCCTGCGGCACTCCTGTTATCGGATTTGACATCGGTGGTATCCCTGATATGGTCGACCACAAAAAAACTGGCTACCTGGCAACGCCTTTCAAGACACAATCACTAGCGGATGGAATTGACTGGGTGTTAGGTGAAAAAGCGAAAGGTATCAATTTTGAGCAAAGATGCCGTCAAGTGGCGATGGATAGGTACGCTCCACCAATCCAAGCTGAAGCCTATCTGCAACTTTACAACTCTACGTTGGAAAAAATGAAAGCAAAAAATCGTTCTTTTGGGATAGAGGTTGGATGATGAAAACGTCGCTACTCATGGAGCAGATGGTTAGGGATACTGAGATCAGTGCTGGTGACCTTATTGGTGTACCTCTTGTATTTGCTCACATTCCGAAAACAGGGGGCACAACCCTGAATAATCTCCTGTTACGTCAATATCCACGTGATCTTACTTTTGTTATGAATGATAGCAATCCACGTGAATCGGTCGACGCTTATCGTTCCATTCCTAAAGATTTGAGGAAGATATATCAGTTGATCATTGGGCATGGAGCAGCTACACTTCGTCAGGATATACCTCAGCCATACTGCATGATCTCACTCCTGCGTGATCCAATTGAACGAGTCGTTTCCTTTTACTATTACGCCAGAGAGAAACACGATCATCCGCTCAAAAATGATATCTTGTCCCAGGGATTGACTCTGGAAGATATGATCCAGCAAAAGAAATCATCTGAAATGTTAAACTATATGGTTTTCCGATTCTCGGGGAAAACCTGGCGTGATTATACCGATCCTAACCCTGAAGAGGCGTATGATCTCGCAGTAGAAAATCTCGAGACATATTGGAGCCTGGTGGGAACTCTGGAACAATTTGATGAATTTCTGTTTCTGTTGGCATATCGTTATGGTTGGACTGCACCCTATTATGATCGAAAAAACGAGAACAAGCAAAAACCACTCTTGGACGAACTATCCGCTTCCAGCATTAATGTAATACAAGAGGTGAATCAGCTTGATATCAGGTTCTATAATTTTGTAAAAACACGATTCACGAAACAGTTGGAACAGTTAGATAGAGACTTTCATTCGAGGATGGCAGCATTTAAGTCATTGAACTCGACTTATATGTCGTTACCCAGAAATCAGCAAAATTTCTAAGGTATCAAAAGATAGGAAAATATATCCCGTGAGTAACAAAATACACCGAAGCTTGGAACTATTGTCTCATAGTAAACAGCTAAATGATTGAGTTGTTCGGATTACAGCTTTGCAAACAGTCGTGAAATCAATGATATTAATACCCTCCTGGATGCCAGCTGACACATGGCTGGCATGACGCGATGGGACAATTTATTCGAGAAACTCTCTATCATCTATTCCCAAAGGTTATTCGACTTTAATAAATGGTTTCATGAAGAGATCAGAAATAAACATTTGCCCGTAAAATAATTGAATAGAGCCCTGGCGAGAACTGGCTTTCAGAATCCCCGAAGGTAAACCCACCGAAGACACTCAGGTCAGCATTTTGTGCAAGGCTGTAATCGAGCCGAGGGTTTAGAACAAATCCACCATCCAAACCACCAAAACCATAGATACTACCCGAAAGCAGGTCAGTGAGATCGTGACGGATGCCTGCCATACCGTACAAGGCACCTACTGGCTCACCGAAATAGAGGTTCGCGAGCCAATTTTCAAGCGGGTAGGGCGCTTCCAGTTCAGCACGACCATTGTAAATCAATTCAAACATCAAGTAGGTTCCATTAATCAAAGTATAATCCAAACCGCTGACAGCACGAACAAAATCCTCCTCCGATTCCATGAAGTTATAATTTCCCTCCGACCAGAATCCCATTCCTAGAAGTTCTCCACTAAACTCTATTCCCGTCGCATGACGAAGTTGACTACATGGCAAATACTCTGTTCCACCATCCTCGGAATCAATTTTCTGCAGTGATGTCGAATCTGGCACAGAATGCAAAGTAATGGCGAGATCATAACCAATGCAGTTTAAATGTGTAGTCAATCTCAGGGCGTAACCGGATGACTGCAGGTCTTCACCTGGTGCGATAATGGCTGTTGCTTGACCGCCAATACCCCAATAGTAGTCAGCTCGAAAAGCTGTCACCCCCTCTTTTTCATAAGTAGGGTCTAGCATATCCTTTTTGTGAAATAGATCAGTGGGATTGAAACTGTAAGCGGGACCCCAGCTTAGTTGTTGCTTTCCTGCTCTAACACGGAACTTTCCCTTGCGCCAGGTCAAAAAAGCATTGTCCAGATAAATTCGTTGGGTTGGAAACGAATATTCTACAGGAAGACCCAATGAATCAATTTCACGAACAATGTTCTCAGGAAGATAGGGACGTACATCTCTGGATAATGCACCATGCCGATGGATGAAATTTACATTTCCCTGGAAAAGGAGTTCATATTCACCACCACCGGAATTAAAATCCAAACGCAGTTTGGAGGCATCGAATAAATTTTCCTCTGTTTCGCTGGAATAATCGGTCTGAAAGGTATTTTCATAGTAGCCGAAAATGTCTACTTCAGAATGAGCAGGCGAAATAAAGGCTAAAGAAGTTAGTAAGATAAACACTATGCCATATTTCATTACTGCATCCCTGAGGTCTTAAGTCCATTGATTATAAAGGATTTAACCTCATTCTTCATGATATTATTTTTGAATTCGATTGTGTCCTTAAACATTGCTGGAGTGAGTAGAAACATTGTGTCGAGCAAGGATGTGATGATCCAGACTGTTGTGTCAGTGTCCTGTTCTCTGAATTCGCCAGCACCTGTTCCAGCGTTAATAATATTTCGCAAGGTATGTATAATGGGTGAGAGATTCAGTTCAGCGCCCAAGGTGCCGAATGCCTCGAAGGTTTCCATATCCTGCATCATTATGTGGAAGATGGGACGTTGAACAACGGTATCGATGTAGAAGTCAATAAATTCTGATATTTTTTCGGTCGCACTTTTATTATCAGCGAGTGATTGACTCCACTCAGCGAGCATTTCTTCAGCGATGTGAAGAGCCAGATGTGCAAAAAAATCGCTTTTATCCTTGAAGAGATCATAGAAAGTACGTTTCGACATTCCCGCAACTTTGCATATATCCTCAATGGTTGTTTTACGGAATCCATAACGCTCAAATAAGGGTTCAGCGGAAAAATAGAACCGAATTTGTTTATCAGAATGATTCATAT
Source organism: bacterium (assembly GCA_019912845.1). GTDB lineage: Bacteria > Electryoneota > Electryoneia > Electryoneales > Electryoneaceae > JAIOHU01. Next base: position 5,497 of record JAIOHU010000028.1, read on the forward strand.
TACTTTCCTGTAACGGAAACGATGTCACATAATTCGTTTATAGTAATTTATTAGAGCTCTTAAGGTTTGTCAAGGAAGAACAAGGTTTTACAGAGTTTCTGCGAAGGTAGAGAACTTGCCCTAATCATGAAAAACTGCTTATGTTCTCTCGTGAATATTGTAGCGAAGTTCTCTCTTCTTCCTGTCCCGCATTTCCGTACGCGAAGATGGGATTTAGAATAATTACAGATTATTCATTGCACTTTTCTGCCACATTGTGTTGTGAAAGAGAGAACAAATAGAGAGTCATTGTTTTTCAATGTTATTAATTTTGGAAGCTCGTAAAATACGAGAAAACGGGAGACCATGATGGCAAAGGTACAACCTTTTCCGGGATTACGTCCACGGAAGGATTTGGCGGAAAAAGTAGCCAGTCCACCTTATGATGTTTTAAATTCACAAGAGGCACGAGAAATGGCTGAGGGAAACCCGCACAGTTTCCTTCATGTTAATAAACCTGAAATCGATCTTCCTGTTGATACAAATCCTTATGATGATGCTGTTTATAACCAGGGTAAACTTAACCTGCAAAAACTGATTGCTGATGGAGTGATGGTTAAGGATACACAACCCTGCTATTATCTTTACGCTCAAACTTGGGGTGAACATCGTCAGGTAGGTCTTGTAGCTGGTGCATCAGTGCAAGAATACATTGATGATAAGATCAAAAAGCATGAACTGACTCGTGAAGAGAAAGAGAATGATCGAATCAGGCATATAGAAGCCCTCGGAGCGCAGGTTGGACCTGTCTTTTTAACATACAAAGCTCGCCCCGAAATCGACAAGGAACTTGCGGTTATCCAGGAAAAAGACCCAACCTATGACTTTGTTTCGATTGATGGAATCCGTCACACATTCTGGGTGATTTCTTCAAAACGTCGTATTGAGATGATATCGCAGTTATTCGCAAAAGTTCCTGAGCTATATGTTGCTGATGGTCATCATCGCAGTGCCTCCGCGACAATCATTGGTGAGAGACGTCGAGTAGCGAATCCTGAGTATACTGGTCAAGAACCCTGGAATTATTTCCTTACGGTAATTTTCCCGCATGATCAGATGAAAATCCTGCCTTACAACCGGGTGGTAACTGATTTGAATGGTTTGAGTAGCGAAGATTTTCTCGCGAGAGTCGAGGAAAAATTTTTTGTCGCCAAAGCTACCGAAGCTTATTCGCCTGATCGTCCAAAACTTTTTGGGATGTATTTGGATGGAAAATGGTACCGTCTGGAAGCGAAAGAGGGAAGTTTTAATGCGGAGAATGTGGTTGACAGCCTTGATGTCGCCATTCTACAGAACAATCTGTTAAATCCACTTCTGGGAATCGAAAATCCCAGAAAAGATAAAAGAATTGATTTCGTTGGCGGTATTCGTGGATTGAAAGAGTTAGAGAAACGTGTAAATTCAGGCGAAATGAAGGTTGCATTCAGTATGCATCCGACGACAATTGGCCAACTTATGGCGATAGCGGATGCGGGAAAGATAATGCCTCCCAAGTCGACCTGGTTTGAGCCGAAATTGAGAAGCGGTTTAGTCGTTCACATGATAGATGAATAAACTATCTTTACGTTCAGCGTAGGGATACTTTCATAAAACAAGCGAAATGCCTACTTGGAGGATTACGGGTATGAAGTACGATCGAATCTACAATTTTAATGCCGGACCAGCAGCAGTTCCGTTGGAAGCATTGGAAGCTGTACACGAGAAATGGTTCAATTTCGAAGGTGCTGGTATGGCACTGATGGAGATGTCGCATCGTTCAAAAGAGTATGATGCCATCCACGAAGAGACCATTCGTTTGATTAAAAAATTAATGGGATTAGGCGACAATTATCATGTCCTCTTCCTTCAAGGTGGTGCGAGCCTGCAGTTTGCGATGTTGGCGATGAACTTCCTCGGACAGGGAAATACCGCTGATTATATCAACACAGGCACCTGGTCGACCAAGGCAATCAAAGAAGCAAAATTATTCGGTAATGTGAATGTTGCATTTGATGGCAATGAAGTTGAATTCATGCGTCTGCCGAAGCAGAATGAACTGAAATTAACCGCTGGTGCAAAATATGTCCACATCACCAGCAATAATACTATCAAGGGCACTCAATTCTTTGATTTCCCGGAAACCAACGGAATTCCTCTGGTTTGTGATATGTCCTCGGATATTATGTCACACACCATCGACCCAGAGCCATTCGGAATGATTTACGCTGGTGCACAGAAAAATCTTGGTCCCTCAGGTGTGACATTGGTAATTCTTCGTGATGATCTTTACAAAACAGCGAATCCAGATCTGACTACCATGTTAAAATACAGCACCCATGTTGAGAAAAATTCGTTGTACAACACTCCGAACACTTTTGGTATCTATTTTATGGGTCAGGTATTAAAATGGATTGATGACCAGGGCGGTATTGCCGCGGTTGAAAAAGTAAACAAAGCAAAAGCGGATTTACTTTACGGTTTCATGGATGAGAACAAAGACTTTTATCGTGGTCCTGTAGCTGCTGACAGTCGTTCCTGGATGAATGTTTGCATGCGTCTACCGAGCGAAGAACTGGAAGCGAAATTCGTCAAAGAGGGACGTGAAGCTGGATTTAATGGATTGAAGGGACACCGTAGTGTTGGTGGAATCCGTGTCTCCATGTATAACGCTACTGGTTTGAATGCGATAGAAGCGGTTGTCGAGTTCATGAAAGTATTCATGAAAAATAACGGATAGTACTGCATAAGGGGCTGATGATGGCAAAGATATTAGTTAACGATGGTATCTCCGCAGAAGGTGCGGAAATCCTGAAAAAAGCCGGTCATGAATTGACCATGGATAAAGTCGAACAGGATAACCTTGAAGCGGAACTTGGCAAGTTTGATGCTATTCTGGTTCGCAGTGCGACAAAGGTTCGTCAGAACCACATCGATGCATCACCGAGTTTGAAATTAATCGGACGTGGTGGGGTTGGTTTGGATAACATCGATGTTGCTTACGCCAAGGGTAAGGGAATTGAAATTGTCAATACTCCCGCAGCATCCTCCGATAGTGTTGCTGAGTTGGTATTAGCGCACATGTTCGCACTCTGCCGTTTTATTGTTCCTGCCAATCTGACCATGCGTAATGGAGAGTGGAATAAGAAACAGTACAAGGGCATTGAAGTTGCTGGGAAAACCCTGGGTGTTGTTGGTTTTGGACGTATCGGACAATCTCTCGCTAAAAAAGCACAAGCATTGGGAATGAAGGTCATTGGATATGATGTGATTGATGTAGAATGCGATTTTGAAGTCGAATTTTCCAAAGACCTGGACGCTGTTCTTGCGAAATCAGATTTTATTTCATTGCATGTTCCCAGTCTCGGTAAACCATTGGTGGACGCTGATTTCATCGCAAAGATGAAAGATGGTGCAATGCTCCTCAATTGTGCACGTGGTGGTGTTGTCGATGAAGCTGCGCTGCTGACTGCACTCGATTCTGGCAAACTCGCTGGTGCCGGTGTAGATGTTTTTGAAGTCGAACCTGCGACCAATGACGCATTGATAAATCACACGAAAGTAAGTGTCACTCCACACATTGGAGCTGCCACAACAGAAGCACAGGCTCGTGTCGGTAATGAGCTGGCAACAAAAGTCGTAAATTACTTCGCAAATCTTTAAATTCACTGACAAATTCAGTATATATAGCCTGGCGGATGCCGGGCTTTTTTGTTTTATTGAGATTGACTGCAATCGTAAAGGTGGGGAATTCCTATGAGACTAAATGTTTTCTGGAGATGTGTAGTTTTTGCAATCATCTGCTTCATCACAATCCCATTTGTTGGCTGTTCAAAATCAAAACAGAAGGAACCATTTCGCCCCTGGTTATTTGATGTTCAGTATACGAATGGTGGCGGAGTTGCTGTCGGATATGCTGAAATTTATGATCGCCTGGAAATGAGTTATCGTTCTGCCTTTGAGGATGCAGCATGGCGGCTTTTCGTAGATTCGGGTTGTCGGGTAACTGGCAATAGAGCTGCGGGAAAGGCACCCGGTGGATTAATGTCATTGGGCAGCTATTTTATCTTTGATGTTGATTCCAGCAGATTTGAAACCTTCAAAAAGTCATTGGTTCGACTCGATTCGCTGAAGATGAATACTATGGTAACAATGCTTGTGGGGAAAAAGGGTACAAAACTGGAGAGCATAAATGTATCCTCCAAACCTAAAAATGGTCAATTTATCAAAGCCATTGCACATGCACCAGGATATTACTTTAATTCATCAAGCTGGATAGAAGCGGAACGTCTGGCAAGAATTGAGGCTGCACTATTACTTCGAACAGATTTCAGGGGACGTCAATCCTTTCAAAATGAACAGGACCTGAAAGACTACCTGGTTCAGACAGATGTTTATCTAAGCGGTGTTCAAACCGTAAGAAGAGAATTTGATCCTGAAACTGGAATAGTGACTGTCGAAGTAAAAGTCCCCGTAAGAAAGTAACTGTTGGTAGGAAAGAAACAATCTAGTTTATAGGATTGAATTCAAACATATTTTGATAACGAGGAGGAATTTTGAATAAGCGTCAATTAGGAAATTCAGAGTTGTATTTTTCAGAAATTGGATTTGGAGCGTGGGCGGTAGGTGGTTCGGGGTATGCTTTTGGTTGGGGTGAACAGGATGATAACGAATCCATTGCAGCGATACGTCATGCACTCGATCTCGGTATTAACTGGATTGATACCGCAGCAATATATGGTCTAGGGCATAGCGAAGAGGTCGTCGCAAAAGCAATAAAAGGCATCAGAAACAATGTATTGATCGCTACCAAGTGCTCACTTGTATGGGACGAAAACCGTGATATATCATCCAGCTTGAATGCTGATAGTGTACGTTCTGAGTGTGAAGCCAGCTTGAAACGTTTGAATACCGATGTCATTGACCTTTATCAGATTCACTGGCCGAGCGATGATGAAAGAATTGAAGAGGGATGGGCGGAGATCGGACGGTTAATCGAAGAAGGAAAGGTTCGTTATGCTGGAGTTTCCAATTTTCAGGTTGAACATTTGGAACGAGCGCAAAAAATCCGCCCAATCACATCCCTGCAACCGCCATACAGTATGATGCGAAGGGGTGTTGAGGGTGATATATTCAAGTTCTGTCGTGAAAATAATATCGGCGTAATTCCTTACAGCCCCATGCAGTCAGGACTACTGACTGGGAAGTTCAGTCGAGATCGTCTCCAGCCTGACGATTGGAGAAATGAATCAGCGGAGTTCATGGAACCAAATCTGACAGTAAATCTTGAATTTGTTGATGAATTGAGAATTATTGCAGACAAGTATGATAAAACGGTCGCTCAGCTTGCTGTTGCCTGGGTTCTTAGAAGAGAAGAGGTTAGTAGTGCAATTGTCGGTGCAAGACGACCCAGTCAGATTGAAGAGACTGCAGGAAGTTCTGGATGTAAAATCGAAGAGGTTGATTTCCATAGAATTGATGAACTTCTGCAGCAACGTGCTGAAAAGGTTGGGAAAGCCGGTGGAACGGTAAGAACTTGATTGCAGGTGCAACATATTTATGAATAAAATTAAGGTTGGTGTGATCGGCGTAGGGCGACTGGGAAGGTTCCATACGCAAAAATATGCTGCATTGCAAAGTGCAGAGCTGGTTGGTGTTTTTGATCAGGATATTGAGCGAGCTGAATCAGTTGCTATAGAAGTGGATTCCTCGGCGTTTTCAAATGTTGAAGAGTTGCTACAGAATGTGGATGCTGTCAGTATTGCAACCCCGACAACAACCCATTATGCAACCGGATTATTGGCGTTAGAACATGGATGCCACATCCTGATGGAAAAACCGATCACTGATTCTTCGTCAACCGCTCGAGAGCTGGTAGATATTGCTCGTAAGCAAGGCTTGTTCATCCAGGTTGGACACATAGAACGATTTAATCCAGCAGTAACAGCACTGCGTGATATCAGGCTGGACCCACTATTTGTAGAGGCTCATCGACTCGCACCATACACATCCAGAGGTGCGGATGTATCGGTGGTTCATGATCTTATGATTCATGATATTGATGTACTGCTGCATTGGATGGGCAATGAGGTAGAGCGGGTGGATGCCGCGGGAGTTCCGGTGATATCGAAGACTGCTGATATTGCTAATACACGCATAACTTTCTCCAGAAAAAGAATCGCAAATTTAACTGCAAGCCGAATCTCTGTGAAGCAGATGCGGAAATTTCGTATGTTTCAGCAAGATGCCTACATCTCCATGGATTTTATTAAAAAACGTGCAGAAATTTATAAACGAGTCGAAAAAGGGACACTGAAATCTATTCCGATTCCTGGAGCTGGTGATAGTGACCAGAGAATCTTGATCAAACGTACTCGTGCGAAAAAGAATGAAGACGCCCTGGCTCGAGAGATTCAGGCGTTCATTCGTTCGATACAAGAGAATTCTGTACCAATTGTATCAGGAGAGGATGCTTTGACCGCTTTAGAGGTGGTTGAAGAGATAGCAAGGCAGTGCGAAAGCGGTTGATTCGATGTATATTTAAGGAAACATAAATTTCACTTTCCATAGGTAGGAATAATTTTATTTTTGAGGCTGCTATGATCAAGCTAAAAATCGGATACCTGGCTCCTGTATTTTTACTTCTGTCACTCGTTCTTTTTGTCGGCTGTCCTGATGATGGTATAAAACCACCTGATGGCAACAACATTCGTCCAATTGGTCCGCCACTCTATGAAATCTCCTTTTGTGACCCTGACAGAGCAATTGGAACGATAGACATTTCTGGTGATAGTCTTGGATATTTTGATCTGACTGGTGCAGGGGGAGAGTTCGGCGACGCATCTTTCGCTCCACTTTACGCTCCAAGCACTACAAGAACCAGGATTCTAGCGGGAATGCTGGAAACTGTGGATGGGTTGTATACCGTCAGAATAATTGAAGCTCCCAATAATGATCAGGAAAGCTTTGAAATTAAAGAATTTACTCAAAGTGGCACACCTGGCATGATGACTTGGTCGGGTGGTGGTTCACGTGTATTCTACATTTCAGAGACTTTGACTGAGTATTCGATGTATCGTGAGTCTGTTGATTTATCTGATAGTGATTTGATTGCTGTACTGGAAAAAGCTAATTATCGAGTTCGTCCCGGGCTGATGTCGGTCGCTGGCTTTGAAGAAGTAGTCATCAGTGTATACGATATCCCTAATAATTACAATATGTTGATGACGTATGAAGTTGCCGATGGTTTGCAGGAGACTCAACCCATCAGTGGATTATCCCCGCAATTTTCGAATGATGGCAACAAGATCGCTTGTATTCTGGATGGTGAGAGTTCAAACAATGAAACAAGTGTGTTGATCATGAATTCGCAATTATCACCAATCGATACTGTTGACTTCGGGCATATCGCCACGGGAGCAAAAGCGCTTGTCTGGTCACCGGATGATAATAAAATCGCGCTGTATGCTGGGATGCCTGGAAACGATACGAAGTTGATCATGATTCAGGGAGGTGCTGCGACCGAAATTCCTATCGATCGTACAATTGTTGTTCCTGAGGAAGAGGAATGGTTCTGGGCAGTGCCATCCTGGAATCCTGAATCAAACCGTCTTGCATTGATGGTTGAGAATGGCAACGATGCATTGATGAGTGTGGCAGTAACAGATTTGACAGGTCAGCTTACGATTCTCAAAAATGATCTCCATCTTGGTGCTGATTGTAGACCTGATTGGAAGAAGTAAAAATCATCGTTTTTCCAAATAAATATTACGCTCAAAAAAATTGCGCAAGGTTTGTAAACCTTGCGCAATTCATGTATGTGAGATAGTGATCTCATTTTTTCTTAACTGGTTGAGGGAACGCATACCATATTCGAATCGCTAAAACCAATCCAATTACTGCGAAAGGAATGAGGAAAGGTGGCCAGAATTTCCAGCTGGCGGTCGTAAGATATCCAAGAGCAAACGATTGAATTCCAGTGCCGAGGTAGACAAATCCATCAATCATTCCAACTGCGGTAGCTGCTGATTTTCTACCACCGAAGTCCATGGTTGAGGTGCCGGATAACATTCCATGTACACCAATAACACTAAGGCTCATAAATGCAACTATCGCGCCCAGTATGTACCAGGGAGCGTTAAGTGTGAAGGTGAGGAGGATTGATCCAATCAACAAGAAGCCATAAAGAAGTGCCGCAACAGGACCTCGTCTGGAACCGAAAACCTTATCGGACAAGAAGCCCGCAAAAATACCACCGAAAACGCCTGCCAACATCAGGACCAGTCCCCAATGTGATCTCATGAAATGGTCAGCACCGTATGCCAACTCTTCTTTTATGTAGATCGGATACCAGTGCATAATACCATTTCGGAGTACACCACTGCAGAATTCGATGAGAGCAATTGTTATGATGATCTTATTGGTAAAAATTTTGACGAATAGTTTGCCAAGGTTAAATGGCTCATCCGCTTCACCAGAAGAGGCATCTCCCGGATCAAAATCGACCAAACCAGCTTGCGCAGGACGATCACGTAACAAAAATATCTCTATAATAAAAAACAAAGTCAGCAGAATCGCAGGGATGAAGAAAACCCACCAGACTTGATCGACTGTTGCATTGGTTGCACCCAACACACCTCTTAGTGCATTCTGGAAAAAGTTGAGATCACTGGTCAATTGAGCCTTTGTAGCTTCAACGATCATAAATCCCCAGTCAAACGCAAAGTAAATTCCAAGGGATATCAGTATGCCGAAAATTCCGCCAAAAACACCTCTTTCACGCACATGAAACCAGGATGCATTCACTTTTACAATCGCCACCGCACCATAACTCTGGAAATACATATTTGCAGAATAAAGAATGCTGAAGACCAAACGGAGGTTCATATCACTGCCGCCATTCAACAACTTATACACGACAAAGCCCATGGAGGTATTCATGATTGCAGAGCCAAGTGCTCCAATCAAAATCGCACGTTTCCCTCCAATACGATCTGTTAAAGGTCCATTGATTAGAAAGGCAATCGCATAAGTTATCGTTCCTGCAGCGAAGATGATCCCGAAATCCTCTTTTGTCATCATATCGCCGAGGGCGTTTTTCGAAACTGTGAGGTTATATCTGCCCATATAGAGGAAGGCGTATGTTAACCCCATTGGAAACCAGTTCCAGAAACGGCGAATACGAAAATCGCGTGTATGGCTGAAAGGAAGTTTGTCAGTCATTGAACTCTCATTTTAATATTAGAACTGAAAATCTTTAAGTACGACAATTTCCGGATGCAAAGGTACAATATTCGGGCTGTGCATTGTGTCCAGAAATACATGGATGGCATCCGGGAAAGAAACCGTCTGCAAGTTATTCATTTCTGGTTCATTGTCAAAGGTTGCGATCACTGTCCCAGTCTTTATTATCTGGTCAATTGCACTATGTTTAAACTCTGCATCAGACAGCTCAAAGGCAGGCTTGGTGATGAGATAAACACTGCTATCATCTACAATTGGGAAGCCATGTTTTTTCAGGGAAGCGAGGGTACCCTTGCGCATATTCGGAGTGTCACGACCGGTGAGGTAGATGATGGTAGTGCCGAGGTTTTTACACTTGTTCGAAAATTCAACAGCGCCGGGATTGGGAATATCATGCATCACATAGTCATCGGAAAAAAAGTGATCCCACCAGAACTGAAAGAAATAGTCGAGTAACGCTTTATCTTTTATTCCATGATCAAGTAAAGTATCCTTAACCCTGTATTTCATCTTCGCAGGTTGGATATTACTAATAATCTGGTAAATATCCTGTGGGAATTCTTTTCCCGGGACATTCAGGGCATCTTCGAGAATCTTCAATATACGAGGACGGTTATCAAAAAGAGTGGCATCCAGATCAAAAACGATTACCTGTGAAGTATTGCTATCATTGTCATCCCGTACCTTCTGCTGGATCAGAGTAAACACTTCCTGGGTAGTACAATGTTTGTTGTTCTGAGTGATCGCTTCAGAACTTTGTTGATAAGGTTCTAGAGTCATGAATTCAAAATCTCCCTGCATGATTTGTTTAACAATAGCTCAAGCGAAGTTAAAGCCCATGCTCGAACCAATCAATTTCACTTATAGGTCTTTGATTTCTGGAATAGTCCACCCTATCAAGAAAATTGAAAATTGTTCCGATAAAATAGTAGATATCAGTTAGTATTTCATTCATATCAAGGAAAAGTAATCACGGACGGGAGACCCACAGTGGATGATAAAGAACTTAAAATAACGATACCTAATACCCCTCAAGCAATTGAACTTCTAAAGGATACAGTACCAATCACACGCTCCAAAGCTCGTTCTCCGTTGGATGCAATGAAAGATATGCGAGGGATGGAAGATATCTCACGTCATGAAAGGGCAGAGGAAGCGATACGAGAGAACTTCCGCAATTTATTCAGTAAGATCAGATACAAAAATATAGTGGATAAGTCTGTCTAATGAACCTTTCCGTCGTTGAATACAATGATTTAAGGTTCATCCAGCAATGTAATGACC
>JAIOHU010000029.1 GCA_019912845.1 bacterium
GGTTGCACTCTGAGATACACTTCGCAGAAATTGAAACAGATAATGTATTATTATCCACATTATCTTCTCAAGATTTAGCTGAAAGCGAAACCTTTTCAGATGAATTAGACGTTTACTCAGACGAGTATATTTTGAACAACAGAGGCGTTCTAATCTGGGATCCATTTCATCATGACTTCCCGATAAACTACGTCCCCTCTCTTGAGATACTATTTGAGCACGAGACAGCTCCAGCCAGATTTCAGGTCGACACAAAAATAGATGAACAGTGTACAGTTGAATCCTTGCTAGACCTGACCGATTATGGAACAATTATCATTGGTGATCATGGTGGAAAAAATCCGAATATTATTACTGGCGAAAAGTGCAACAATTACGAACAATACCTAGAGAAATACAAGTTGGTCAATGGTAACATTTACGTTGCTCTTATCGCTGTGAATAAAATACCATTAGGAGAATATTTCGTTGTTGAGCCTGAATTTTTGAATAGTATCCCTGGAACATTTGATAATTCAATCGTATTTATGGGATCATGTTACTCAACTTATGATCCTTCCTTACGAAATGCATTCTTGAACAAGGGAGCATCCACGTTTCTTGGATTTAATGGCAAAGTTGGATCGCTTTTCACTTACAATATGGCGGAACAATTTTTCAGCGATATGGTTTTTAACCTGCAATCTGTACCAGAGGCATACCGTGCAAACCAGCGAGATCCCAATAATGCTGGCACTAAATTTGAAAAGTACTCGGTTAACGCCCAATCACCCTGGCATTTTGTTGCAAGCCTGGATGGTGGATGGAATGCTTATGAGACAGTCATAATTACAGGATATGAACGTTCGCCCGATGGTCAACGTTATACGATAAACGAGACTCTCACTGATGATGCATACACCAGCATTTATCAGTCAGGTAGTGAACTTCACTGGGAAACAACTATGGAAGGAATTTATCGTAGCGCAAACTTGGACAAAAAAAGGATTATCGGTCAAGATGGAGTATGTGTAGTGTTCAACCCAGATGTGGAAGTTCAAGTTACTGAAAACATTTATCACTTTGATGGGGAAGTAGCAAACAGGAATGCATTCTCTGTATCAGGTTATGGAGATGCAAGCGGTGAAATACGATCGGGAGAATTTGCTGGCTATACATTTAATTATCATCTAGTCAGTGAGGGAGAATTTCAACGCTCGAATATTCCGGTGTCTCAGCCTACCGGAACACCTGAATATTACTCTCGACTACTGAAGCAATTGCTTTCCAAGTAGATCGCTTGATGAATTGCTGGAGTGCGTATTTCTCAAATCGTATGTCTTCGAAGTGGTGGCTTAACACTCGCAGAAGAGTGCACTCAGAGTCAGATGTTCATAAGAAGCATATTATCCTATCTAAGATCAAAAGCCCGCTGAAAATATTTCAGCGGGCTGATTCCTACAAGAAAGTTTTAGATCAACTTACAACTGCTTGTAATTAATCGTATACCACGCTGAGGTTGCATCTTCAGGGTGGTAGTAGCTGTCAATTTCCAATTTAAAATAGGTGCTGTCATCTACCTTGAGAAGATAGACATGACCTTTTGAAAGCAGTTCGTGTGAGGGTGCGCCCTGGTAGTCATACCAGTCATCAAAGATCGAGGCGACGGCATCCTGCTCGTAGCTGGCACCTTGATCGGGTGGGGCAGTCGTCAAGCCATCAAAATCGTTGGTTTCATCATAGATTGGATAGACACCAGCGTCCCCCATCCCATTAACGCCACCGTTAATTTTGACATCGAAGCCATCAAACCAGATATCCCAGTCCGAGGAATTGATGGGATCAACTATATCAACAGCTCCACCAGTGGAGAAGCTGAAAAAGACCTGGTTGTCTGCAATATCACCTGTCAGGTCAACAGTGGATGCCGCTCCAGAAAGATCGGTACCATCAGCGTCAAAGACAAATTTAACTTCCAGGTCGCCCAGTGCGCCCATACCACCAGCGGTAATCTGGGTCACGACAATTTTCCCATAACCATTACCGGATGCATCACGTACCGCAAAAATACGGTCGTTTGGGCTGACGGTGTGTGTACTTGGATCGTAGTTGTACCAACCGTTGAAAACAAGACTAAGTTCGCTAACAAACCATTGATCATCTTCAATGGTGGGTACTTCTGTCAGTCCGTCAAAATCCATACCGAACTCATTGCCGATGGTTTCAAGGTCAACTGCCTGCATACCAAGAGTTCCGAAAGCGCCACCGTTGATTTTACCGATTTCACGGTTAAATCCGATATGCCAATCGGTACTGTTTTCGGGATTGGTAATTTCAACTGTCTCTTTTGCAGCCAGATCAAAGTAAACATAACCGTCGGTTGCATCGAGCAAGGCTGTTTCAAAATCATCGTTATTGTTGTTTGGGTTTGTCGGTGCATCGTCATCATCATCCGAACAACCCAGGAATACAAGGCTGCTAATCAACAGCATTAAAATCGGTAAACGTAATAATTTCTTCATCATTTTTACTCCCTGGCGTTTTTGTTTATGGTACTAGTCGAATTTACAGTGATCCCATTCGATATCTTAAACCGACAAGAACTTCCCTGCCGATACGTGGACCGTACCGGGCGTTTGTGATATCCATGATGTTGTCCACCTTCAAGTATGTACTCCATTTGCTACCCAACGCACGGTTTACTGACAAATCCCAGGTGGAATAAGGGTTTGTATACTCGTGTGAAGCCTGATCATTCGTATCGTAAATGCCGAGATAGAGCATTTTAGTCTGATAACGTCCCCATGCTTTTACAGTCCATTCCTGAAAACTCCAGGTTACATCCATACGGACTGTATGTTTGGGACGGTGGATTAATGGTTCACCTGTGCTATGGTTACGAGTTTCAAGGAAAGCGTACGCCAGATTGGTTGTGACATACGGCGTTATTTTAAAGCCTCGTTCAACTTCAATCCCCCGTGTCCAGGCTGAGACAATATTATTGTATTGAAATATCCCTGTGTAGTAATCAGTTGAGACACCTACAGAATCAAAATCAATAAGGTTGTAGAGGTCATTGTGGAAGAGGGTCAAGCGTGCTACTGATTTATTCTCGTAAGTGTGTTCAAGACTGACCGAGAAGTTACGGGATTTCTCAGGATCGAGGTCTTCGTTTCCGATGACCATATAGCCAGCGGATGCATGATTGAAGATGAAATACAGCTCTTTGCTGGAGGGTGCACGATACCCCAATCCTGCAGACATTCTGGCTTTTAAATCCTTGTTGATTTCGTACATAGTACTCAATCGAGGGCTCCAGTTCGCACCATATACTTCATGCTGTTCGTAACGAAGTCCGGGTACAAGGGTTATTCTGCCGGTACGAATTTCATCTTGCAGGTACCCATCCCACGCTTCAAGTTGAGCATCGGATGATGATTCCAGTGCTCCGAGTTTCGACTGAGTGCCAATGTCCCACCAATAATAGTCCGCGCCAAAGGTAATACGATGATGTGATCCGAACTTTCGGGTTAATTGTCCTGCCAACTCAGTGTACTCTTCTTCGCTCTTGCTGAAGTCCTTCACACGTCCGGTGGGACGGGTCATTTTTTCCCATAGATGATAATTGCCAGTTCTGAAGGCTTTAATCGAATAACGCTCTGCCCATGCAGGAGTACAGACAATTTCCGCACTAAGGTCAGAACGTCGATTTGTTTCTCTATCATCAAAGCTGACCAGAATAGATTGTAAACCTGAATCCTCCACCCAGTTTTTCCCCTCATCCATATAAGCACTATAGAGGTTGAGTGTGGTTGGTCCGGGAAGATCATAACCTAAGCGTAAATTGCCATTCCAACGGTCGATTTCTTCGAGCCCTTCGGTATGATTGGTGGATGGGTCGCTGTCATAGGTGGCATTGTGATGGTAACGAACTGAGGATTGAGCGGTCAGTTTTCCGTGACTTCCGCCGATTGATATTGAGGGTGAATAATTCGGCGATAGAGTTCCAGATTGCTCCAACTGGGAGGTGAACCCTCCACCGCGAATGTCGAACTCCATGTTGAATGGTTGCCTCGATTTGTCGGTGATGATATTTATGACTCCACCAATCGCCTCGCTGCCGTACAGGGTTGAAACTGAGCCTTTCACCACCTCTATCTGTTTCACTCCCGAGGTGCTGATCTGGTCGAGATCGAGGGCTCCATTTACCCTTCCGATCATACGGTTGCCATCCACCAGTACCAGAACTTTATCTGGATCAACTCCCTGGATCATGATTGCGGAACCAGCGAAGGTATCATTAATATCCAACCCGATTTCACTTTCCAGTGCTTCCGCTGCAGTTGTTGCACCACGCTGGCGAATTTCATTTTCTGTAATCAGTTCGGTGGCAATGGGCACATCTTTGAGGAGTTGCCAGGTTTTGGTGGCTGTGTAAACTACTTCCGCACCCTCGATAAGCTCTTCAATCAGAGTAACATTCTGCTCGACTACTGTTCCATGTGCGAGGTTCGCTGAATGTTCGATAATTCTGTAGCCAACATGGGAATATTGCAGGATATGGTTGCCGGGTTTAATTCCGGTAATTTCATAATAACCATCAATATCAGTGGCACTTCCCAGGATAGTACCCTTAACCTGAACATTTACACCCGGGATCGGTTCACCCGTTTGGCTGTCTGTAACAGTGCCTATGAGTATCGATGCGTGTGCGGTTTGCAGAAAAACCAGCAGGAGAATAATCAGGGTTACTTTAGGTATTCTGTTGTATCTCACGTGGTATTGGTCTCGAATTTATGCTGAATGGGCGATATTGTTTTATTTCCATGCTACCCGAGATATTCCTCCAGAAATTATCGATATGCCCCTTAGACAGCACAAATCAGATAACTGCTGGAATGGTGGTGGAACATTTGTGTTCAGCCGGAAATACCCCCCATCCAGTTTGAATCTCAGCAAGTATAACCATTGAGTAAGTGCGAATTGTCACATAATTTTTAAAGCTACTGGTCTATGCGAGACTTATTGCTGAGGTGGGAGAACATTTGGAGTTTTAGAATAGGCACTTATATTGTGCAACCATAGATGTTCAGAAAGTAGGGATATTATGACCGACTTGGGGATATTGTTAGGACAGATAGTTCGGATAGTGGAACAATTAGACCTCGATTGAATCCAATGTAGTACAGAGCTTCGAAGCAATTTTCGGACTTTGGAATAGTCCAAAGCCAACAAAAGAAGATGTGAGTTGATCCATTTGACTCTAGAAAAAATACAAGGTAAAACTAAATGATTGATTCAAATCAACTAAAAGTCGTAGATCAAAAAATAATAAGTGCTATGATTTCCGCTGCAAAAGCGACCTGGATGGTACGGAGTGATTCACGTGATGCGGATTCCTGGTCAAAAGAGGATAGAACTCCTGTCACTGTCGCTGATCTTGCCAGTCAGGCGATTTTGTTGAAAACCATCTCTGAATATGCCCCTGGTGAGTTGGTGCTTGCTGAAGAGGATCGTGCGACAATTGACGAACAGGGACAGGGCGCGAGGATACGTGAAATCGTGGAAGAAGTATTGGGTCATAGTTGTTCACTCGGTGAGATACGTGATTATGTTGGTTATCGTGGCACGAACGAAAATGGCGCACGCTGGTTTGTCGATCCGTTGGACGGCACCAAGGGCTTTGTGAAGGGGCTGGTTTATGCTGTTGCTGTAGCACGTCATGATGGCGAGAGCCTTGAACGCTCCTGGATGGCTGTGCATGGTAAAAAGTCTGAACTTCCCGGAGTAGTCGGAAATCTTTTCCGAGCAATACGGGGGGAAGGTGCTTATAAACGTTCCCTGAGTGGTTCATCTACGGAGACAAAGCTAGCAATATTACCTGATGGCTATAATGGTGATCTCCTGGTTGCAGGAAGTCGAGCGCATGGCGGTTCAAATCTTCCACCACCCATTGTAAATGCTGGCATAAATGCGAAAAACATACCGCTGGATAGCCAGGCGAAATATGCTGCGGTCGCAGATGGCGAAGCACATGTATATGTCCGTCGTCCAAGTAAATCCTTCGGTCCCGACCTTTGCTGGGATCATGCTCCCGGAACTCTATTGCTTGAAGAGACTGGCGGAATTGTGACTGACCTGCATGGAAAAGAGATCGACTTTACGCTTGGTGAGCGAATGAGTGTAAACCAGGGTATACTCGCGGTGAGCCATAAAAATCTGCACGCTGAACTTCAGCCACTTTTTAATAAGTCGTAGTGATAATCTAATGAAGTCAAATTGCCATCGATGGAGATGACATGCTATTTGGAAAGAACAAAAAAAATCAGTTCAATGTTGTTATCGTTTGCCATGCCAACATTACTCGCAGCCCATTTTTCGCTGCTTTGTTAGAGAAACAGTTTGAATATGCCTCATCGTCTGATCGTAAGGTAACGATAAGCTCGGCAGGAGTGCGTGCCATAAAAGGGGCGTCCGCCAACCAGATCATTTCTATGGTTGCAAACCTGAACCAGTTATCCCTGGCAAGACATCGATCTCGTCCCTTCGATAAATCAGTTGCTAAAAGTGCTGACCTGGTTTTGACCATGGAATCCTACCAACGAGACGCAATTCTTGAGGAGTTCCCGGAACTGGAGGGGCAGGTATTTACTGTGTTAGAATTTGGGAGACGTCCTGAAGTTGTTGAGGAGTATGATGTTTCCGATCCAACTGGCAAGGACGCCGAAGATTATGAAGAATTTGCCCAATTGGCATTGAAAGAGGCATCTCGTGTTCAAATTGCGATTGAATCAAAATATCTCTATGGTAAGTGAGGGCATCTTTTCAGCAACAAGAAATTTTGCAGGTGAACTATGAAAAGCTATCGTAAGGAAATCTTTTTTAATATCGCGGCACGTATGGATTTTGTTCATATCACACCAGAGGTGCAGCAGGCGATTGACGAAAGCGGAGTTCGTGAAGGGCTTGTGCTGGTCAACTCCATGCATATCACTGCATCGGTTTTCATCAATGACAATGAATCCGGTCTGCATCAGGACTACAAAAAGTGGTTGGAAAAACTTGCTCCGCACGCTCCAATCGAACAATATCGTCATAACGATACCGGTGAAGATAATGCAGATGCTCATATGAAACGGCAGATTATGGGACGCGAGGTTGTTGTTGCGATTACCGATGGTAAACTCGATCTGGGAACCTGGGAACGAATCTTTTACGGCGAGTTTGATGGAAGGCGACGTAAACGTGTTCTAATCAAGATAATTGGTGAATAAATGCCAGATTATTATGAATTCAGGAGGGACAATTTTCTCATCAGCAATAATCCTGAACTGCTGGATATAGATGTTATTCATAATTTTCTCGCCTATTCCTCATATTGGGCGAAAGGACTCAAAAAAGAACGGCTGCAACGCGCTATCGACCATTGTTTCTGTTTCGGGCTCTATACGGACAATCGTCAGATAGGCTTTGCACGTGTGCTATCTGACCTCAGCTCGATTGCATACCTGATGGATGTCTTTGTGCTTGAGCAGTATCGAGGGAAGGGTCTTGGGAAGTGGCTGGTTGAAAAAGTGTTAGATTACCCGGAATTTAAACCGGTGCGTCGTTGGATGTTAGGCACTTCAGATGCACATTCACTTTATGAAAAATACGGTTTTACACCATACTCACCTATGGCTGAATTAATGATGAGATATAATCCTAATAAGTTTTTTGAAGACGAGGACTGAAACAGAATATGGCTACTGAGAACTATAATCGCCTGCTATCAATTTACTATGATATCAACTTGCTTGAATCCAGTTCATACCTTTTGACCTGGGACAATGAAACGAATGTTCCGGAACGTGGTTCTGCACATCGTGGGGAGCAGCTTTCCCTTCTAGCGGGAATGATACATGAAAAATCCTCCTCGGAAGAGCTTGGAAATCTGCTTGCGACGGTTGAGGAAGAATATACGAAGCATGATCCATACTGTGATGAACGGGTAAATTTACGCGAGTGGCGATCTGAATATGACCGACTGACAAAACTACCAAATGACCTGGTAAGAGAGATCAAAAAGGCAACTGTGGATGGTCGCAAGTTTTGGTTGAAGGCAAGAGAATCAAATGATTTCAGCCTGTTTGCACCTTCTCTGCAACGGATATTTGATCTGAAACGGCGTGAGGCGGAATATTACGGATACGTCACTGAACCGTATGAAGCACTATTCGCAATATATGAACCTGGCATCCAACTGCCCTATATCGAGACAGTTCTATCACAGTTGCGTGATGACCTGAAGCAATTGGTACGTGATATTCAGGGAAGCTCGGTTGCTGCCGAAATCAAGAATCTGGATGAACATATTCCCGCATCGGTTCAAGAGACCTTTGTACGTAAAATTACAGCACAGATTGGGTTCGATTATGAATCGGGTCGTCTGGATATTGCTCCCCATCCTTTCTGCATGCAAATTGGTCCGGGAGATACCCGACTGACGACGCGGTTTGATGAGGATTATTTCCCCTCTGCACTTTTCAGTTCCCTGCATGAAGCTGGACATGGTTTGTATGAGCAGAATCTTCCAGAGAATGCCTGGGGTTCACCACTTGGAAGCTATGTATCGCTGGGTATCCATGAGTCTCAGTCACGCCTCTGGGAGAATATGGTCGGCAGGAGTGAAAGCTTCTGGGACTATTGGTTGCCAATTTTTAAGCAGGATATGAACGCATATAAGGATTTAACGCTTGAGCAATTTCACCTTGCAATCAACAAATCAAATCCCTCTTTTATCCGTGTTGAAGCGGATGAACTAACTTACAATCTGCATATCCTGATAAGATTTGAGCTGGAACGTGCGCTTGTAAATGGCACGTTGGAAACCGCTGATCTGCCACGCGTCTGGAATGAAAAATATAGAGATTATCTCGGGATCGAAGTTCCTAATGATTCGGTTGGCTGCCTTCAGGACATTCACTGGTGTACAGGATTAGTAGGCTATTTTCCGACCTATTCACTGGGCAACCTGATCGCTGCACAGTTCTACCATAAAATAAAAATCGACTATCCAGATATTGAAGAGGATTACAAAATTGGCAAATACGACAGGTTGCTTGACTGGCTGAAAAGCAATGTTCATCACAAGGGAATGACCTACCGTACAAGCGAGCTTGTGGAAAAAATAACAGGTGAAAAATTATCCGCAACATACCTGCTCGATTACCTCAAGAGTAAGTATGGAAAAATTTATAAACTTTAAGCATCACACTGGTTTTTTCATAAAAGATGCATTACTATTGGTTTGGATTACTTCACACTAATATCTGGACATTGCTGAAGTCAAACCACTAAACATACCAATACGCCATGGGAAAAATCAGACGTAGTCTAAGTTTTTTTCTTTTCACCTGTCTCGTTATCTTGTTTGCCTGCAACGAAGACAATGCGGCGAACCAAACCCCTAAATCCATTGGTGATACACGTACCTATTTTCCCGATGAAACCATTGAATGGCTGAACCTGCCACCTGGATTCAGAATTCATATCTTTGCTGATGATGTTCCCAACGCGCGCTCCATGTGTCTTACAGAATCAGGGATATTGTTTGTGGGAAATAGAAGTGGCAACAGTGTGTACGCGTTACAGGATACTAATTTTGATTATCGTGCCGATCTTCGCTGGACAATTGTTTCCGGTTTGAATATGCCAAATGGTGTTGAATTTCATGGCGGTGATCTATATGTAGCTGAAGTCAATCGTATATTACGCTTTCCTGATATCGAATCGCGTCTCGACAATCCTTCTGAACCGGAAATTATCATCGATGATTATCCCACTGACCGTCATCATGGCTGGAAATTCATCAGATTTGGACCCGATGGTTACCTCTATGTCCCTGTTGGAGCACCCTGTAATGTTTGCCTGGACGAAGATTCGATTTATGCGTCCATCACACGAATCCGTCCAGATGGTTCGGGACGAGAGTTATTCGCTCATGGGGTACGTAACACTGTCGGATTTGACTGGGACCCTCTGACAAATGAGCTCTGGTTTACGGACAATGGACGAGATATGATGGGGGATGATATTCCTCCCGACGAATTGAACCACGCCCCTCGTGCTGGATTGCATTTCGGTTTTCCATTTTGTCATGGAGGCGATATTTCAGACCCTGGCTACGGTGATGATCGACCCTGTGAAGAGTTTACCCCGCCAGCACAGAAATTAGGGCCGCATGTTGCTGCACTTGGAATGAGATTTTACACGGGTACCAATTTTCCCTCAAAGTATAGAAATAACATTTTCATCGCTGAACACGGCTCATGGAACCGTAGCGAAAAAATCGGCTACCGTGTAATGCTGGTTGAACTTAACGATGAACGTGAGGCAGTGTCCTACGAAGTATTTGCAGAGGGATGGTTGCAATCCCAGAGTGATATCCGTGGACGTCCTGTTGATGTCGAGCAGATGCCCGATGGATCGCTCCTGGTTTCGGACGATCACTCTGGAGTGATTTACAGAATAGTATATGGTGGCGAATAACCATCATGAATGAACTCATTATCCATGTCATCTATGATGGTGAATGTGATTTCTGCATTGCATGTAAAACCTGGGCGGAAAATCGAATCTCAGGCTCAGATATATGGTTTATCGCTTACCAATCAGACATTTTTCCCACTTTTTCACCTCGAGTCTCACTGGAAAAAGCAAAAAATACTTTGATTTTACGCTATCCCTCCGGCAGGTTGGTTTATGGCGCCGAAGCGGTCTTCCATACTATGGTACAGATGGATGGCTGGTGGGATTTTGCGGGACGATTCCTGGCTCTTCCACCATTTGCTCGCGTGTTTGACACCCAATACCAGTGGGTCGTTAAAAACCGCAAATTGTTCAGCCGAATTGTCAGGCTATACCCCGCCTGGAATACTGGGCTGTATACTTGAGGTTATGCAGATTTTGCTTTCTCGCTGTTTCGTCTATGAAGTGAGTTTTCTAGCAAGAAGTCATTGCGAACAGGCGTCAATCAATTGTT
Organism: bacterium; assembly: GCA_019912845.1. Taxonomy (GTDB): domain Bacteria; phylum Electryoneota; class Electryoneia; order Electryoneales; family Electryoneaceae; genus JAIOHU01. Next base: position 11,003 of record JAIOHU010000029.1, read on the forward strand.
TTTGGAGCGCCACACTGGAGTGTGGCGCTCCACTCAGATGGCACGATGCTCTGCGTCGAGTCTGAGGGACATATTATATAGTAAGAGTTGAAACCCGGGGATGAGTGTTAGATGTTCAATATTTGTCATTCCGCTGATTCTGAAGATCAATGTCACTGGTAATACCAATCCCTCTCATCCCCGGGCCACCCCGTCAGCTAACACCTTGCTGGGATGACGCGAAGTGGTTATGCCACAACGGAGTGTGGTGCTCCCCGAAACAATCCCTCTCATCCGCGTGCCGCCCATGCGCTGATGGAAAATAATACTCGTGTAATTTGTTTCAGCCCTTTGCTTGTAATCGCTTTTCTTACGACATTCCAACATGAATATTATCGGAAGAAAGCCTGTCCTGGAGGCGTTAGAAGGGGACACACCAGTTCGACGTGTGGCAATTGCTCTTGGTACGCAGGGACGTATAATCGGGCAGATCATCAAAGCGGCGAAGGTTCGTGGAATTCGGGTTGACCGTATCCCGCAAAATCGTATTGCTAAAGAGTTTGGTAATGGGAATCATCAGGGAGTTCTCGCTGAGGTATCCCCGACGAAATTATACTCGTTAAACGATCTGGGAACCACGATTCCGATAAAAAACAACTTGCTCATTGCCCTCGATGGCATAACGGATCCTTTCCATCTGGGTGCGGTTGCAAGAAGCGCACGTGCCGCCGGATGCGATGCCTTAATCATGCAGGATAGACGCAGTGCACCACTTTCTGAAGTTGCGGTGAAAGCCTCCGCTGGCCATCTCACCCGGATTCCTATTATACAGGTAACAAATATTTCAGATACCATTTTAAGTCTCAAGAACATGGAGTGGTGGATTTATGGTTTGGCTGGAGAAGGAGCAAAGTCACTCTGGAAGCATGATTGGGATGGTAAAATTTGCCTGGTTTTAGGAAGTGAAGGGAAAGGGTTGGCGACGCGTGTGGAAAATGTTTGCGATCAATTGATTTCCATCCCCATGTTAAATGGTGTGGAGTCGTTGTCGGCGTCTAGTGCTGCAAGTGTTGTATTATTCGAAGTTTCCCGTCAGCATTGGCATAAAGAAAATAAGCAAAGGTTGACATAAGTGCAGGTTGGGATTATATTTCGCCCTTTGAGGTTCAGGTTCTGGAGGAACTGTTGATAGATAGAAAACGTAATCGGCACCTGTTTCTCTGGTATGTTCCGGGAAGTGAAAAAGCACGGGAATTCAGATTCACACCGCTTGTATTCAGGTCTCTAGTGATTGCAGGTGGGGTTTTACTGATTGCATTGATTCTCGGAGGTGTTTTTTATACCTCTCTGGTTCGTCGTTCTTTGGACTATAAAAGATTACAGGCGGACAATAAGCGTTTACGTCATGAAGTTGCCCGGGTTGATGTTGTCCAGGCAGAATTGATACAGTTGCAAAAATTCGCTCACCAGGTAAAACGTAGTCTTACTGAAGGCTCTGACCTCGAACGTATTATGGAGGCGAACGAGGCGGTTCAGGATGACGATGGTGGACGAATGCCAAAATTGCAGGAGAGTTGGGTCCCTGGTGGTTATCTGGACGGCACTCGTTTTGCGCTTCCTCCCTCTGAGCATCAAGGTAGCGAAAGTGACTTAAGCAATATACGTCAACCGCTTTTCTGGCCGCTTGAAGGGTTTGTGACACGAGAATTTCAGCTTTCCCCGATTGATCCTATTCGTAGTCACAGTGGAATTGATATCGCAGTACCACGTGGTACTCCTGTACGTTCTGTTGCATCCGGGATGGTAATAGCTGCAGATTGGACACCTCGTCTGGGGAACCGTGTGATAATAGATCATGGCGGTGGGAATATATCAGTATACGGTCATAATGAAATGCTTCTGGTGTATCCACGAGAACGTGTATATGCCGGAATGCCCATAGCACTTGCAGGAAATTCCGGGATCAGTACTGCCCCTCATTTACATCTGGAAATCTGGGTGGATGGGCAGGCTGTTGATCCACGAGCTATCCTGCCCAATCAGGGAGATGATGAGAATGGCGAAAAATCGGGATAACGGTGTGTCACCAGATTCTCTCTCCTCGATAATTGGTCGAGATGCGCGGTTTGAGGGCAAGCTCGAGTTAAATGGATCAATTCGCATTGATGGGCATTTCAAAGGGACTCTGACTAGTAAAGGATCGGTCACAATTGGTCAGAACAGTGAAGTTCGCGGGAATATCTTAGCTGATGAGATTATTCTCGGTGGTACACTTCATGGAAATATGGTTGCAAAAACCCGACTGGTTTTGGAAGGAAGCGCAAAGGTAACAGGTGATCTTGCAACTGGAATGCTGGTTGTAGGTGAAGGTGCTCAATTTAACGGTCAAAGTGGCATGGGTACTACTGCTGTTGATGAATTAAGCAAACGTTTGGTTTCAACTTTAGTTTCTAGTTTTAATACCGTAAAATCTCCTCAAAAGTCTGATGGCATCGTTCTTTTTGAGGATGATTCGGTAGATGAAACTAATAGAAGTAAGACAAAGAGTCAGGCAGCCAGGCAGTCGAGTTGAGTAAGAAGTCTTCGGGAGACCACATACCGTCTGATAAAGAGGAGTTATCTAACCATCCACGTTATGGTGGTTGGCTGGATTTAGCCTTGCAAATGGCTCTAACGCTTGCCATTTCTGTTCTAGCAACATTTTTCGCTGGAAATTGGCTTGACAAGCAGTTTGACACCGGTCCTTGGTTTACAATAATTGGAACCCTGTGGGGGGCTGGTGGGGGGACTGCCTGGGTGGTTTTAAAAGTCAAACGGTATGGTGACGCCGAGGAGAAGCGGAAAAACGGTACCGGCTGAGGTTGTACTCCTTAGTAAGGATATTGTGGGAAACTTCCCGATCTCGATTCTCAGAAAAGCATGAAATTCAAATAGTTTCATCCCATTTTGTTTGACTTGAGAATGGGAGATTTTAACAAGAAATAAGATTAATGAGTGTACTCCAAGTTCTCTTCTTTTTACTTGTTGCTATAGTAATGAGCGGTTTAGGTTTGTTACTTTTAGTGCAACCGATACGTAAAAGCCTTTATGACAGTATTTACAAAGGTGTGGCAGCGGCGTTTGCCTCGAAGATGGGTATTGGTTTGTTGGCGATAGCATTGAGTTTGAAGGTATTTGGCTGGCAGTCGAACATTTCCGCATTCGGAGTGCTCGGTGCGTACATAATTGCACTTTTTGTCACAACTCTTGCGGCTTTAAGTGCATTGAAACGTGGACGGGAAAAGTCATGATCCGCAGAATAGCGGCAATTACTGGATTTATCCTTATACTTACGATGGCGTGCTGGGCAGGCGGTTCCTCCACGGGAGAAACCCATGCTGCCAAGCAGACACCTCATCATGGTTCTACGAACACAGAACATCACGCCGAAACTGTTCACCCTGCTACCATGACTGAACATCATGGCGAATCTGCACACGCAGACCCTCATGGAGAAAAAGAGGGAAATGGGGTGATGGAATATCTCGCACATCACCTTACAGACGCTGAGACCTACGATCTGCCCTGGGGATCGGTGAAATTACCGGTTCTTCCTTTTAATATCCCACAATTAGGGTACACACATGGTGTACCGATTACAAAGCACATGCTTGGGCTCGTTGTTGCGGGGCTATTGGTTATCGTGCTGGTAATCCCAGGGATGGCAAGGACACGTAAGGGCGAAATTCCTACTGGTTTCGGAAATTTTCTGGAAGTCCTGGTTGTATTTGTGCGTGATGATGTTGTTTATCCGAATATGGGTGAGGAAACTGGACGAAAATGGATGCCAGTTTTCCTGACTGGTTTTTTCCTTGTACTATTTTCAAACTTGCTGGGGATGTTTCCCTGGGGAACCACACCAACCGGTAATATCAATGTAACTGGTGGTTTGGCGATAACCATGTTGCTGATGGTTTTTGTTGGTGGATTTTCCAAGCATGGAATAAAATATATCGCCACCCTAATTCCACACGGTGTACCCTGGCCAGTAGTTATTCTGCTTTTCCCAATCGAAATATTTGGTTTGTTTGTTAAACACTTCGCGCTTGCAATTCGACTTTTCGCGAACATGCTGGCTGGACATACGGTTATTGGTGTTTTTCTTGCTCTGATTCTGAGCCCATTTGTTGCAATAGCCAGTGTGCCTGGGGCGGTTGCGATCAGTCTTCTCGAATTATTTGTTGCGTTTTTGCAGAGCTATATATTTGTAATGTTAGCGAGCTTGTTTGTTGGATCGGCGATTCACCCGAGCCATTAGTATATGATATAAAGTAGTGCTGTTCTTTACAGGATGATGCCATGGCGCAAATCCCGGATCACATAAAGAATGATCCTGTTCTGCAGGAGATCGTTCGTCGGCTTGTGGAAGCATACGACCCGATACGGGTTTATCTCTTTGGTTCCAAGGTGCGAGGTGATGATACCCCGGACAGTGATTATGATCTGATGATCATTGTTCCTGATGATGCACCAGAAAAGCTGAGTAAACCGAGGTTGGCACTCGATGTCCTTTGGAAATACGGTGTTGGTGCAGATGTTCTGGTTTGGCCAATCAAAAAATTTGAGTCCATAATACACTTGAAAGCATCTCTTCCCGCGACAATTCTAAATGAGGGATACGTGGTGTATGACTAGAGATCCTGAGATTAGCCAGGTGAAGAATGATTTTAACATAGCGAAAGAGCTTTTTGAAGATATTAGAGATAGGATCGAAGAAGAAATTAATCGATAATTAACTGGATTTACCTAAATAAACATAAAATTCAGAGGGTCGCAGGTAATTAACCTGCTTACATCTCATTTAAGTCAAGGGAGCGAAGAACAATGGAAGGTATGGGCCTTGCATTTCTGGGCGCTGCATTAGGCGCCGGTTTAGTGACATTAGGTGCTGCACTGGGTATTGGACGTATTGCAGGTAACGCAATGGACGGTATCGCACGTCAACCCGAAGCATCTGGTAAGATTTTTACTCCGATGATTGTATCAGCAGCGTTGATTGAAGGTGTAGCTTTCTTTAACGCCGTTATTTGTATGCTAATTGCGCTGAAGTAACAAAGCCCGGTAAAGGAGTCGTGATGAGGGAAAAAAGAAACCTCGTCGCGCTGGGGCTCTTGACGTTACCGGCTCTTGCTTTGGCATCGTCGGAGGGCGGCTTGGGCAACTTGATCAGTGTTGCACCGGGTAGCATGCTGTGGACAATTTTAACGTTTCTGCTGCTGTTGCTGGTGCTCTGGAAGTTTGCCTGGGGTCCTATTCTCAAGGGCTTGGATGCCCGTGAAGAGAAGATCAAGGGTGCGATTGATTCAGCCCAGCGTGATCGGGACGAAGCGGCAAAGCTGCTTCGCGAATACGAAGAAAAGTTGAAAACTGCTTCAGCGGAAATCAGTGAACGCCTTAAAAAAGCGGACAAGGACGCCTCATCTCGTATTGAACAGGCGACCAATGACGCACGTACCCAAGCTGAACAACTTCTTGAGAAGGCAAAGCAGGAAATTGAAGCTCAGCAACAGCGTGCATCTATTGAACTCCGTACAGAAGTAGTCAACCTCGCTGCGGCAATTGCTTCCAAGTCGATTGGTGAGAGTTTTACACGTGAGGATCATCTCCGTGTGATTAAGAAGAAACTCGAGCAATTGGAGGCGAAGTCGTGAGCACAGCCAAAGTAAGCCAACGGTATGCTGAAGCGCTTTACGAAGCCGCAAAAGATACTGGTAATGTGGTTGAGGTGCTTGATGCCATTGATTCAATCGATGAGGTAATGGAAAAAGCACCAGAGTTACACCGATTCTGGGTGGGTCCACAATATCCAATAGAACAGAAAATTGCGGTTGTTGATGAAGCCTTTGCCGGGGCACCTGAGCTTGTGCGGAACATGCTGAAGTTCCTGCTTGAAAAGAATCGTGAAGATGTTTTGTTTGATCTATCTCAAGTATTGCACGAGATCGATGATACTGACCGAAACATTATCCGAGCGGTTTTGACAACGGCGGTGAAACTTGAAGAAAATGAAGTGGAACCGTTCCTTAAAATTCTGTCAAACTATATCGGAGCAGGCACTTTGGACCTTCGCAGAAAGGTTAACCCATCCTTGATTTCCGGGTTTACACTTCGCTTTGGTGATACAGTGATTGATGCCAGTGTGGCACGTTCGATTGAAGAAATTCGGCGCGAAGCCAGCGCTTGATGAATTACGGGCGCGAATGCGTCCCTGATGGAGGGTTTCCATGCGAATCCGACCTGAAGAAATAACCTCGATTATTAAAAAAAGAATCGAGGATTACAGCGGTAAGGTCGCAACTGATGAAGTCGGCACAGTAATCATGGTGGGTGATGGTATCGCCCGTGTCCATGGACTGGATAATGTTAAGGCTTCAGAATTAGTAGAATTTCCGGGACAAGTGTACGGCATGGCGATGAACCTCGAAGAGGACAATGTCGGCTGTGTACTTTTTGGCTCAGATGCGAAAATCAAAGAAGGTGATATCGCCAGACGAACGGATCGTCTTGTGGACGTTCCAGTCGGTGAGGGTTTGATCGGACGTGTGATCGATCCGCTCGGTTTTCCTCTGGACGGCAAAGGCGAAATCAAGGCTGAAAGACGTGATCCCGTCGAGCGTAAAGGAACCGGTGTTGTCACTCGTCAACCAGTGAGCGAACCATTGCAAACAGGTATCAAGGCGATTGACGCTATGATTCCGATTGGTCGTGGGCAACGTGAATTGATCATTGGTGACCGTCAAACTGGTAAAACAACTGTAGCGATTGATACGATCCTGAACCAGAAGGGGCAAGGGGTTATCTGTGTCTACGTCGCGATTGGTCAAAAAGGATCAACTATTGCCCAGGTCGTAAAGACACTTGAAGACCACGGTGCGATGGAATATACAGTTGTTATCAGTTCAACAGCAGTTGAGCCTGCACCAATCCAGTTCCTGGCACCATCTTCGGGTGCGACAATCGGTGAATATTTCCGTGATAAGGGAATGCACGCACTCTGTGTCTATGATGATCTCACAAAGCATGCCTGGGCATATCGTCAGCTCTCACTGCTACTGCGTCGTCCCCCGGGACGTGAAGCCTATCCTGGTGATGTTTTCTATCTGCATAGCCGTTTGCTGGAACGTGCTGCGAAGTTGCGCGATGATCTGGGTGGCGGTTCACTGACCGCTCTGCCGATCATTGAAACACAGGCTGGCGACGTTTCCGCTTACATTCCAACCAATGTAATTTCGATTACAGACGGTCAGATTTTCCTTGAGAGCGAATTGTTCTTCTCTGGGCAACGACCGGCGTTGAATGTGGGTATCTCGGTATCCCGTGTAGGTGGTAACGCACAGACCAAAGCGATGAAACAGGTAGCTGGTAAGATTAAACTGGAACTCGCCCAGTATCGTGACCTTGCAGCGTTCGCACAGTTCGGCAGTGATCTGGATAAAGTTACCCAGGCACAGTTGAATCGTGGTGCACGTTTGATGGAGATCATGAAACAGGGTCAGAATGTTCCTGTTGTGCTTGAACTGCAGGTTGTGCTGTTCTGGTCTGCGATCAACGGTTATCTGGATAAGATTCCTGTCAAAAAGGTGCAGAAATTCGAGAAAGAACTCTACACCTTCTTCCAGAACTCACACGATGAGGTTTTGAAAGAAATCGTGGAGAAAAAGAAGATTGATAAGGACCTCGAAGATAAGATTCGCAAGGCAGTCGAAGAGTTTGCGACTATTTTCCAGTCCGAATAATATATAGTCGGCTCAGATTTCGATATAAAGTGTCGGGAGCACGCAGGTACGCAAGGGAGGCCGCAGGTATGATGTTCAGTACCTGCGCAGATGCCAGCGTGCTACCCTAAGTGTAATTGTTCAGGCAGTTATTTACATGCGAAGAGTGCTATGCCATCACTGAAGCAGATTCGACGCCGAATCTCCTCGGTTAAAAACACACAGCAGATCACCCGCGCCATGAAAATGGTGGCTGCGGCGAAACTGCGACGTGCGCAGGAAAATATGTTTCAGGCGCGTCCATACTCGGATCAACTGAGAACAGTTATCCGAGACCTGGCAGCTCGTACCGACAAAGAATCACATCCACTGCTTCAGGTACGTGAACCGAAACATGTTGGAATGGTTGTTGTCACCTCAGACCGAGGTCTTGCAGGTGGATTCAACAATAACGTCTGCAAAGCCGCACAAAAGGTGATTAACCAGGAGAAAGAACACGCTGAGGATGTTCGTCTTATCGCGATTGGACGGCGTGGGTATGATTTCTTCCGTAAACGCGATGGGGAATTCATTCAGCACCACATTGGTTTGCTGAATGATCTCAATTTTGGAACAGCAGTTTCCATCGGATCCGCAGTACGAAAGTTGTATGAAGTTGGATTCACTGAAGAATCGGGATTGGATCGTGTATACTTGATATACAACGAGTTCAAATCAGCTATTGAGCAACGAGTCGTAACCGAACAACTTTTCCCGATCATCCCTGAATTGGCAGGGGAAGAACAGTATCCAACTGATTTTATCTATGAACCCAGCGAACGCGCTGTTTTAGATCACGTGCTCCCGCTTTATGCAAATGTAATGCTTTGGCGTGTGCTACTGGAATCAAACGCTGCCGAACATTCTGCACGTATGACAGCAATGGAAAGTGCCACCAACAATGCTGGCGATTTGATTGAGAAGTTGACGCTCCAGGCGAATAAAGCACGTCAAGCTGCAATTACAAACGAAATTCTGGAAGTCGTAACTGGTGCGGAAGCACTTGGGTAAACGATAAGATATTGGAATAGATCATATACTGGAATAAAAAATTGTAGGTCAGATAACTTTTAGAAAATTTCTAAAATAGTTATCGGTCATACAAGGAGATACATAGCAATGGCAAAAGGGAAGATTAAACAGATCATGGGTGTGGTGGTGGACGTTGAATTTGACGAAGCCAGCTTACCGCCACTTTACCAGGCACTTCGTATCCAACGAACCGCCGAAGAAACCATGTTGCTTGAAGTGCAGCAGCATTTGGGCGGTGGAGTGGTTCGTGCTGTGGCAATGGACACAACCGATGGTCTGGTACGTGGGCAGGAAGTGGAAGATACCGGCGATGTTATCTCTGTACCCGTCGGACCAGAGACTCTGGGACGTCTGATAAGCGTTATCGGCGATCCTATTGACGGTCTTGGTGATATTCCAACATCAGAACGTCGACCGATTCACCAACCTAGTCCCAAACTCGAAGACTTGGTGACCTCACCAGAAATGCTGGAAACTGGCATCAAGGTTATCGACCTGATTCAACCATTCGCTAAGGGTGGAAAGGTTGGTTTGTTTGGTGGTGCTGGTGTCGGCAAAACAGTTATTGTCCAGGAGCTGATCAACAATATCGCCAAGCAGCATGGCGGATTGTCCGTGTTTGCGGGTGTTGGTGAACGTACTCGTGAGGGTAATGACCTGCTTCGTGAAATGATCGAGGCTGGTGTTATGGACTATGGCGAAGAGTTTGATACTGAAAAATTCGACCTTTCCAAAGTGGATATGAAATCCATCAAGAACAGCAAGGTCGCCATGTCTTTTGGTCAGATGAACGAACCTCCTGGAAACCGTCTCCGTGTTGCTCTGACTGGTTTGACCCTGGCTGAATATTTCCGTGATCAGGGGAAAGATGTTCTCCTGTTTGTTGATAATATCTTCCGTTTCACCCAGGCTGGTTCTGAGGTGTCGGCGTTGTTGGGACGTATGCCTTCTGCGGTGGGATACCAACCTACGCTTTCGACGGAAATGGGGCAGTTGCAGGAACGAATCACTTCCACCAAGGTTGGATCGATTACTTCTGTACAGGCTGTCTATGTTCCGGCTGATGACTTGACTGACCCAGCTCCCGCTACAACCTTTGCTCACCTGGATGCGACAACAGTGCTCTCACGTGAAATTGCAGCGCGTTCTATTTATCCGGCTGTTGACCCATTGGACTCATCCAGCCGTATTCTTGACCCGCATGTAATTGGTGACTTGCATTACGATACCACACGTAAGGTTCAGGAAATCCTGCAGAAATACAAAGATCTACAGGACATTATCGCCATTCTCGGTATGGATGAATTGTCTGATGAGGATAAATTGACAGTGTCTCGCGCACGTAAGATTCAGAACTTCCTCAGCCAGCCGTTCCATGTAGCAGAAGCCTTTACTGGACGTCCCGGTGTTTATGTAACTATCAAGGATACCATCAAGGGCTTCAATATGATCATTGACGGTGAGCTGGATGATCTGCCCGAACAGGCTTTTTATATGTGTGGTGGGATTGAAGAAGCAATCAAAAACGCCGAAGAATTGGCACAACGCGCTTAAGTTACAGGTGACGCACGATGGCTGAAACATTTAAGCTCGAAATAACAACACCAACCGGAGTAGCTTTCAAAGGTGATGTTACCCATGTGAAGGCACCGGGGAGCGAAGGTTCATTTGGTGTTTTATCTAATCACACCCCATTCATTACCCCATTGCAGATGGGTGCGATTGAGGTGGAGTCACCCGAAGGCGAGAAGGTATTTGCAACCTCTGGGGGATTGGCGGATGTTCGTGCGAATCAATTCCTTATTCTTGCGGAAACTGCAGAGGCACTCGAAAAAATCGATGTTGATCGAGCAAAAGCCGCAAAAGAACGAGCGATGCAACGTCTTCAAGATATGGGTACGCGTGAAGTTGAGGTTGAACGAGCACAGGCTGCACTCTTACGTGCCAACAACAGGCTATCACTTGCGGGAAAATAAGATTATTGATCGAATAAATGAGCCCAGTGGTAGTCAACCACTGGGCTTTTTTAGTTTCCGATTGTTGATAGTTACATATACTCATGAGTACCCAGGATTACTGGTACACCCGTCTTTTCCTCGATAATCACCTTGAATTCATCAGGTGAATGGTAAGGACAGTCCGGTTTGGCAATTGCCATGCAAGTGCTCAAATGGATAACTTGGAAGGGCGTAGATGTTTACTCTCACTATTTTACCATCACCAATTTGTGCCGCGAAACAACACCATCCGGGTTTGTGATCAGAAGAAAATAAGTTCCTGTCGGACCGGGGATCTGAAGGGAAATATCATGCCTGCCGGGGGAGAAGGATTGGCTGCCAGTATCAGTGATCTGACGTCCCAGCAGGTCAACAATTTGCCAGGA
>JAIOHU010000263.1 GCA_019912845.1 bacterium
ATCCGTAGGTGAAGGGTATATCTTCGACATGTTCCAGTACAGCTTGCGAGTAAAGAAAATCAATGGTCTCCTCCTCAATTACCTCAGAATTATCCCAGGGGACAATATATCGAATCAATTGTTCTGACTCGTTCTCATTTCTTTTTCCCAAATTTGCTAATTGTTCACGAATTTGAGTCACACGTTCGGGAGCAAGACTCTTCGTCAGTTGTTCATCAGTAAGTAACGATGATGGGAAAGAGTAGGAGTCGAGTTTGGGTCCCAGACGTGGGAATTGGTTGGCATCACCGATCGGCGCGCGGTTTTGGAAAAGGGTGAGAAGGTTATCAAATATCTGGAGATTCATCTCATTGTTGACATGGTCAAACGCCTCCAGGGCAACCAGTCGATCTGCTCCAGAAAGCAAGCCTGCCAGTCCAATACCAAGTGAGTCGCCGGGTCCAAGTTCTGCAATGGTTGATGGAATGGTATGCATGCCATTCTGATTCGCCATTACCAGGTGACGTAGCCACGTTGAGTAGCAATACTCCGCTGAGTTTGTCCCCCGAGTCCCTTTCTGTAGGATTTTGAGTAGAGGGGTGTAGCTTAGGATGCCTGTTGCTAAATGATATGTCCAATGCATAAGTGATCGCTTCCGATTAATAATTATTCCAGCATGATTTGCCTAACCAGCATGCTGGATTGAAAATAGTAAACATCCCACACCACCTTCGCAAGGATAGTATACTCATGTTGTTCCTCTCTGTTTTTGTGAGCAAAGGTTTTCTTGGGATTATGACATTGAGTGTAGGATGTTACGCGGTATTCTCATTTTGGTACCTATTCAGAATCGGTTTTAGTCTGGGAATTTCCTCACGTCATTTCAGCACGTTTTTAGTTGGAATCCAGGAGGTGAAGGAACGAGCCAAGCGTTTTGAAAAAGGAACTAGCTACAAAAGAGATTGTTTCACTTCTATCGCAATGACAGCAGTAATGAGCTGGATAAAACCAATAGAAAAATAGTTCAATCATTATTTAAAAGTTTTCCTCTGTGTCTCGGTGTCTCTGTGGTTCCCCTATAATTTCAGAATTGAAAAATTCCATAATTCCCCAATGGTGTTCGTCCCTTTAATTTTGGTATATTACCCACCGAAACAGTAAAACAGATGGAACTCTATGAATCTAGAAACTCACAATCTGTTTGGTTTGGGAATTGCAATACTCATGGGCTTGTTGGGGGGTAAGCTGGCGAGACGGCTTAAAATCCCACGAGTCACTGGTTATCTCCTAATCGGACTGCTGATCGGACCCTATATCCTAGGTTTGATCCCGAAGGAAGTCAGCAGCAGTTTGACAGTCATCAATGATATTGCACTGGGCTTGATTCTTTTTGCGATAGGTAACGAATTCGAATGGTCGCATATCAAACGTGTCGGTGTTGGATCATTGTTCCGTCTTGCGTTATATGAATCATTCGGTGTACTGATTTTTGTTTCAGTTGGATTCATACTCATTGGCGAATCTGTCTCATTCAGTCTTCTGATCGCATCCATCGCCATCGCCACAGCACCCGCCGCAACATTGCTGGTTATCAGGGAGTATCATTCACGCGGTGTCCTGACAGATCGTCTGCTGGCGTTAGTGGCAATAAACAATGTCCTCTGCCTGATCATCTTCCGCATTGTCTATGGGTATCATCATATACAGAATGGTGCGGATGTGCTTTCGAGTATTTTGCAACCCATATATGTTGTTACGGTATCGCTGGTGCTGGGCTACATTCTGGGACGGCTATTAACCATTTGGGAGAACCACCTCGATGAACTCTCCGAACTCTTGCTGGTGATTATTGGAGTTGTATTGGTGGGGACAGGGGTAGGACGTATGCTTCATCTTTCTCCCATGCTGATCTCCATGGCTGCTGGTGCAACAATTACTAACAGCTCATATATGCATCGTCTGATTTATGTTGAACAGCGGCAGTTGGAACAGCCAGTTTACATCGCGTTTTTTGTGCTTGCAGGCACCTCGCTTCACCTGGATGTTCTTCCGCAGATGGGAATTGCAGGAGTGATCTACCTTGTAGGGCGAAGCCTGGGGAAAATTGGTGGAGTTTTTCTCGCTGGTCAGAAGGTCAAAGAAAAATATCCGCAAATCCCTAAATACCTCGGTATCACCATGCTCTGTCAGGCGGGTGTGGCGATCGGGCTGGCGTATGAAGTATCAGTGGACTATCCGGAGATCGGTGCTGTCATTACGACCATCGTCCTCTCAACAGTCATCATTAATGAAACAATTGGCCCATATCTGGTACGAGTTGGTCTCTCACGTTCTCATGAAATCGGCGAGAAAAACCAGGAGAGCATTCTGGATGAAGTGTCGTAAGATTATCTTCCCTCTCTTAAGGAATGAGAAAGACAGATAGCGATTCCGGGAAAGGTTATTCCTTTTAGAAAGTATAAACCTCTGGCTCTTCACTATCTTGTGTGGGTAGAGAATTAGGAGTGTAAACATCGTCATTGCGAGGAACGTCGTGACGCGGCAATCTCATGCTGACCTAAAGCGAGATTGCTTCACTGCGTTCGCAATGACGTCCATTCAGAAGCCCAAGTTATTACCCATAAGAAACAGCAAGGAACCAAACCTCTTTATCAAATGCAAACACGAAAAATACTTTCAATATTATTCATTTTAGTCGCAATTTTCCTTTCGCGTTCCTTCTTCTGGGGTGAACACCCCATCGCCTGGGATTCTTTCAACTATATCCTCGCTGTGGAACACTACGCTCCCCTCGAAGATATGCCGCATTTTCCCGGATACCTGATCCATGTCATGTTGGCAAAATTTATCAATCAGTTTGTCAACAATCCTCATCTCGCATTTCAACTCTGGTCATTGTTTGCTGGTATTATCGGGTATCTTGTTTTATTTCTGGCTTCAAAAGAACTATTCTCAACCCTATTCGGCTTTATATCGTCTGAGAGAATGAAATTCGCAACAATCGTCCTGTTGATCAGTCTCTTTCACCCTGCACCCTGGTTCTACAGCACAGTATCGTTGAGCTATATCAATGGTTTCCTGGCTGGAACTCTGACAGTTGCCGCGATGATGAAATGGCGTTCCAGTCGATCATTCTGGTATGTAGCACCGTTGCTGATAGGAGTTTTTGCCGGGGTACGTCTTGAAATCATCTATCTGACATTTCTCTGGAGTTGGATGAGTTGGCGCGAAGACCGCACTATTGCACGGCTATTTCTGGGATGGCTGATAATTTTCAGCGGCATAGTACTCTGGCTCATTCCGACCGGAATTCTCAGCAGTTCCCTAACTGAATATCTGCAACGTGGTTTGCTGACCTTCCAAACTCAAGGCAGCGAATTTATTCAGCTTCAAGGGGGAAGAGGTGAATATCTTATCAGAATTGCTATTAAATTCGCCTTTACTCTTCTTTTGTACGCTTGCTCGCTACTTGTGTTCTTAGCCATTGCACCTGTAAAAACAGGTAGAGCGTTGAAAAAAATCCCTTTAATTGCTTATCAACTGCTCTTCTGGTGGACCTTGCCAGTGCTTCTTATCCTCTACCTGACCCATCTGCAAATCGGTTATCTCATGATTCTCTTCCCCGCAGTGATCATCCTGAGTGCTGCTATAGTTGTGAAAATGAATTTAAGTAAAAGGCAACAGATCACCGGTTTGACTGTAGTGTTATTCTTCCAACTCATTTATTTTTCCGGCATCCTTCCCCTTTCAGCCGCTCTTCCATTTAATCAGAAACGTATTCAATTGAACGATGAACGTTTGAGCCTAGGCGAAGATGTTTTATCCGACCTGCTGGAAGATTCAACCGCTTTTGTCTTCTACAATGACCTTACCTATCCCTGGCGTGCGGCGATGATTTCCTTTCCCGAAGTCCCGTGCTACCAGGTGCTGGACTATCAGGTTGGACGTAAGCTCATCCTCGGTAAAAACAAACATGAATATGAGACAACTGAATTCGGCAAAGCACCATTGACCAGACACCTAGAACAGAAATATCCACGGTTGATAATTGTCGGACCTGCAGAAACAACCTTGATCCAGCAGGATTTTCCAGATTATCAACTGGATGTATCGCAGGGTACATCCTCAAATTATTTTGTTTTGATGAAAACGGGAAAATTGCTAAACAGCCAATAGAGATGTACTCAAAGTGGAGCTGTACTCAAAATATAGTCTCTTCTCGTCATGCCAGCATGGTGTTAGCTGGCATCCAGGAAGGTATTGATATTATAGATGTTAGCAAATTCGACATACACTTGATTTTGCTGAAAGTTCTAAAATAATTCATTCTCAGACAGACCGTTACAATCACAGCTTAACCAATCTGTCTAAGAATGAATAGAATTTCAACTCACATTGAGGCGGACAAACAATCCTCATTCTAGAGGCAAAACAGACTCTCTGATAACAGATAAACCTGTCAGGTTGACTGGAACAAGGAATCCGTCTATATTCAGTTTTTTAATACGGGGCGTAGCGCAGCCCGGTAGCGCACCTGCTTCGGGAGCAGGGGGTCGGAGGTTCAAATCCTCTCGCCCCGACATTAAAAGGGAATGGCTTCTGGTATACACCGGAAGCCTTTTTGGCTCTTTCCAATGAGAGTCATAAGAAAATCTATAGTTTTAAAAATGATACCTTTTGTACATCATGAATTTTCTAACATTCTTGCAGACAAATTTGTTTTTATTGTATTCCTCACATAAATTATCCGATAATCTGTAAACATGATTTAAAGTGAACCGAAGAGGAGCATGATGAAGTACAGGCTTTATTATATCATCATCCTATCTTTGATACAAACTTCGATTTCCTTTCCGGATATTTTGCATATTCCCGAGCAGTTTCAATCCATACAATCCGCAGTTGATGCCTCCGTGCAAGGTGATACTATTTTACTTGCAGAAGGTCTTTACACTGAGCATGTTGAGGTAATCGAGCATGGTCTCACAATTGGAAGTCATTTTATTCTTGATGGTGATACAACTCATATCTCGCAAACAAGATGGACAGCACCTGAAGGTGAAACCGCTTTGCACTATCAACTGACAAACCAGAACCAGATTAGACTACTTGGAGTTCAACTAGAAAATTGCAATCGTGAAGCTAATAGAAACATGCCATTTGGAGGAGCAATATCCTCAATAGGTGGATCTAGTATTGTTTGGGTGGAAGATTGTATTTTCACAGGAAATCGATCTTTTAAGGGTGGAGGAGCTTATTTAAGTGGTAATAATGTCACTGTAAAAAACTGTAGGTTTATCAATAACAGTTCGGGATACTCCGGAGGCGCAGTAACTACTTTGTGTAGTACCGTAGAAATTGTGGACAACTTATTTCAGTCAAATATCTCATGGGATGGTGGTGCATGCAGTATAATAGGAAATACATCTGTATACATTAGTAATAACAAATTCTTAAATAATAGCTGCGATCGTCAAGGTGGGGCATTGCGCGTTTCGTCTTCTGGTTCGATCGATATTGAATATAATGACATAGTTGGTAATATCGGTGGGCAGGGAGCGGGAATTCTTGTAAGTCATTCATTATATACAGAAGTAAAATCGAATCTGTTCTTAGATAATTATGCATATTCTGGCGTAATTCGAGATCAGATGGGATCAGGTGGAGGTCTCTGTACACTATTGAACGATGAAATAATACTCGTGGAAAACAACAAATTCGAGTCAAATATGGCAGATTTTCTGGGTTCAGGGTTGCTCATAATGACAAATACGTTGTTTCGTAAAAACATTTTCTCATACAATTCTGCGCACAATGATATTGTTTTCACGTTGTCCGCTAATAACCTTTTTCCAGTCGGTGAAGGGAGCGAGAATTTATTTAGTGATAATCAACCTTCCGATGATTATGAATACTATGCTTGCATTCGCACAAGAGCAGGGACGACAATAAATCTCCATCGGAATGATTTTTTAAGCAACCAGAGAGCTGCCGCTGCCCTGCCACCTAACGAATTTGCTACTCTTGAAATCGATGAAAATTATTGGGGACATAGAACCGGTCCCTATCATGCGGATATTAATCCGCTTGGGCAAGGTGATACAATTCACACGAATGTTCATATCGAAAACTGGTCTGAAATACCCTTTACAAATTTTGAGAACCCCTCAGAATTTAGTCTTCTCCTGCCACAAGATGGTTTTACAACCTTTGAACCAGTAAATTTTCAATGGGAAGAATCGACAGACCCTAATCCAGACGACAGCCTGCGTTACTGGTTGGAAATCTCTACTGATCCTGAGTTTGATCCTGATGTAACTCGTAAATGGAAGCTGGGCACTGCCGATCATTTGGATAATCTGGACTTGGAGGTTGGCGAATATTACTGGCGGGTACGCTGTCTCGATCCGTTGTGGCTGGAAACCCTCAGCCGTGAAACCTGGCACTTTGAGGTAACTGAGGAACCCACTCGTCCCGATCCACCCGCCCCATTCAACCTGCTGGCACCGGAAGATGGAGTCACTCTGAACGACTCTTCAGTTCGTTTCGCCTGGGAACAGTCAATCATCCCCAATGGGCTGGGTGAAGTCTCCTACACCCTGATTCTCAATGGCGGCGAAGAGTTGGAAGAGTTCTGGATGTATGACACTCATTCCGATACCACCGTCGAAATTGCCGTGCCAAGCTGGGAATCTCTTTCCTTTTGGTATGTTGCTGCGGTTAATGATTCTTCGGACACCACCTTCTCCAATCAGATTCACACTTTCTTTGCAACCGTAGTAAATGAAAAGGGAGCGAAGGTCTTCCCGCAAGATTACAGTATTGAATCAGCTTATCCGAATCCATTCAATTCAACTCAGTCTATAAACTTTGCACTACCTCGAGCTAGCGAAGTAAAGATTGAGGTCTACAATTTGAAAGGTCAGTGGGTCTCGAGTCATTTGGAAAGGTACTCAGCGGGGTATCATTCATTTAATTGGAATGGTGATAACTTGGCGTCCGGCGTGTACGTGATTCATACAACACTCGGGACGAAACGGTATGTGCAGAAGGCGATATTGTTGAGATAAGTGGAGTATTGAGTTTCGCCCCTACAGAGCTGATGGGTGGGTAGGAATCTGTTTTCCCCCAGTTTCTCTTCGTTCCATTGGGAGTACACAAAAACAACCGTGCTGCGGCGATCTAAATAGATGTTTGCAACGCGGTTGATCTCTTCACAACACTGAATATTCTTTTACACTCTAATCCCCATACCACCTGTCTACATAATTTGTTTAATCGCCTTCATCGCTTCCTGGCTGACCAGGGAATCTTTATCTTTCGTGAGTGCATGCAATTTCGGTAGTGCAGATTTCGCTATGGCACCCTGATTTCCTAGAACTCGGGAGGCTCCGAATCGTAGGTTTACCTGGGGGGAATCAAGCACGCCTATCATTCTTGGGACAATAGAGGGACCAACGCCACTCAACGCATCAATCGCCGCGCCACGTACTTCCACATTTGAATCGTTCATACGACCGATTAATTTCTCGATGGATTTGTCACGTATATTCGCAAATCTCGCCACCACACGGATACAACCCTCACGTACACGCCAGCTACTATTGCCAAATGATTTCAGTGCCTCTTCCGCAGCATCGGGTCCCAATTCAGTGATCGCATTGATAATTGAGGCGCGTACCCGCGAATCCTGCTCATTCAGTGCGTCAATCATCTGAGGTAGAACGACGATTCCCTTTTCCTTAGTCGCACCGATTGCCAACGCAGCAGCTTCACGTGCGCGTGGGTCTTTTGAATCAAATGCTTTCGTAATCAAGGGAAGTGCTTCGGAAGCGTTCGCACCCATACCTCCGAGGACTTCACATGCAATAATGACTTTACTCACTTCATCAGATTTAAGCCATTCACTCATCGCATTGACCGCTTTAGGCCCCATTTTACTCATGGCAACGATGGCGGCTGATCTTGTCTTTTCACGGAAGGCTGCCTCTTTCACACGTGGTAGCGAGGACGCTGCAGCAGGACCGATATTTCCCAAAGCAAGCAGGACATTCGCCTGTGTGCTTGTGTCTGAGGAACGCAATAAAGCTGTCAACTTATCAACTGCTGGAGCGGCTGCAGGACCAATTCCAGCTAAACCTAAGGCAGCGTGTGCAATAACCAGTTCTTCCAGGGAATTCAACTCTTCAATCAGAGTAGGAACAGCGGCTGCAGCACCGGGTCCAATGCGATAAATAGCCTTGCAATATATAATCTTTTCTTCGTCGCTCGCCTTTTCCCATTTTTCCAGTATATATGGAGTGGCAGGTCCACCAATTTCCCCAATTTCATTTAATGCTTTTTCAACAGTCGCTTCACGATCAGATTTCAGCCTTTTCAAATATACACGCACCGGTATATTATCATTTGATTTGGGCTCTTCCAGCGAACAACCAGTAAAAAATAATATCGCAACCAGCACGCCTGCGATCGCTGCATTCATAAATGTTGAAACTCTGACTCGGTTACCGTTAAACATGCTAACTCCTCCCGGGATGACTCTGTACATGCGACTCTCGATACTGCTAATAGATCATCTGATCAAACCTCTAATGTATGCAATATAATATGGTAAAGGAACTCAATTGTTCCTCCTGAAAAAAATGAGGTTGTAACCGAATAGAGGATGGTCTATCTTGCGAAATGTCAAGTTCAGCAACAGAAAATCCTCTTTCACTAAAAACGGTTCAGAATAGATTTCTCGCTTACCAAATGTTAAGTGGGACAGTTTTTGCTGCCACACAATTTGGTGAGGTTATTGCTCGAAAATCCCTCGGTGCAAGCACTTTTCAAGTCACTCTCCTTACAATGATGATGCCGCTGGCTGGAGTTTCATCAATCTGGTGGGCAAGATTACTCCAGGGCAGAGACCAACGTCCCTTCCTGCTTATTGCAGGTTCAATATCACTACTGGCAGTGATCAGTGGAATCGTGCTCAACAGCATGACTCACATGCTACTCTTGTATGTTGTCTTTTTTCTCGGGAATTCGCTTGTTTTACCTGCCAGGAACCGAATCCTGCAACAGCACATGCCTGCGAAAAAACACGGTGAGATGTTCAGTATCACCCAGGGAGCACGAGTTGCGATGGGTGCAGTGGCGATCTATTTCGCGGGCTTATGGATGGATGCAAACTCTGATGGGTTCCGTGACCTCTTCTTCATATCTGGTCTGCTGGGGCTGGCAGGAGTAATAATACTTGGGACAATCCCACCGGGACCTTATACAAAAAAGGAAATTGGCAAGTTCGATTTTAAACAACCGTTGATCGAATTGACTCGTCTGTTGAAAAGACGCAAAGACTATCTGCGTTTCGAAGGTGCCTTCATGCTGTACGGTATCGCTTTCATGATGACATTGCCAGTTGTACCCATTTACCTCGTGGATGAATTGCGTCTCGATTATGCGACCATCGGTATTGCGAAAGGCGCGGTTGCACAGGTTGCTTCAGTTCTCGCGATTATTGTGGCAGGGAGGTGGTATGATAAGACCACACCCCATCGATTTGCAGCAATTATTTTTATTTTCCTCGCACTTCACCCGCTCACACTGCTTGCTGCGAAAGTGTTTGCAGGTGGTATGCAGTTGCTGGTTATCTATTCTTCGTATCTTCTTTGGGGAGTGGGGATGGGGGGAGTTATGTTGATCTGGAATCTGGCATCTATCCGATTTGCAGGGGAAAATGAAGATGCGGGAGTTTATCAGTCAGTGCATTTGACTGCTGTCGCTATCAGGGGATTATTTGCACCATTGCTTGGCTTTTTTGTGATGACTTACCTGGGTGTAGCGGCGGCTCTTATTATTGCGGCGATTCTTTGGATCATCGCATCCATCGCCATGATTCTGGCACGAAAAATTGATTTCAAGAGTGGCGATGCGGTATCTTTACGAGCTTAACGGCTTGTCTGAGAATGAATAATTTCAGATTTTTCTGGAAAAATTCGCATTGTTTTGTGTTTTCTAACATTAATAATATCAATATCTTCCTGGATTCCAGCTAAATCCATGCTGGAATGACGCAGTTAGAAGCAGAGTAGTGAGAAAAACCTTAAAGTACACTCACCAGTTTGGTTTGGGGCGACGTTGTCCGTGAAGAACAGCACACAGGGTGTTTTTAGTGACATGCTCGTTCAGTTCGTTACAGAAAAGTGCGCTGAATGTCCGGCAGCTTTTTGATCCGTCGATATTATCCTTCGGAAATGCAGCATGCTCGCATTCCATAGTACACCACTTATGTTCAGCAGATTCTACTCCAGCGTTGTCACTCACTTCCATCGAAGGAATTCGGTGATTTTTTTCTCGACGGAAGTAGGGGATGGATGATTTATCGTTGGGCACTTTATTGTTCATTTGATTGCTCGAACCAGGATTATTGATTCCCACCGTTTAGTATCAGCTAATGATTGCGTGCTTTACAGCCTGTCCCAGAACACTGCTTCCGCCCACGTCATTCCAGCATGGTTTTAGCTGGAATCCAGGAAGATATTGATATTATTAATGTTA
>JAIOHU010000264.1 GCA_019912845.1 bacterium
TAATCTCATTCATCACACCGGAAAGTTCATGGTAATTTCTCGCATCCTGGATGTGCAGTTGAATTCCATGTTCATGAAGAAGTTCAATACGTTCATGAATCATGTGCAGGTAGAGGCTGCGAAGTGACTGATCCTCGAACATCCCGGAGAAACTCAGCAGATTGTTGACCACCAGTCCATCAATCACATGGACAATTGCGCCACGATGATGAAGTGCGATTGCCAGATTGTGTCCGATAAATCCCGCACCACCAATCAGTGCGACTCTTTTACCACGTAAATGTTTAAAATTCATGATTTTACCCTCTTGATTACGTCACTCACACATTCCAAGATATAGTCCAGATCATCCCTTTCAAGATGAGGACCTACTGGTAGTGCGATGGAGTGATCACTAATCCGTGTTGCGTTGGGATAGTCACCTTCACGGTAGCCATATTTTGCACGATAGTAACTTAATCTGGGAACCGGATGGGGATAATAAATGCTTGTTCCGACACCTGCTTCCTTGAGTTCGAGCACGATATTGTCACGTTCGTTCGCGATGGAGTCAGCGAGGAGGATGGAAAGGCAATAATGGCTACTTTCTATGTCGGGGTTATTGCTGTCAAGGATATGAGATATTCCATCGATATTCTGTAACTGAGTCTTCAGGTATTGGAAATTTTGTTTTCTACTGGTCAAGATGTCAGGTAGACGTGTGATCTGTACTCTTCCAATGGCAGCTTGCAGCTCACTCATACGATAGTTCAAACCGAGTTCGACGACATCATAGAGCCCTGGAATCTTACGTTCATTAAAGGTACGATCCACACCAAAAGCACGTTTGCTGGCAACAGATTTTGCTGTAGATTCATGTTTAGATACAAACATCCCACCTTCTGCGGTTGTGATATGTTTTACTGGATAAAACGAGTAAATCCCCATATCACCAATCAAACCAACATGCCTGCCTTCTACCCTCGCACCCACCGCAAGCGCACAATCTTCAACAACTTTGAGATTGTGTCTGCCAGCGATTTCCATGATACTGTCCATATTGGCTGGTATACCGAGGAAATGAACAAGCCCGATTGCTTTTGTTCTTTCAGTAATCGCTGCATCAATTTTTTCAGGATCGATATTGCCGGTATCCAGTACACAATCGACAAATACCGGCTTTGCGCCCATAATCTCTACCGCATGCACAGTTGCATTATGTGTTTGAGCGGGAACAATTACTTCATCACCCGGACTAATCCCAAGGTGGAAATAGGACATGTGCAATGCAGCCATTCCGCTACTCATGCTGACAGAATGAGCAGGTAAACCCATAAATTCAGAAAATTCTTCTTCAAATTGATGGCATTCAGGACCGTGGGTCAAAATGTGTCCCTGTAGGATTCGCATAACAGCGTTTCGTTCCTCTTCACCAATTATTGGTCTTCCAAATGGTATTGTCCTGATCTCGGTCATGGTGCTCACAGGTAGTTCACCTCTACAGTTTTTCCGGTACGTAAACTTTCACGCGCAGCTGATAGTATGCTTATCCCATCGAATAGACGCTTTACATCTTCATCGTTATTCTTTTCTGAAAGGATAGCGTCCACAAACCTTCCGGCAATTACTTTTTTCGATTCGGGAAGGGGGTTATTGTTCAAGGTGAATGCGGTCACATCTTCATCACGTGTCCAGTGAATTCTCGCTCCAGCATCATCATAGAGTATCGTACCATTGCTGCCATACACTTTGAAGACATGCTGATGACGGTGTACACATCCCAGATGAACTGAGAATCGTCCCGCAAGACCATTCTCACAGACAAACTGCAGGGCGGCATAGTCTTCGTAACGGTAGCCGTTTCCCTTGGTTACAACCTTATTCCCCATTGCTGAGACTGTCGCTGGACGATCCTCGAACATCCATAAAAAGAGATCGAGCATGTGAACAGCACCACCATGCAGAGGTGAATAGTCCTCTTCCCTGCCACGCCAGCCGTGAGTAATCTTATGCAACCGTCCATAGAGATAATCACCATCAACAGCATATATATCCCCTATACTGCGATCCTGAATTCGTTCTTTGAGCCACTGGTAAAATGGTGCTCGCCTTAAAACAAAATTGGCATCCAAGTGAAGTTTTTTTCCGGATTTCTGCAATGCCTCTTTGATGGATTGAATTTCTTCAAAAGAACGTGCCAATGGCTTTTCCACAAAGACATGTTTCCCAGCCTGGAGCGCTTTTACCACCTGCGCTGCATGGTCGCCATCATAACTGGCAATGGAAACTAGCTGAATCGAATCATCCGAGAGAATGGTTTCATAGGATTTTACAACCCGCAGTCCACCAAGCTTTTCGGCGATACTCTTTGCACGTGTCTTGTCAATATCAAAAAGGGTGACACTCCCCACCGAATCATGCTCGAGATAGGCACGGGCATGTTGTTCGCCTACACCCAAACCAACCACTGCAGCATTGAGTTTAGTTGCCGTCATACACCCACCCCAATCTGCCTGCCGCTCTGATGAATACCAAGACCAGGCAATTCAGTCGGACGTATCTGCTCTATGCGACGTAAATCCTCAATCGTATCAATCGCCAGACTGGAATGACTGACATCCAGACGTTCATTCTGCAGATTCAGGATTTTGAAACGGTCTGGATGTTTATAAAAATGACGGGTTACATGCTCTTTTTCATCCACTTCCATGCTTCGTGAATCAAGTGCCCGAAGAGTGTTCGCATTAATCAGCTCAAGACTTCTTCCAACTGGAAAACTGCGGGGGAAGGTATTGGTAATGAGGTCTGTGTGGGTCGGTCTGAATAACTCTGCCATACTTTCCATCAGCTCAACATTCACATAAGGACTGTCAGCACAGACACGAAATACCGCGTCGCAGGGATACTCATTCAAAGCATTCTGGAATCTACCTAGGACATTTTCGAGATCGCCACGGTAGACATCATTGCCGAGCACTTCTACATATTCCGCAAGCGGATCATCCGAAACTTCAACACTGGTTAAGAGAACTGTAGAATACTTCGCGGAACAGACAGTCAGGATGTGACGGATCAACGGTATCCCGTGAAATGGTGCCAATACCTTTCCCGGGAAACGAGAGGAACTCATCCGCGCCTGCACGAATATCTTTATATCCTGTTTCTCTGGCATATTATCCAGTTCTTAACTATATACTCGAAGTTTTAGAGTTTTCCGCAGTGTTGGAATTGCAACATGTATGCCATTGAGAGATCATTTTATGATGGCAGTCTATTACCCTTATTTTCAATAGCTTACAGGTGTTTTGGAAATAAATTTGAATACGGGTTTAGGGGGTAGATATTACAGTTGAGGGAGGGAATTTCCTCAATCAAAGGATTGAGTATCTTGAAAGTGGATTCCCTGAAAAAGCAGGAATTGGTTGGTATTGTAATTATTCCCACTTACTGAATTGCGGTTGATAATTTGTGATTATGAGAGCATATTGTATTTTCGTATCATAAATGGTTAGGATTTCATGTTTTGAAGCAATTCACATTTTGTAGCTGTTCAGCTCGTAAACGTTTTTGATTTATCCTGACACACTAAACAGGCTGTCCTCGAACGTGGTACCGACAGTATCATTCCGGTGATGAGTTGGGCTTGCATCCAGGAAGCTTCCTTGCGCTTCATGCCAGCAGTGTGTTAGCAGGCATCCAGGAAGGTATTGA
>JAIOHU010000265.1 GCA_019912845.1 bacterium
CCCAACTCATCACCGGGATGACACAAGAATAGAACGATCGCAGGATTTATTAAACTTGGGATAAATCCCAAGCCAAAAACTCTGCCACGCTGGTATTACGCGGGGCTACTTAATCCCTGCCCAACTCATCACCGGGACGACACAAGAATAGAGCGATCGCAGGATTTATTAAACTTGGGATAAATCCCAAGCCAAAAACCACTGCCACGCTGGTATGACGCGGGGCTACTGAATCCCGGCCCAACTCATCGCCGGGATGACCCAAAAATAGAACGATCGCAGGATTTATTAAACTTGGGATAAATCCCAAGCCAATAACCACTGCCACGCTGATATGACGCAAGGCTACTGAATCCCGGCCCAACTCATCACCGGGATGACACAAGAATAGAACGATCGCAGGATTTATTAAACTTGGGATAAATCCCAAGCCAATATCCACTGCCATGCTGGTATGACGCGAACAGACATTATTTTCGAGTACTGCTTTGCCTACAAAATCTCGATATCGGGATTAAATCTAAGAACCCGTCCACCCTCGCGTCTAAAGGATGCCATCAATTCCACCAGCTCCTCTTGTCGACGTTCTGAAGAGACCATAACACAGTCAAACTCGAGTTTCGAGATATTTTCCAATGATTCAATGGTAAAATCAGTTCCTGCCAGGACAGCACCAACACGGGTTTTATCACTGGTGACAATACCTTTAACATAATCGTGGATTTCAGAATAATAAAGCAGATCGACTGTTGGGGCACCAGCTCCGAGGATTACGATGCCGTTGGGGAATCGTTTTTGAATCGTTTCCGGGAGTCGTTCTGCCAAATCTTCCTTCCGCTCCAGGAATCTGTCAACCTCTTCGAAGAGTGCTTCAACATCTTCGTCGGAGGGTGGCATGGGATCTTCCACCTCTTCCCCCTTCTCCGGTTTACGAGCGAAGATGCCGATATAATTCTCTTCGTGCATACCCATAATCTCGAGCCCCTGAATACCGATTGCATAACGCAGGGTTTCTGGAGTCCAGTATTGAACATGGTTGAAGGAGAAGCCACCAAAAGCCGAACGTTTGAGAATCCGTTCGATATTAGGAACTTCAATGGCGAGATAACCGCCTGGTTTAAGAAGATTCACCATGGTCGCAAGAATAGTGCTTGGATCAATGGTGTGCTCTAGAATAGAACGTGCTGTGATCAGATCAAAGCTGTCTTCCGGGTACATCCCCTCTTCAAACCGTCCCTCCTGTACCTCCAGGTGATCCTTTTTTGCCAGTTCTACAGCTTCAGGATGTGCTTCCACTCCATTAACAGAGAATCCGATTTCAGTGAGACGTTTCATCAACTCACCGCTACCACAACCAATATCGAGGGCATTCCCACGTGTCTCCACGAAACGTTTCAGACTGTTCAGGAAACGGTCGGTCTCTACATTCTCTAACTTGGTGAGGTTCACCGGAAGGGGGACAGGTTGACGTAAAAGCATTTCGTCCAGCTCTTCGATTGAAACAGGTTCGGTCTGGAAAAGTGCTCCACACAGTCTGCAGAAATTAATACTCAGGGTACCATAGGGTACGTTGTTTGCTTCCTCAGGACGTACAGCGCCGTTGCCACCATAGGGGTACTCTTCCAGAGCGATAAGCTCTTCATGGTCGCCGGCACTACATACGGGACATTGCTCCCGCGCCATTATGTTCCTCTCAGTTCTTTGTTTCATCCAACTCTGCTAATTCCGAGCTGGTCTTGGTCTTGGACTTATCCAAGGTTTATTAATTCAAGTGATGGGTCAGTTATACCCTGGATAAATCCAGGACCAATTCTGGATACAAACCCTAATTGAAATACATATCGAGCCAAGTCCCGAGGTTTGCGAGCATCCACAATTTCATACCCTCATCTTTGCCTCTTGATGTTGTAATGTAATGCTCGAGAGCCTCCAAATTAAAGAAGTCTCCCATTAAAGATGTTAAAATCCTCTCCCGTGCCCAATCGTGATGAGAGCCATACATCCATTTATCCAACGGAACCGGGAAAGCATACTTGGGTCGTTGTAGCACTTCCGGTGGGATTACATCCGCATACGAGAGACGTAGCAAATATTTGGTTATATTGTGTTTATCATTCAGTTCTGCTGCCATCAAACGATTGGCATCATCCTGTATTTTTTTTGATCGCCAACGTAATTTGTAGCTGGTTGGCAGTGAGGTTACAAATTCTATGAGGTCCCGATCGGTATAGGGCACTCTACCCTCGACACTTTCAGCCATGGTGGTTGCATCGAGACGGAGCAGGAGAGCGGAGAGGTGTGTCTCTTCGAGGATATGAAGCACTCGCTCATACGGATTTAACCCGGCACCCTCAAGTTCACTCCAGACATCCTCCCACCAGTTGTCGATCTGCTCATGTATCCCAGCTTCCAGCATCGCCGGACCGTAGATGGATTCTTGTTCTGCGGCTGGAATCCAGTTGTAGAGGGAGAGAAATTGATCTTTCTGGGAGGGAAGTTGAGTTGAACCGTAAATTTGTTGCAGGCTGAGGAGCAGCCGTGCACGGTCATTCTCTGATATATCCAGCTTACCTTTGTTGAGCTTATGGGCGAGAATATAGTCATGAGGACTGCGGACCATGTAAGAATACCCGGCGAGAAGTTCATCCGCTCCTTCGCCGGAGAGAACCACTTTCACATGCTCATGCAGAACTCTTGAAAGATAAAAGAGCGGAACCTCATTCGGCACAGACAGCGGTGCATCCTTTATGCCAATTAGACGATCTATCTCCTCAAAGTAGCTATCCTCAGTCATGGCAAGCTGAATATGGGGCAATTTCAAGTGGTTGGCGACCAACTCAGCGTATGAAAATTCATTATAGCCATCTTCCGTAAAACCGATAGAGAATGTTTTTAATTTCTGATGACCTGACTCTTTCATGAGATGGACAATAACTGAGCTGTCGATCCCACCCGATAAATACGCGCCTACAGGAACATCAGCCATAAGCCGTTTATCAACTGAGCGTTTCATGTGCTTCTGGAAAAGACGCACTGCTTCAACCTGTCCTGGATCCTTTTTGTCGCGATCCGGGATAAGCGGAATTCGCCAATAGCGTGTTTCATTCCTTGTACTCTCTGTCCACGAGATGAATGTACCCGCCGGAACTTCAAAGATTCCCGTGAAGAGTGTCTGATTCTGGAAGTTCAGACGGTAGTGTCGCAGGTAATTCCCAATGGCTGCATAATTTGGGGTGCGAGGAAAGGATGGATCGGCGATAATTGTTTTTACCTCGCTGCCGAATCGCATCATTCCATTATGCTCTGCCCAATACAACGGTTTGACACCCATGGGGTCACGAATAAGCGTGAGTTTTCTGGTATTGTTGTTCCAAAATGCGATGGCGAACATTCCGCGGAAACGATTTACTGCACGTCCCACTCCCCAGAAACGCAGGGCTTCAAATACGACCTCTGTATCGCAGTTTGTGCGAAATTTTACGCCATTATCTTCGAGGACTTTACGCAGGTGTTTGTAATTGTAGAGTTCGCCATTGTAAATCATCACCGCAGAACCATCCGCGGCTACCCAGGGCTGCTGTCCACCAGCGATGTCAATGATTGCCAAACGTCTATGACCAAGCGCAACACCCGCACCCATCCAGTATCCATCTCCATCAGGACCACGATGTTCGATAGCATCGGTCATTTTTTGGAGGAGGTTACGGTCTGGCTGTTTGTTCGAGTCAAGTGAGAATAATCCAGTTATACCACACACATGTGCTCCGGGAACAGATTAACTGATCTGGTTTTAAGGTGTCGTGGAAACATTAATTTTTATCCAATTGAGTACCAGAGAGAATATGGGCGGTTTATCCGCCCATATTCAATATGTAATTCAGAAAATAATACATTTTCGGGATGTGAACCGTATTATTTATCCACCGGTTCATTGATCTTTGCCAGCTCAACTTCAAAGACAAGTGTTGATTTCGGTGGGATGGGTCCGACACCACGTTCACCATAGCCAAGTTCGGGTGGAATAACCAGGATACGTGTTCCGCCAACCTTCATGCCAGCAACGCCTTCATCCCAACCTTTGATCACTCTGCCACCACCGAGCGGGAAAACAAAGTGCTCACCACGTTTCTTGGAACTGTCAAACATATTGCCATCGGTAAGCCAGCCGGTGTAGTGTACCGATACGACTTCACCGCTTGTAGCTTCTTTGCCATCACCAACTTTTACATCATGGTACTGTAAGCCTGAGGCAGTTGTTGTAAGCTCAAATTTTTTGTAATCCGGCATCACAAAATCTTCAGTCATCATTTCTCCATCGTGGTTATTTTCTGCCACTTCAGTATTGTGGCTTTTTTCCATATCCTTTTTCTCTGCAGTGTCACCAGAATTTTGACTGCAACCAAAGATTAGAAATGAGGCTGATATCAATAAAACAATTAACCGCTTCATGAAAACTCCCTGTTTAGGTGTAGATCGATACTATTCGATCTTGTAGCCTTTCCAAAAACTGTTTACTGGGGATCAGGACCCCTGGATTTCAGCTAACACCATGCTGGAATGACGAAGGTTCTTCCTGACAAGTAAATCGAATCTGAAAAGGCAGTCAATTAAATTAATATTCTCTGTTCTACTCTATCTCTTTCCAGTTATCTGGCAGTAATCCTTCTTCCAATGCCAACTGGATGGTTTTTAATGCTCTCTTTACTACGGGCGGATCGATCATTTTAGTTCCCAGGCTAACCGCTCCCAACCCGCGCTTTTCCGCATTTTCAAAGGCGATAGCGATCTTTTTCGCTTTGTTAATTTCTGCTTCGGTTGGTGCAAACGCCTGACGTACCACAGGAATCTGACGTGGATGTATACAACCTTTGCCTTCAAATCCTAATGATTTCGCCTCGAGAACAGACGCGGTCAGTCCTTCCATATCTCCAACATCCGAAAAAACTGTGTCAATTGGTTGCACACCAGCGGCACGTGCGGCATTTAAGACCTGAGCTCTTGCCCAGAAACTTTCGGTGCCCTTATCTGTACGTTGTGCGCCGATATCTGCGGTATAATCTTCAAGTCCGATTGCCATGGCGACGATGTTGGGATGGGCGGATGCGATATCATACGCAAACCAGGCACCCTTAGCTGATTCAATAATTGGCATTAACCAGACAGGGTATGAAATTCCGGCGTTTTTTACAAGTTCGTCGGCACGCTCTGCAACTGCATGAATCTGCTGAGGTGATTCAACCTTTGGAATTAAAATCAGTTGAACACCATATGGAATAACCCATTCGAGATCGGCTAACCCTCTTTCACCCTGATTGATACGTACTATTTTCTCTGAGATTTTGAAATCGAGGTGGATAAGTGCATTTCGCACAAGGACACGTGCCTCATCCTTTTGTGCCATTGCGACCGAGTCTTCTAAATCGAGGATTAAACCGTCAGGTTCGTGAAGTGAGGCATTGATCATAAATTTCGGTTCGTTGCCGGGGATATAGAGACGGCTCCGACGTGATCTGGAGCGTACACTTCCCTTAAACTCAGCGAACTGATCAGGTAGAAAGGTGGTATTTGTGGAGGAATCCCATTTACGCGCCACAGCTTCAAGTCTTGCCATCAGGACAAAAGGCAACGCACCCTGATCAATTACATGAAGATGTACACCCTCGAGCTTGAATCTTTCCAGTCCTCTATGCAATAATTCGAGTGTGCTTTGATTGTGAAGATCACTGGCTTTGCCTTCAAGGGTGATCTGACACTTTTCTCCATCGAGGGGACGAAGTTCCATCCAGGCATCACTGCGGACATCACTCCCTTTTCGTCCCGCGGTTACAGGTGCTTTTGTCATGAGTTTTACTGTCTCCCGATTTTCCGCAAAGATACAAGATCGTTGCACCATAAGCAAAGGTAGGCTATTTTGCTTCAGGGATTTCAGTGATATTCGGAAAGTAAAATGTTCGGTAGAAAGAAAATAAAAAGAGCACCCTGGTGGGCACGTATCTTCGCTGTGATGGCGATATTGCCCGGGATTTACTGGGCGGAACGGTATGCACCGGTGATCCGTAAAAATTTTACACTCGAGAAAACCATCGATATTGGCATAAAGCTTTACCATAAGTATAAAGAGAAGAATTCATAACCCTCATGGAACTCTGAATAAATGGACGCAATCAGTATTCTCATGGTAGTAACCGGAAGTGTTGTCATTCTGCTCATGATCGGCGACCGTTTAACCCAGGAATTTGGCATAAAGGTGGGTCGATGGTACGCTCCACTTCAACTGTTCAGTGGGCTGGCTGGGGTTATAATCCACTCGCTACTGACTGGTGGGTTAAGATGGACATTAACATTCGGAATTCTCAGCATGTTCATCCCTTACCTGATTGAGATCGTTGGTCATCGTAGTGGTTTTCCCTTTGGCAGGTACAGATATCTACCGGATGCAGGTCCGACACTGCCCGGTGGTGTGCCGGTTGGGGTTGTTATCATGTGGTGGATGATTCTTTACGCTTCAACCATTGTCGCGCTGGCGTGCATTGAAGTTTTTTCAATGACTTCTACCATCTGGTTGATAGCGGCGTTGACTTCGTTATTTGCTATGGGTTGGGATCTGGTCGCGGATCCGGTCGCTGTGGATGGGAAGTTCTGGGAATGGAAGAAACAAGGCGTGTGGTTGGGTATACCGCTATCGAACTATTTCGGATGGTTGCTGACTGGTATTATTACAATGGTAATCGCTCTTCCACTTGCTGGTGAGATGGAGGGAATGGAATTACGACTGAAATGGATCGTGTTTTTGCCACTACTCGGGTATGCGGGACTTCATTTGCACTATGCTGGTGCGGCAGCCAAACGTAAGCTCTCACCGCTCGCATCATGGACATCCATCATTCAGGCGGTGGGCTTGATCATCCTATATGTTGTTGTCTTGAGAGGTTAAATCCTACTCTATCGCATAAACAACACATGGACTGCCGTGACCACCCACCAACGGAAGTGGGGATATGCTGAGTTGGAAATGCCTTCGCGGCAATTGAGAATTGAGGCGTACGTTCTCCAGATGCCAGCATCCAGCGTTGGCCACCGCTTTGCCAGCGATAAAATCCTGCGATTTTCCCGGATCAATCCCCGGGGCATCAGTTCCGATGATTCTTATCCCCCGCTCCCCGATCAACCACATAACCGCTGCTTCCGAAAATCCGGGGTGCAGGAGAATTCCATTTTTATCTGTTTCAAAAACTGATTCCGGCGCTTGCCAACGTTCTGTCCAACCTGTATCGAGAATAATGCACTGGTACTCTGAAAGTAGCCCATGTAATTCTTCATCTTTCAGGATATCTTCGATTGATACCGTATAATTTAGCGGAAGGGGATATGGGAGATGTTCGAAACGGAGTATTGCAGCAGTGCAGCAAAATAAATCCTGCGGAAACTGGTCGATTGTTGCTTCGCCTTTTAAAAAATGAGAGGGGGAGCCGAGGTGTGTACCTGTATGCTCCCCTACTCGCCACTCGTTCAACGCAAATCCATCCGAAGTAATTTCAGCCGCAAGTGTCCTGAAGGTTTGCGGATCACCTGACCATTCTGGCATATCCGGGATTATCGGATGGGTAAGGTTTTTCATGGACTTAGCGAATTGCATGGATATTCAAATAACAGAGGTCTCCCCTATTCGATACCGAGCAATTTTTTTGCACTATCACTCATCATCGCCGGTGTCCAGGGTGGATCAAAGACAATTTCGATAAGGACATCCTTGATACCATCGAGATTCATCACCGATTGTTCTGCTCCCTGTGCCAGGGTCTGGCTCATCGGACAACCGGGTGTGGTGAGGGTCATTATAACATGCGCCTCATCCGCATCATTAATATCGACATTGTAAATCAAACCGAGGTCGACGATATTCACATTGATCTCGGGATCGTTAACCGTCGCAAGCGCACCTAACACCTGCTCTTCGGATACCTTCGGCATTTTTTCTTCCTTCTTTAATCAACTATGTATGAACTTCAAAGTAACTACGTATTGTTGTCAAGTTGCCTTGAAACCCGGCGATTGATTGGGAATAAGAAAACTGATTAACCTCGATACATCAACAATCTCACCAGATTTTTAATCATTTAAAGTTCAATCCCGTGCCACCCGTTTTATGGCATGCCCAACTCATCCTTCGCAAAGTCGCTCATCATATTGACATTCCAGGGTGGATCCCAGACAACCTCAATGATGGCATCTTTTACGCCATCCAGGTTCAATACCGCCGCTTCACTGGACTCTGTCAACATGCCAGTTACCGGACAGCCGGGTGTGGTCATGGTCATCACAACATGAACTTCATCATTGTCGAGAATCTCGATGTTGTATATCAATCCCAGATCAACAATGTTGATGTTCAACTCAGGATCGATGACTTCAGCCAGTGCATCTAATATTTTTTCTTCAGTTAGTTCTGCCATAAAAACTCCAACTGCTTTTGTTTTGTTTTTCTTCTTCAACATATTTGGATGTTGAAGAACTCAGGTTGATTTATAGTGTGAATCACTATCACGGTACTCAATTTTCGCGATTTACGCTCTTCCAGACACTTTCAGCAATCCCCCTGAATACTTCTGCAACCTTACTATCACCAGCCGCAACCGGTTTTCCCGCATCGCCACCCTGACGTATCTCAGGAAGCAAAGGCACTTCACCTAGGAAAGGCACACGTTGACGTAATGCCTCTCTTCTGGCTCCACCACTGGAGAAGATCTCGGTACGTTCCCCACAATGTTCGCAAAGGAAGTAGCTCATATTTTCGATTAATCCGAGTACCGCAATATCTACCTTCTGGAACATGGCGATGCCCTTACGTGCATCTATCAACGCCAGATCCTGCGGGGTTGTGACAATAACAGAACCAGATAGCTTCACCTTCTGTGCGACTGTGAGCTGAATATCACCGGTTCCGGGGGGCATATCAAGCACCAATACATCCAGATCACCCCAGACAACATCACGCATGAGTTGTTCAACTGCGCTTGAGATCATTGGCCCACGCCAGACCAACGGCGTATCTGCATCGACCAGGACACCCATGGACATCGCCTTGATGCCATGCGCTTCCATCGGCAACAGTTTGTTCATTCCCTCAGCTTGTTCAGGCTCATCTGAAAGACCGAGCAACATGGGAACAGAAGGACCATGGATATCGGCATCGAGCAGACCAGCTTTCAATCCGATCTTCCCAAAAGCAACCGCCAGATTAGCAGCTACTGTTGACTTTCCAACTCCCCCTTTACCTGAAGCGACCGCAATAACATGCTTAACTCCCGGAACAAGGTTTTCGCCTTGTGCGGCTTTTTCCTGGGAGGTTTGAGGAGATTTATGCTCAATTTCAACGTCAATCGCTTCAACTCCAGCCTCGTTGAGAACCGCTACGATATCCTCAGATACTTTCTTGGAAATATCTTCTTTAGGAGTTGAAAACTCCAGGTAGACAGTAACCTGTGGCCCTTCAGCCTGGATATTTTTTACGATGCCAAAAGAGACGATATCACGGCTGAACCCCGGGTACCTCACCTTTTTCAGCAGGTCTTCCACTTCCTTAGCGTTCAGTTGCTTGCTCATTCGTGTGCCCTATGTTCATTGTTTTATGACTTGAGAATTGTGTACGAATTAGTATATAGCCTGTTCCAATGCTGCTGGTTCAGTCCTCTTGTGGAGCTGAATAACCTGGAATGGCTGATTAGCACTAGATTTATCCAGTATTAATCAGAGTCTCCACATCGAATTAGTAGACATTGGACAAGTCCAATGCTAAATTTAGTAAAATTTGATTCAGTGAATGAAGGTATCGTGCAATATTTCCCACACTCACATTCAAATTCATATTCTGCATAGAATTAGCAAAAACAAAAAATCCCGCCTGAGTAAGATACAACTCTGGCGGGTTTGAATAAACACGATGTCCTTTCAGTTGGAGACAGACATTGAGGTTTTCTTCACATAAATCGATTTTCCTGCACTACCGAGACCAAGAATCTCTCATCCATCGCTCTTCATAGTTAATCAAATATGGCATAGCTCCCAGATCAGGGAGAGAGCCGTCTGCATCATAAATTTCTAAAATTGTGCCACGGTTGATCGCAGGTGAGAACCAATTCAGCGAATAATTATTTGCCGGTTGCTGGACAAACATGGGTGGCGCATGAAGCAGAGCGGAGTTTTCCGAACTGCCGCTATAATCTGTGTTATTTGCATAGAACAGATTACCGCGATTTACCAACTCTCCCGGCGAACCACTTTTCAGGAGCGCAATATTTGAAAAATTGGTCAGAATAGAGTTTTCCAGATATACTGTCGTGCTGTCATCACTTTCCATAGTTACAGCATACCCACCATCATCAAATGTGCACTGATGAACGAACAGAGTGTCTTCAGTAGAATTCTCTGTTAAATGGATGGCTGCAGAATCGACCTCACTGAATATCACTCTTTCAACTTTCCCAGAGACCCCTTCACTGAGTTCAAACCCATGCTGAGGAGAATTTTGCACACTGAAGCCTGAAAATACGAAGCTGAAATCACCGGTCAGATTCAGAACACTCTTTCCTGTGGCAATTTTCTGCCCATTGATTATGGACTTCTCTACACCTGAACCGTTAAGTATCAAATGCTTGAGGGTGCTGTCTGGAGAGAAATAGAGTGGTTGTCCATATAGACCTCTGGCAAGGGAGATGGTTACAGTGTCGCTTTTATGTGATGCAAAATCAAGTGCTGTCTGCAGGCTGGCAAAACTACTGTCGCCGTAAAGATGAGGGGAGAGCAGGTTCCAGAGAGTATCACGTTCGACTGCATCAGGAATACCATCATAAAAAGCGAGATAACCAATATCGCCACGGTAATACCCCGATGTTGAGACACGTCTGCCGAGGTGAAGTGAGTTAGAACTGCTTTCCCAGTCGATAGACCTTGTTTGCATGGTTGAATTGTTCAGCTTGCCGTATGCCTGGTCGGATGTGATGATGATTCTTGCGAGGTTCCACTCATCCGTGACAACTGCTG
The DNA here is from genome assembly GCA_019912845.1 of bacterium. Classification (GTDB taxonomy): domain Bacteria; phylum Electryoneota; class Electryoneia; order Electryoneales; family Electryoneaceae; genus JAIOHU01. The sequence continues at coordinate 11,041 of JAIOHU010000265.1, forward strand.
TGGAGAGATATCCTTCACCACTACCCCAGCGTAACAGCAGGTAATGGTGAGTGGGATTTTTTGTGGTGAAAACTTCATAAGTATCACCACCTTTTGAGAGGATATGAAAATCTGCACCAGCCTCCGGTTTGAAAAGAAGCTCAATCATCATCCCACCAGAACGTGGATCAAGACTATCTTCGAGACTAATATTGACTGTGGCGACATCCGTAATGCCATCAAAGCTGTTGGCAAACATATCCCCGCCAGTTGCACCACCTGCTTGTGTGAAACTACCACCACCGAAGCTGATCGAATACTCCGCTCCTGAACGGCTCATATACTGGAATGAATCGGCACGTGCCACCCAGAGTGCAATCATTTTCTCCGCTGGACGACCTGTCAGCGCTTCATACTGTTCAAGGTTTTCGAAATTCAGCCTGTGAGCAATGGCAGGATCGACCAGGTATTCACTTGCGAATGCCCTGAGTGGAATCATCATTAACGGTATCAGGAGAATAACTATATTTCTCATTCTACTACCTCCCATTGTTGGGTGACGGTCAATGCTTGTGAATGGGTCTTCACTGCTTGGACAGTATCAACTCCGGCGTCATTCAGAAGCGTGAAAAGCTCACGATTCAGTGTGCCAAACTTAAGTTTGACACAGACTTGTGAACTATCGGGCGAATAACGAGGTGCTGCCCAGTCCGCACTGCCTGAAAGAGTTTCCCATTGTTGGGTGGATAAAAATGCGTACTCGAAGGAGTCTTTCGGGAATGTCGGTGCTGAGAGTAGCAGATTCAGCATAACAATCCCAATCAAACCATAGGTGAGATAGTGATGTGGTTTTGGAAACTTACTCATGTTTTTTTCCTCGGTTGGGGTTAGAGTGATGAACTGTGGAATCGAAGAGTTTGAGGGGAAATGTGTGTTGGGGTCGATGGTTTACCCTTCCTGAATGACATAGCTGCAGAAATTCTTGCCATCCATCCTTTCTGCGAATGGCAATACATCCCGCCGACCAGCCATTTACTTCATCCTCTATCACTGGAAATGCATCGTGTATGTTGATCGTAAAAAATCCAGGACCATCGCGTACCTTCCTGGTGGACGAGTCTGGGGTTACACCGGGTGGGTATCGGTCTATGATAAAGGGTTCAGCCTGGATTAACGCGGGACGTCCCCGGTGCAAGCCTCGTTGGAAACGATAGACTTGACCTGTACTCAACCAGGCGATTCCTTTAGGATTCGGGTGTTTTGGAATACCGGGATCAGTTGTGCAACGGAAGGGGTGGATTAAACTTCCCTTTGCAACAACGATGCAGTCATTCCAGGAGTTTTGTTCACTACCAAAGTAATTCCGTAGAGCTACCAACTGCACATACTCTGCATGTACTGGAAAAGGCAGATTTTGGAATATGATGGATTTGACGATGGACGAAATTGTAAAGTTCATTTGAGGAGAGGATGTTGTTAGGCTGAAGTTTTGAAGCTTTGGGGGGATGTTCAATATCGGAAATATATCCGACCCTGTAATATACCTCTCCAGTGAACATTTGTCAAGTACTCAAACAGATGAAAAGCATGAAATAAAACCTCTATCATCTCGTAAAAAACCGTTTAACCTTAAACAACTCTTTTTCATTTATGAGAGATACCCGAGAGACACTTCGAGGGATCATGAATATAAAATGTCTTAATATACCCATAGAATAATTTAATAGAACTATATAGGTAGTAGTCCAGTTTATTTTAGATTATATCAACAATAAAAATCCTTATATACTAATTTTTGTACGTTATCCTTTGTTATCTGACATAATCGATCTGACGAAAAAGTTGATCCATGAATTCTTATTTATTACATTAGACCGTTCAATCAAGAGGGTGAGGGCCAAGCTGGAAATGAACCGTGGGACTTAAGATAGATGCACGCGCACGTTTGATCGCTGGTATGATACTTGTTGCCAGCGTGATGGCAATTCCAGTTGGGGTTGGACTATGGATAGCGGGTGGTTTTGTCTTATTCATGCTGATTATTGTAAGAGGTGAGTTACGCCGTGTGATAACCCCGCTCTATGCACTTGGCTGGATGTTTTTGTTAACGATTGTGATTCAAGGTTTGTCCACACCCGGGCATATTCTCTGGGATTGGGAAGCTGCGAATCTGACCCTCACCGAAGAGGGAGTGATCCGAGGCGTGCTACTCTCGGGAAGACTTGCGGGTGCGACAATTGTCGCTGGCATTTTACTTGTATCGATTGGATCGTTGGAAGGGATACGTGCGCTGGAATCAATGCTTAAACCGTTGAAAAAAATTGGTATACCTGTGGGTAGCGCAACATTGGTACTCGCTTTGGCTTTACGTTTTGTTCCGACCTTGTATGATGAGGCAATGCAGTTGAAGAAAGCGTTGATCGCACGTGGCTGGTCGCCTGGAAAAGGGATTATCTCACGAGTACGTGCCTGGCTACCTTTGATCGTTCCCATCCTGGTTTCTGGTTTGCGACGAGCGGATGATCTAGCACGGTCGCTGGTGATCCGTGGCTATAATCCGGAAGGCGAGCGAACATCATTGCATGTGTTGCGTTGGGGGGGGCGTGAAACTTTGCTGGTTGTTGCCGGATGTTTACCATTGATCATCTTCGGCATGGAAAAGGTAATCATACATTGAGCGAATCGGGTGCTGATACTTCTCGAATAAGGATGAATGTCTCTTACAATGGGGAGAAATTCAAAGGATTCCAGATTCAACCTGATCAGATAACTGTGCAAGGGGAGCTGGAAGCTGCACTGGGAAAGTTCTACGGCAATGAAGTTGTTCGTGTAAATGCAGCTGGCAGAACGGATACTGGAGTGCATGCTGTTACCCAGGTTGTCCATTTTGATGAACCGACTCCTAGAGTCAGAAAAAAATTAGAAAAAGCTCTATCTGCTCTTGTTTCTTCCGATATTCTGGTTTGGAGATTTCGGGAAGTTCAAACAGATTTTCATTCACGATACAGTGCCAGGGGGAGAATTTATCGTTATCGGATACTCAACTCTCCGAACCCTTTTTTTGAACGATTCGCCTGGTTTCCAGGGTACAAAGCAGCAGTAGAACGTTTGGCATCTGAAGCGTCAATTTTTTCAGGAAGTTATGATTTTTCAAGATTTTCCATCAGGCCAGACCCAGATGAAAGCCCCATTTGCAATATCGAGGAAATTGCTATATATGAAGACCAATTGGGAATTCTGTTGGAGATAAAAGCGGACAGATTTTTAAGACGGATGGTTCGAACACTGGTTGGCACACTTGTGGAGCTGGCAACCGACCGTATGGAGCGAGAGTCAGTTATAAAGGCGTTACAGGGTGACAATCTACGTGTGGGTGTTCCGGCACCGGCGCAGGGTTTGGCACTCTATGATATACATTATGAAATCAATGATAAACTGGATATTCCTCCCCATTCACCTTGGAGTTTAATTAGATGAAACTTTTCATTGACACCGCAGACATAAACGAGATTCGTGAAGCGGCTGAAATGGGTGTTATCGATGGAGTTACAACGAATCCATCACTCGTATCGAAGACAGGCAAACCCTTCCGTCAAGTAATTGATGAAATCCTTAAAGTGGTTGATGGTCCTATTTCTGCAGAGGTTGTTGCATTAGATTTTGCGGGGATGCTTGCAGAAGGCAAAGACCTTGCTAAAATCCACAAGAATATCGTTGTGAAAGTTCCGTTGACAGTGGATGGTTTAAAAGCAGCGAGAGCATTAAGTGATGAAGGCATTCCAGTGAATCAGACTTTATGCTTCTCTCCGATGCAAGCCATGCTTTCTGCAAAAGCAGGCGCTGCATATATCAGTCCGTTTGTGGGAAGATTGGATGATATCAGCCAGGATGGGATGGAGTTAATTCGTCAAATCGTGCAGATATATGAGAACTACGATTTCACTACTGAGGTACTTGTTGCTTCTGTCCGGAATCCAATTCATCTGCTGGAATCTGCGCTAATCGGTGCCGATGTCGCAACGGTTCCATTAAAAGTGATCAAGCAACTTACACACCATCCTTTGACCGATAAGGGATTGGATGCGTTTTTAGCTGACTGGGAAAAAGTTCCAAAATAATGGTTACCTTCCTTAGATGGTTTTTTGCCGGGTTGATGATCAGTGTAGGCTCGGTGGCACTTATCTATCTTGGTGCTGCTTTGCAGGAAGATGGAAAAGTGAAACAGGTGTCCTCTGTGGTTGATTCAAAGGTTGCAACCGCTCAGGATCAAACTGAGGAAGACCGTCGTGCGATAAACGATCAGCTTCACCGCTCACGGCGTAATTCGATTACCGAAGCGATTCTGGTAGCAGAGCCGGCAGTCGTTGGGATCACCGTCACACAGGTGCGAGAATATCGTGCGTATAATCCGATGTTCGAGGACCCATTTTTCCGGCAGTTTTTTAATATCCCAGAACGAATCTACCGTGAGAAGGTTGAAAATCTTGGCTCGGGATTTATTATCTCGGATGATGGCTATGTGTTGACCAATGAGCATGTGGTGCATGAAGCAAATGAGATAGTCGTTACCATGACAGGCGGAGTACACAAAGAGGGTAAACGCTTTGAAGCAAAGGTTGTCGGCACCAATTACGACTTTGATATTGCTTTATTGAAAATTGATGGCAAAAATCTTCCCTACTTGAATATCGCCCTTGAAGAAAACCCGATTGTGGGTGAATGGGTTATGGCTATCGGCAATCCGTTTGGTTTATTTGACATAAATGACCAACCCTCTGTCTCTGTTGGTGTGGTTTCTGCGATAGGGCGTGATTTTGAGCGCAATGAGGATGGACGGCAATACCGTAACATGCTCCAGACAGACGCTGCGATTAATCCAGGAAACTCCGGTGGACCGTTAATCAATGTGCTCGGCGAAGTTATTGGAATGAACACCTTCATTTTCAGTGGCAAGGGTGGCGGATCGGTGGGTATCGGTTTTGCGATTCCTGCGGATATTCTGCAGGCGAACGTCGATCGTCTCAGGGGACGAGGTGAACTTCAGAAGGATATCTACACCGGCTTGATCGTTCAGGATATCGATCGCCGAATTGCATTAAGTCTAGGTTATCCTTCAACTGAAGGTGTTCTGGTAACCGAGATAGAAAAGGATAGCCCAGCGGACAAATCCGAACTGGAACCGGTGGATATCATCTATGAGATCGAAGGAACTTCGATTAAGAGTGTATCAACGATAAAGAATTATTTCCGTAACCGTGATTTACGTGTAGGTGATGTGCTGTCTGGAAAATATTTCAGGAATGGCAAAGAATATAAATTCATGATGGAACTGGAGGCGAAACCAGATTGATTGAACGCTACACACGCGCTGAGATGGGTGCCATCTGGCAGGAAGAGCACAAATTAAGCTGCTGGCTCCAGGTTGAAAAGGCAGTCTGTTCTGCCTGGACGAAACGTGGAATTATTCCACCCGATGCGTTACAGGAAATCCTGAATAAATCGGATTTTGATCTGAAACGTGTCCAGGAAATCGAAGCGGAAACTCATCATGATGTTATCGCTTTCCTGACTTCAGTTTCGGAATTTGTGGGACCCTCATCACGTTTCATTCACCTGGGAATGACCTCTTCCGATATGCTGGACACTGGTCTCGCTTTACAGATTAAGGAATCGGGACCTCTGATTCTCAAGCTGTGTGATAACTTACTGGATGCGTTGAAAGAGAAGGCACTCGAATATAAAAATCTTCCGGCGGTGGGACGTACACACGGTATTCACGCTGAACCGGTCAGTTTCGGGTTACGTTTTGCTCGTTTTTACGAACAGATGGAACGTGCACGTAAACGTTTCAAGCAGGCATGGGATGCAGCCTCAGTGGGTAAAATTTCCGGTGCGGTTGGATGTTATGTCCACCTTGAACCGGTAATGGAAGAGGAGGTAATGGACTCCCTCGGTTTGGGAGTTGCGCCAATTTCTTCGCAGGTGGTCTCACGTGACCGTCACGCAGACCTCCTCGCAGCAATAGCGTTGATAGGTGCAATCCTTGAAAGTATTGCACTCGAAGTGCGTCATTTGCAGCGTACTGAAGTTGGTGAGGCGCGTGAAGGTTTTGCTAAGGGGCAAAAAGGCTCTTCTGCGATGCCGCACAAACGGAATCCGATCAACGCGGAGAAGATATGCGGAATGGCACGAGTGTTGCGTGCGAACATGCACGCCGGCTATGAAAATGTTGCGCTCTGGCATGAACGTGATATTTCGCATTCGTCGGTTGAACGTATTATCTTGCCCGACAGTTTTATCGCGTTGGATTATCTTTTGCATCTGACTGTCAAACTTGTTACAAATCTGGTTGTAGATGAAGCTCAAGTGAAAAAAGTGCTTGAACTAACTGGGGGGGCGATATTTTCCGAGGGGTTGCTGCTTCATCAGATAAGACAGGGAAACACCAGAGAAGATGCGTACAAGGTTGTTCAGAAGCTGGCTCATTCAGCTCTGGACAGCGGAGTATCTTTTCAGGATACTGTCATAGACCAGTACGAATATAGAGATGATGTCGAAAGAAAAGACATCCAGAGAATTTTCGATTTGGATCACGCATTACGCAATGTTGATGCGATTTTCCAAAGACTTGGGCTATTGCCCGATGAACCTTCAACAGCCCGTGAAGGAGAGTAGGTATGGAAAAAAAGGATTTGCTATACGAAGGCAAGGCAAAAATCCTTTACCTGACAGAGGATACGAATCTGCTCATCCAGCAGTTCAAGGATGATTTATCCGCATTCAATGGTACAAAAAAAGGTAATTTCAAGGATAAAGGCAAAATAAGTAACGCAATTGCAACTTATCTTTTTGAGTATCTGGAAAACTATCATGTACCGACTCATTTTGTGAAGCAGCTAGGCGATACTGAAATGCTGGTTAAACGTCTCGAAATGATCCCGGTGGAAGTAGTTGTACGAAATATCGCAACTGCGACACTTGCAAAGACTTACAATATCGAAGAGGGTAAGGTTCTCGATTATCCCATTATTGAATATTACCTCAAGGATGATAACCTGGGCGATCCGATGATTAATGAACATCACGCGTACGCCATGGGCTTTGCGACACCTGAGGAAATGCGGTTGATCTCACGTGTGGCATCAAAGGTAAATGCGATTTTCAAATCTTTTTTTGCGCGACGTGGTCTTTCGATTGTCGATTTCAAGCTGGAATTCGGTAAACATGGACGTGATCTGGTTATAGGCGACGAGATTACTCCCGATACCTGCCGTATCTGGGACAAAAAAACCGGAAAGAAAATGGACAAAGACCGATTCCGTTACGATATGGGCGGAGTCGATAAAGTTTATCAGGAGTTGCTCGACCGTATCGTGAGCACAGCGGTTTAATACTCTGGAGTCAACAATAGCATCACATTTAAGGTTTGTGAGTTGAAGATATTTAGGGCAAGTTCTACCTATTGGAGCTTGCTCATTTTTCTCTCTAGTGCATTTCTCGAAAGTATTGTCCGATCGCGTCATGCCAGCGTGGTGTTAGCTGGCATCCAGGAAGGTATTAATACTATTGATTTCAGGACTAATTGGAAGACAGCAATCCGAACGACACAAACATATAACAGTTTAGCATGAGATAATAATTCCAAGAATCAGTATAATCGAAAGGTTGATCAGAATGTTCGCTGCTGAGGGTATCCCCTTTATCGCGCCAGTAATTGTGCTTTTTCTACTTGCCCTCTACAGGACAATGAATCGTCCCGCATGGTATACCTATTCCCTCACCTCATTTTTTGCCTTACTGCTGCTAGGTATGCTTATGTTTTTCAGAGACCCGCAGATTGAACTGCCCGGCGAGCATGAGATTGTAGCACCCACCCATGGAACTGTTTTAAGCGTCATTAAGCATACTGATGGTTCAACAGAAATCGATGTTTTCCTCTCCCTACTGGATGTCCATGCCATACGTACTGTTGTCAGTGGTAAAATAAGCAATATCGAGTACCAACCTGGAAAGTTTTTTCCCGCCTCCCAGGATTCCGCTGATGTCAATAATGAATACATTCGTTTCACAATCGAAACTCCATACGGTATAATCAAAGAACGTATCCTGGCTGGTCTGGTTACAAGACGCATTGTTCACAATGTTCTCGTAAATGACAGCGTGAAAGCGGGGCAACGGATCGGTTTCATACGTTTTGGTTCCCGTTCTGAAGTAACCATTCCCCCCGGTTTGAGACCTTTGGTGGCTGTGGGTGATAAATTGAAGGGTGGTATTACCCCATTTGCGGAAGTTATACCCGGGAATAAGCCATGAAGCGCACCCCACGTTCACTTCCGATGATAATGACACTTGGCAATATGGCATGCGGAATTGTCGCCATGTTGTTGAGTATGAGAGGGCATTTTGAGAGCGCTGTTCCTCTTGTTCTCATGGCTGCGGTTCTCGATGCAATGGATGGCTGGGCTGCACGGAAGCTGAAAATAGCGGGCGTAGTTGGGGCAAAGGCGGATACCATCGCGGATGTTGTCTCATTTGCTGCTGCACCGTCAGTGTTGGTCGGGAATGTACTGGGTGGTATTCAGGGGTATATATTCGGTGGCTTGTTCGCGGGCTTTATCCTTGCCAGACTGATCCGTTACCACCTGCGCCCGATGCCACGAGGGGTTTTCCTCGGCTTGCCCTCTCCGACTGCAGCCATGCCTGTTGTAATGGTTACAGTGCTGGCGACTCGCGGCATCCTTCCCGACTTCGCACCCATGGCGGCGGTGCTGATCTTCGGTGGTTTTGCAGTCTCCTCTATCCGTTTCCCCGGCTGGCACAATCCAGCACTCCAGTTCCTGCCACCTATTGGCATGAAACTCTTCTACGGAATCGGTATCCTCAGCCTGTTTCTCTATCCTGTCTACACAACACTGGCGTTGCATCTTCTCTATATTTTTGCCGGGACTCAACTCTTGAAACGATTTGAGAAGAAAATGAAACTTTGAGCAAGCCAAACTAAGACTTGCTCAAAGCCAAGCACCAAACTTTATTTACTTCATGAACATCGCCTTCTGTGTATGAATCTCATCCTTGAAGGCAACCTGAAGGATATACATACCACTACTGAAATTGCTTTTACCACTTTTTGAATCAAAGAGTATTTGATGATGCCCTGCGTTGTAGTGACGGTCAAAGGAGTAAACCTCGCGTCCAAGCATATCGTAAACTTTGAACGTCACCATGCCATTTTCCGGTAGAGTGATTGGAATGGTCAGTGACGTGTTGAAAGGATTGGGGTACGCATTTCCCACGGTGAAGGAATTTGGGATTTCCCTTGCAGACTCTTTCAGTAGTAGATGTGAGTGAGGATACCCTCTCGATATTCAAACTGTCCTGTGCATTGCTGAGCTGGATTGTAAAAAGCTTGAAGAGAATGATAAATGCGGAGAGTCGTTTCATGATAGCACCCCTGATCTTGAAGAAATGCAAACTATTTCGAAGATATTGTTAGGATGGTTCAATATAACATGTTGAGCCAGATAATAAAATTAATATTTCTGATTTCTCAAATTTTTTTGAATGATTAGATGGCTTTTTGCTCTATGGTGTGGGTAGAAAGCGAATAATAAGTGAAAACATCATCATTGGCAGGAAGCGTAGCGACGAAGCAATCCCAGGGTACATAAATCGAGATTACCTCACTTCGTTCGCAATATCATTGTTGAACCTTATATATCCCTTTACTAAACACTTGTAGAATAACAAGAGCCAGTTGAATTATTTTCATCGCTGAGGCATTACACTGGATTATTGTGTTTTGATTGAGTAAAGTGTAAGTATTGATGATTACGCCTAGTAGTGTCTCACAGTCAATGTTCATTGATACTTGATCATGAGATGACTGGCAGGAATTTCGTCTTTTGTCTGTTAACGTGGGGTGGGAAATGAAACTGATACTTTCTCTTTGTTTATACTCGCTCTTGATAATTACTCTGCCATTGCTCGCACAGGAGGGGGTAGATCTGATAGGCGAATGCACAGTACCGGGTGCTCCAGGAGGATTTCGAGTTGTTGATAACTATGCATATATAACAACCCTATTTGGTCGTGAACTGGCAATTGTAGATGTTTCTGATCCTACCGAACCCACCTTGATCTCCCTGCTTGATTTTGACCGTTCTGCAAGGGATGTAGCTCTCCATGATCATTTTGCTTATATCGCCTGCGGCGAAGAAAATACTGTTGTTGTAGATGTCGGGGACCCGTTCCATCCATTCGTGGTCACCGAGGAACTGGAATATGAAATTGGAGTGGTTTCCAATTCTGCTTTGATCCATGACGACATGTTACTGGTTGCGGGGATTGGATTCAATTATAACATCTGCGGATTTTCTATCTTTTCACTCAACGAACCTGTCGCTCCTCCTTTGATGGGTGATGCCAATATGCGCGTGGGTAACAGGTTTTTTTCTATCCCGGGAATGGTCGCTCAAGGTTCGATACTCTACCTTGCCTTCTGGAATGGTGGTTTCTGGACTTATGACATTTCTGATCCGACAGAACCTTTTTTCCTGGGCTCTATTAATCTGACCGATGGGGTTTTGGATGTAGATGTACATGATAACTTTGCTTTTCTGGCTATTAATGATGATGGAGTAGCATTACTTGATATTAGCTCACCTGCTACTCCTGAACTACTATATACACTTGATCTTTGGGAGGACGAAGCCAATAGCGTGGAAGTAGTCTGGGATATGGGTATCGTTGCGGCACGTTCAGATGGTGTGAGGGTGATAGATCTTGACGCTCCAAACGGTATTGTTGAGGTAGGATATTATAATGACTGGATGCTGGAGGCATGGGATATCGAGGTTAAAGGGGACTATATCTATGCAACCGACTTCAACGACAGGTTAATCGTACTGGATTGGTCAGAAGCAAGAGGCGGTGTAGCGGAGGTTGATTCGATCGTTATTCCGCTTCGAGCTAATAGACGTGAGTTGATCTCCACACCTATAGTGCCTTCTGATTTGGATGCATCGGTTGTCTTTGGACTATTGGAGTCCCTGGTTATCGCATATAATGAAGAAGGCAATATTTACATCCCCGATTTTATTAACAGCATCGGTAATATTGATCTTAGTGACGGCTACAGCCTTTTTTGCGAAGAAGCTGATACACTTGTTATTTATGGCGAAACACTATCTCCCAACACTGTATATCACCTTGAAGCTGACCGTTTAAACTGGATTGGGTATCCATTTAACGATCCAGACCGCGAATATTTCATAGAGGAAGCATTTGAAGTTGTAAGAAATGATATCGGAATCATTCTTACCGATGAGGGGGAAATCTGGATACCCGATATCATCAACAGTATAGGCAGGATGCAAGGCGGTGTCGGATACTATGTTCATTCATATACGACATTAGACTTTCAGTATTCGACTGATCCGGGTTTAACTGCAATGAATCCGAAGGATTATTTACCCTGGAAGGAAGACAGAGGATTAGTACATTCGACTGGTGTGCCGTATGCGGTGGTTGTTCATTTTGATGAAGTTTTGCGCAAGCTCCAACCTTTCATTCTTCGTGTGTACGATGATGACGTTTTGGTTGGTGAAAAGTATCTAGAAGAAGGTAGAGAAGAGGAATTTGTTGTTGTCTGGGAGGGTGTTAAAGAACTTGAAATTGCTGGGTTCAAGCTCGGGAATCAAATGATAGTGAAAGTTTTTGATGAAATCGATAATGAGATAGCCATCACCCTATCAGCAGATTCACCAGTTTTTGGGGAACTTCCCTATTCCGAAGTTTCTATCAATTCTGCATCAACATCACAGTTATCTCTTCCCAGAGCTACTCAGATTGGGAAAGCTTACCCGAATCCATTCAATTCAAAAATTATAGTTCCAATTGAGATTTCCAATCAAACTGATATTCAGATTCGAGTCGTTGATTTACTTGGGCGTGAAGTTTACGAGGATAACCGAAGGATGTCGACTGGAAAGCAGGAAATCGAAATCGACGTTGAGAGACGAAACGGCAGTGCGGCGGCTGGTATTTATATTCTAAGTGTGCAAGCTGGAAACTCGACAAGATCACAGAAGATTCTTTATCTCAAGTGATTTTTTCGTGCAGACTTGATTAGTTATCGCTTCAAACTACTCACGTGTCGCCCTTTCAGGGCTGGGATCGAGGGGGAGACGACCTTTTCCCCCAGTGTTCCACTGGGCGCTGGTAAAATTGAACCGCTACGCGGTTCTTCCTGGTGGTAGCGAACGAAGCGTAACAATCCAGTTTAAGTCAGTATGAGATTGCAACATCATTTCCTCCTCGCCATTACAACTTTTACAGTATTTCTTACTTTTAATGATCGGTTTTGAAGCTGTCCACAGCCCCGACTGGGGCGACATATAAATAGTGCGTAGCGTAGCTACGGGAAAAATTTACAGAAATTCTATAGCCCTGTAAGCGCGACACTTCAGATATAAGAACAGAAATATACTTTTTACTTCAAATGTTTGGCTACCTGCTCAAAATAGCTAATATAAAAAAAATCCGGTTTCAGCAACCGGATTTTCATCTTCAAATCATTTGATATTGGATTATTTTAACAGTTTGAAGCCGTTCTCAGCGAAGTTGTGCAGTTTCTGTGCAACAGCTTCATCGTTTACGCCTGCCATACGTGCGGCGAAAACTGCTGCGTTGCTCATACCCGCTTTTCCAACTGCGAAGGTCGCGACCGGAACACCACCGGGCATCTGTACAGTAGACAGAAGCGCATCCAGACCATCCATAACACCACCGGGCAATGGTACACCGAGAACTGGTAGGTTGGTACGAGCAGCAAGCGCACCGGCGAGGTGGTTTGCCATGCCAGCTGCCGCGATGACACAACCGAAACCGTTCTGCTCGAGGTTGGCGGAAAACTCATCCACCTGGGTGGCGTTACGGTGTGCGCTCAGTACATGAATTTCATGCTCCAGCCCAAAGTATTCCAGGTAGGGCACTGCACGTTCGACAATTGAACGATCACTTTCACTTCCCATCAATATTGCGACTTTCATTTTTTCTCCTTTTAGATTAGCTCACCAACGATCAATTCTTCGGTAAGCTGGAAAATGAAGGTTTCCGAATACTCACACAAGTATTGAATTTTCTCCACGAGAACTTGATCAATTGCTTGAAAGAATTTAATCGCGTCATCCCGGTGATGAGTTGAGCCGGGATCCAGGAGGTTATTGATATTGTTGGCAGTGTGGTACGAGGATGAGAGGTGAAACTACTACTCTTTTTGATCAACTAGAGATTCACGGGGATTGATCACTTTAATGAATATTTACTATGTGGAAAGGTTAGGAAAACTCTTAATCGTTGCTTTGGATAAGTTTCAATCCCTGTGCCAACCAGCCTCGTCGTCCCGCCCCTACAGGGCTTGGGACGTTTTGGCAGAATAGCACCCCGCTGGGATGGATTATTTATGGAGTGCGTGCTTCACAGTCTGTCCGAAAATAAAAAAATTTAGATATTTCTGGAAAAAATGGCATTTTTTATGTTTTCTAACATTAATAATATCAATAGCTTCCTGGATTCCAGCTAAAACCAAGCTGGAATGACGTGGGCGGAAACTCTGTTCGGGGACAGACAGTGAAGCACGCACTCATTGAACCAAAAAACCGCACCCGATTTGGCAGGTACGGTCGTCGAGGATGATGGTTAGCTTTTATAATTGTCGTCTCGATTGTTGTCGCAGGTTTTCCTCGAGACGCGCGAGGGTTGAAAGTATCTGGCTCAGTGAACTTCGCAGTTCGGTAACAATGGTATTGACCTCATGGCGAGACGCTTTGACATCCTCAAGATGACGCAGCTCAGAGTGCAGCCGTGCATACGCCAGCGCGACAGTTATCAAGAGACTCGCCAGCCAGATCAGGTCACGGAGGGTAAGGGATATCAGGGACATGGTATCCTCCTGGTTGAAAAATTTGGGAAGGTCACACTTTTGGTTTGGTGAGTTCCTGACGTACCTGCACCTTGGCAACACCATCACGTACAAAGAGGGTGAGCATCGCCGGGATCGCCAGTTGCAGGGCTTCAGTGATTGTGGATTTACCGGTGGCGAGACGTTCGCCGGTCATAATCAGTACACCGACCGCTGCCCAGAAGGTTTTGGTTTTGAATAGACGTTTAAACATTATGGTATTCCTTTCGTTGAATTATGTCATTGCGAACAGATGTGAAGCAATCTGGTATAAAATTGAGGGATTAAATTGCTTCCTCTTTACGTTCCTCTAAATGGCTAAATGAGGAAGAACATTTCCCTCCTGGATTCCAGCTAAAACCATGCTGGAATGACGCGATAATGGTATGAAACCCGGGGATGAGTATATCTGTGCAGGATAAATCAGGATTCAGGAGTATTGATACACAAAATTGACTTCGATACTGCACCTCTCATCCCCGGGCCACCCAGAATTTGCTCAATGCCATACGGGAGTATTGCGTTCCACTCTATGCCATACTGGAGAATGGCGATCCATTATCGTGTACGCCAGAGGTGCATATCGACATAAGCAGAATCGGCGGAGGTGACAATAAATCGTAACCAGCCACCGCCATAAATGGGAACCGGTATCGCCTGGCCCGTGGTGGTGGTTAAGGGCATTCCAGTTGGAATAAGCTGAAGCGACTGATCATACTGCTCATAAATAACCTCAGTGGTATCGTTCAATGCCAGTTCAGCTTTCAGTGAAATAGAGGGGTCGGCGTTGTGGGGGACATCGGTCGTATCAGCACGTAAAAATAGTGTGAAGCGGGTCGGAGCATAAACACGTTCACTGGCGAGACTGGACACATGTGTTCCGAACGCGATCCAGGAAGTCGTATCGTTGGTAGCTTTGACAGTATCGCTGAAGATTGAGGAAACTTGAGCGATACGTTCCCCCTGAAGCAATCCGGTACTACTGCCCCAGGATTGGGCGAATAGCAGCGATGGTAGCAAGAGGAGGAGAATAAGGATACATACAAATTGGTTTTTCATGAATAACCTCGAATGGTAACGAACGGTTGGAAGAGGGAAATATTACTTCGGAGTGTTGGTGGTTTTGTGGGGTTTTGATCTTTCTAGCTGCCCGGAATAGTGTTTCCCCCGGTGTTTAACCCTGATCTGCAAATTTTCAGGATCAGAAGTTGCATTTTTCGTGCTGCATGATTTTGAATGTTCGCATGGTAGTTCAAATCCGGTGCCTGGAGCTGCTCCACGATAGACCAGCGAGCCTTCAGTGACACGTTCGATTTCATCATACCAGTAAAAAGCCAGCTTGCCATCATATTTTCTGCCTGGCCAGTGCGAACATTGTCTTAGATCATTTCCGCAAATACTACACGTCGGCTTCTGATAGAGGAATGCAATGGATGCCTCGCTGTACACCCCACTGTCGATCATGACACGTAAATCCTCTGCCTGAGAATGCTCTTTGTGCCAGTAGAAAAGCGGAAGAATCCAAGTGCTGTCCCCTCGTTTTTGAACCTCACCTCCAAAAAAACGTGCGACTCCCAGGGTTCGACGATCATGCCCGATCAGGACTGGAGCTCCATTCACCAACTCCAGCAATCGAGGCAGGTCATCACTACGAAATCGTCCAAACCTCGAATCAATCTGATCGGAAGCGAGACGGCAACGTCGTACGATCAGCTCTTCTTTTTTGAGATCAACCAACGGTGGGTTTGGAAGTGATTGAATCGCAATAAGGTGTTCATCGGTCACCGGGCAGGGATCACGAATGAGATCACCGCTAAGATTTTGTGAAAGCATATATTTCTCCTGGAAAAAAATTCTATCAGACTCCCAGTTCGCGTTTCGCCTGATCTTTACTGATATAACCAGCTTGCACCATTTTGTCTATTCGTTCTAGATTCATCAACTTTGCACGATTTCTCTCTACGATAAACGGGTCCTGGTTGGGAGTAAATTGCCAGTCCACAGAGCATGGATTTCCACGCAGACGTAATTCCAGTTGAATCAGCCATTCCGCAAAATCACCACCAAGCAATTGTACTGAATCAACAATCTGCATGAGCAGGTTGTACTGTGCGAATATCCAGTTTTTGGTTGTACCGTGAGACCGTCCCAACACCCACGGAAAGAGCTTCAATCCAGTTATTACGTCTTCTATCACCTGCTCTCTACTCAGTTTCCAGCTCTCTCCATTTGCAGGACCACCAACAACCTCAACCTCAACATCCGACCAGGTGAAAATGTTATCATCCGGTTGCAGGTTCTGAAATTGTTCGATGGTGCGGTCAAAGTATCGGTTGATCCTGGAGTGGTAGCTTTTTCTGTCCTCACCGGAATTCGCTGCAGGTGGGGTGATTTTGACTTGAAGACGAGGTGTGCCAGCGTGATGGCTCGACCTTGCCATGTCATCAAGCATACGCTGCTCAATCTCGATAACGAACGGAATGGATGCCAGTGGCTCAACACCCTGCGGTTGGCTTAAATCAGAAAAAAGGGTACGGTGGAAAAAGAGTTCCGGCTGGATTGTATGCAGTTCATCGTTGTCACCCTCTAGATAAGGCAGCAATCGTCCATCCTTCGCCTTTTTCCAGAACAGACGATAGGGATCAATCATTTCCACATGTGATATCCCACTTCGATCCGGTAGCAGGTGCACCTGAGCAGCAAACCGTCCCAGGGTAAACAATTCGAGGAAAAAGCTCTCGGTAAGGCGTTCCAAACCATGAACGTCGCCATCCTTACGTGGATGAACGCGACGTTGCAAATCCCGGATCAACACTTGTGCTTGACGGATTGCTGACTCATCCCCTTTGATCTCGTAGTTCTGCCTCGTAGCGCATAAATGCACCCATGTCCAGATTCCTGAGGAAACAATAGGGATACGGTCACGCAGGAAACGGTAAAAATCACCACGGTTTGCTCCTGAAAATGAGAAACTGTTGGGTGATCCTTCACCAAAGAGGGGTGCAGTAAGGTGTGATGAGGGATAAAAACGCAATGCCTGACTACTCGATTTCAAGCTGACACGAGGTGAGGGGCTACGTATCGCTTTTGGTTTCAGAAAACGGAACACTTGATTCTCCTGTTGTGTTGGAACGCCGAACTCCAGTTCGGCATGTAGTTGGGTGTGGCAAGTAGTTTGGAGCGCTGATCTCCAGTTCGGCAGGATGTTGGGAACACTACTCTAGAGTAGCATGATGTTGAGAAAGGAAGTCAGATCGGCATCCTATTATCGTTCCACAACATCCGTAGATGTTGCAGCCGTGATTTCAGTTAGAACTTTCAGTGGCTGATTATTCTGAACATCTAAGTTTCTATATCTGGATTGGATTTGATACACAAACCTATCCACTCATCAACATCTTCGGATGTTGATGAACAAGAAAAAATCTATAAATCAAGAAAACACCTACAAATTCGGCACCCCGGCAACACGAGCAGTCAGCGCAGGTGGTGGGTGACTGGAACGCTTCAAATTAACCAACAGGTAACGCAAGGCATCCATCACATGATCATGTATGCCATCTTTTTCGGGAAGTTCACTGTTTTTCGCCCAGACATACCCTTCGAAACCAGTGATCAGCTCACTGCATCGTGGTGAGACCTTCAGCTTGATTTCACCATTTGCATCGAGGAGCATGCTACGGACTACCTCAACTCCGGCATTGATGGAAGAGGGACTATAGAGGATTTTGTACCCTTTCTCGTGCATCTGTTCTACGGAACTGATCCCGGAATCATTTCCGGATGCCCCTGCAGGATCAACACCAGACCAGACAAAATCCTTTTCGCTTAGTCCATAGCGGGCATCCACAGCTTCAATTTCTACCATCAACTGTGAGATCAGCCATTTGTTGCCCACCAGCGAGTCAAAGATGACCATTCTCCCTTCACTGTCCAGTTCAGCCCAGACAACAGCCGGTTTCAAATAACCGAAATCGATCCCACGGTAGAGCATGCCGCCTGGTTTGCCAGGGATATACTCCTCTTCGAGAACATGAACCTGGTTGTCGAATTGATCGTACACCTTGCCTTCAGCACCTTCGAAGGAGAGTTCGTACTCACGTCTCCATTTTGCGTCAGATAAACCAGCACGTGCCCCCACTTCCCACTTCTGATCTTTGTCCTTATTCTCGCTGTAATGCATACGGTGGATGTAAAACTCTTTATCTCGACTGTGTACCAGTCTGGAAAACACATTGCTCGGACCATTTGGGGTAGAAACTCCGAGAAAACTCCCTCCGCTGTCAATAGCGGGTTTGACCGCTGACCAGATTTCCTCATCGCTGGGAGTAAATGCCATCTCATCCCAGAAAACAGTTCGAGGAGAGATGCCACGTACTGCAAATGGAGCTGCAGGTAAACTGAGAATACGTGAACCCAGTTCAGGGAAAGCCATTCCCAGCTTGGAAGGTTTGATTGTGTCGGTTGGAAGCTCACCTTCGAAATACTCAATGAGTTTCTGAATACGTTCGATCAACAGTTTTGCCGAACGTTCCTCTTTTGATAATACCAGGTGAATTCCAGGTCCGTGAGTCAATGCACGATGGAGGATATACGCACACCCGATCCAGCTCGCCATCATTTGACGACTTTTTACCACGATCAGACGATTTTGCTGTTCCAGCAGCGAAGCGAAGGTCTCTACATAATCGAATTTCGTCACCGGACGAGGTTCAAAATGATCGGGGTCTTCGGTACGGCATTGAAATAAAAATGAACTGAATGAGGTGTGTGAATTTGGCATGTGAATTCCGGTTTTCCTGGAGCGCCAAACTCCAGTTTGGCATGGTTTTAGGAGCGCAACTCACCAGAGAGGCAGGTTGTTTGGAGCGCCGATCTCCAGTTTGGCATGGTTTTAGGAGCGCAACTCACCAGAGGAGCAGGTTGTTTGGAGCGCCGATCACGAGAGGGGCAGGTTGTTTATTCGTCTTTGAAGTGAAGCGTAGCAGGTGGTTTGCTAGTCATTGCGAGGTAGTGAAGCGACGAAGCAATCTATCTTTAAAACTCAACTGCCAGATTGCATCACTGTGTTCGCAATGACAAGGTCATATCCGTTCGTAAGGAAAAGGAAGCGACTCCTCCGTTCTGCGACATCCGTAGATGTTGCAGAAAGCAGTGGTGGTTGGCTTTGGACTTGTCCAAAGTTTTATAAATCCAGTGATGAGCCATTTGACTTGGGATAAATCCCAAGCCATTGATGAAAACTGTGCTGACTCACTTTAACTGCAACTCACTGGGGAGAGGTTGGCTGATAAATCTCGAAAGCGTCGCTTGAGCACGAAGTTCAAAACGTCTGGCAAGCTCCATCAATCTTCTGGCACGATCATCCGCATGAGAGTCTGTTCCTCCTCCGAGCGAATGCAGTGCCAACGAATCTGAAATTATTGCCAGGGTTAATTCCGTCGCACCAGTTTTTAGCCCTTGATCACTGGATTCGGTATCATATTCCAACTTTAACAAGGCAGCAATCTTGTCTTCAGCTTCAACAATTGCTTCGCTGATGAGGGTATCGGTTACAGCCGCTTCATTGACTTCATAACTTACCAGCATCGTTGCAGGATCAGGAATATCACCACCTACAAGGCGTTCCAGGGTTCCCGCAGACAGATCCACATCGTAATCTGAGCCGTTGGAATAGAGTGTCAATGGGATAAACCAGACATAGACAGATTCACCATCGCCGATACTCGAACCTGAAAGACGTTTAACCTTCCCTCCCACTGCATCCACCGCGAAGTCAACATTTTCAATAAATCGAGTTGAAAGGGCGAGATCATCGGTGAGCACAACCGAATTTCGCAGCACATTCTGAACACCAAGCCCTTGCCAGGATGTACCATTCAAGGTGAGTTGCTCAGGTCCTGAAGGATTTTCAGCCAGCAAACCAGCGACTCGCACACTTCCAGATAGCAGGTTTCTGTGCGGAAGCTGGATTTCAGCAGATCCTTCCAGGGTAATTTCATGATCAACCACCTCAAGACCATTTACCAGGAATCCGAGCAGATGGATTTTCACAGTGTTGGCATCTGTCCAGCTCATGAGGCGTCCTCCAATTGAAGTAGTAGTGATGCCTGCAACGTTGTACTGGCATCACACCCGCTCACCTGTAGAGGTGTCGTTGCGCCGTTTTTACGCATGCTCACTGTAAATGTAGGATCGATGTAGGTTGCATAGAGGCTGATACGGTCTCCTGCCTCAATCTCAACATTCAGTTCAGAACTTCGTACTGTACTGCCATCATAGACTGACAATTTCATCGAGCGACCATTGACCGGAATCGGATAGCCATCCCCATCAACACCACCCGCTCCAAATAGTCCAACTGAAGAAGTTGTCACAGTTCGTGCGAAACATAGCAGGCTCGCCGACCGTTTTGCTGCCAGCCAGGCTGCTGTAAAATTAAGACTCATAAATGTTGTCCTGTTCATTTTTTAAGTAGTTGAATAGAGGTCTCAAATTTGTTCTCCGGACGCTCGTTGATTTTTTAACTCCGTTCCGCAACATCTGCGGATGTTGCGGAATTCCGGAGCGCCACTCTCCAGAGTGGCAGGTTTTTTTCTCGTCATTGCGAGGAAACGAAGCGACGAAGCAATCTCTATTTTCGTGGACAATTGCAAGATTGCTTCACTGCGTTCGCAATGACAATAGTGCAGCCATTGAGTTTGGTTTTGGAGCGCCGATCTCCAGATCGGCATTGAGTTGTCAATCCTTCAGTTTTCTGGATTAGTAATCACTCAACTTACGTGCGTCATCAACCATCACCGTATACACCGATTCCTTGGAAACAACTGCTGTTTCGAGTTTACGTTCGATGACCTTCTCCGCTTCGATCATCAGGGGTTGGCTGACCGATTCACGGATAGCAAAACGTGCATCCATCGCCATTACCTCCGTCGCCGTTGCGGAAGGCACCGCAACCAGCTTGGCATTCACTGGAAGCAGTGAGCCGTAATTTCCACTCTTCTGAAACAACGACGCCGCGGTAAAAGTATGGGGATCCTGGAATTGACTCATATTGAGGATGGTTTCGATATCTGCACGATTGGCGAGGATATGGGTCATCCGTGCCGGTACATCAAAACTGGAGGCGAGGTGAACCAGATCAGTGTACGCGAAGGTACCTGCCTGTCCCGTGAAAACATCAGTGGCAGCGGGGCTTGTGCCGTCGCCATCTTTAATCATGGTATAAATGGAGTCTACTTCATCGTATGCGAGCTGAGCACCGATCCACCAGAGAAAAACACGGAATTCCGCAAGTTTCTGGTTCTTCACAATCTTGTAAGCGAAATCAAATTGACGTCCACGGTCGATAATCGCAGTTTCCTTGTCACGGTAGAGTAGTTGCACACGGGGGTATGCTGCACCACCAGAGGCACGTTTTGCGACACTCTTCTTTGCGTTTTCCGTTGAGATGTAAATGGGACGTACTGTTGGTCCGCTTTCGGGCACAGTCACCGCGATCAATTCGGTCGGATCCTGAACCATTTTATATCCTCGACGAATTTCACGAAGGATATATTCCGGCATCAGGATCATCGCACCACCGACGAAAAATTGTTCGACAGTAATCGCGCCATTTCCTGCGGCACGGATGTCATGAACTGCGAGTTGACGTTCGAATGCATCCAGCTCACCGACAGGTTTGCCGTTGACATCTTTTGGGCTCGGATCGAGGGTTTCCAACATTTCACTGAGTGTAATTCCCAGTTCCTGGGCTTCATGGTAGAGGGAAAGATTCGCAGCACGTGAATGTTCCACAATCGTGGATTTCAGGTTACGCGCTGCTGTCAAATCAATGGACATTTTTTCTCCTTTTTGATAGGTTATTTAGTCTTGGTAGGTTTTTTTCATGGAGCGCCGAACTCCAGTTTGGCAAGTCAGGTTTTGGTGTTTGCAAGGAGTGCCACTATGCAGAGTGGCAGGTGGTTTGTCGTCATTGCGAGGTAGCGTAGCGACGAAGCAATCTCTATGTCACAGTCGAAAGCTAGATTGCTTCACTTCGTTCGCAATGACATAATTCAATAATTTCATAATTTCATAATTACCCGAGCCAGACATCACAGGTCGCATTCACACTATCCACCGCGATAACCTGTCCGCGCATCAAGTGACCACCGGCGGCGATATCAGCATCGGCGGTGGCGAGACGTACTTTGCCCGCACCGTTCACCTCAACCATGGAGTTCACAGTCGGAGCAGGTGAATCGTAGTTAAAACGAGCAACACCTCTCGCCTGTACCGCACAAGTCGCCGGAAGTGTTGTCCCTGGGCTGAAATCGGTCGATACCCAGACCACCTTGCCGAACAGCTTATCACCTGCACTCCCCATCCCCACTTCGTTATCATCCGAAATCACACAGGCGGCGTTCCCATCATCCAGATCATCCTGGCTGAAATCTTTGTCGGTGGATGCATCCACTGTCATGGTCAGGTATGGACCACAGCCAATCCCTTCATTGTCAATCGCATAGGTACTCATTTTTTCTCCTTACTTAGATGTTAACATGTTTCATCATCTAGTTTTTTTGCTTTCAATTCTTAATTCTTAATTCTTAATTTTTAATTGAAAGTCACCTCCCGCATCGATACAATTCATTTCCGGCATGATCCATGGCAGCCGAATCCATTTGAAACTGTGGCGTATTGAAGCGTGTACGGACTTCGTTATCCAGCTCTTCATCCAGTTTTTCCAATTCCTGCAAATTGGCGTTTTGAATACGTTCCTTCTCTGTTTCAGCGCTGTTCAACAGCTCACAACGTGCGGTGATACGGTTTCGCAGGGAGCTTAGAAGACGCTCATGCTCATCTTTCAGGGTATCAACCTGTTTCAATTCCTCGCTGGCATAACGTAGCAGGAATGCCATTTCATCGAGATTGACCTCCTCACCCGCTTCGCACATATCAGCAGCGGCGGAAAGTCTCGGATACAAATCCATACTGTTCTCCTTTCAAGAGTGAATTGTGGAACTGCTAGTTTATAGGTTTGTTGCTTTAATCCAACAAAATCCTCCACAATGAGACGAGCGGGAGTTCCATTGTGGAGGCAGTGGCTATCCTCTTTTCATCGCTTTGCAGAAATGAACTCCCCGGTTGGGTAGGAATACGGTGGAATTAACTGGTGAGAGGGGAGGGCAGCACACTGTACAATGCATTCCGATGCAGGGCGGAAGGTAGGAGCATTGGGGGAATCCACCGTAGGAATGGTAGAGTTTTCGTTTTCAAATATCGTCTAGTGAATATATGTTCACTAGCTGACATAAGATAGTTTCTCAGAGCAATGTTGTCAATAGGCAATATACTAATTTGCGATATTGTCTCGTAACAACGCTTTCTTTTTGTTAATCCAACACTTACATTGAGTAGTAGAGTCAAATGTGTGATTGACAAGGTTCAAGTGGAATAGCTCTACTCTGCTGAATGAACCACCTGATGCAACAATCTTTCAGGAGATTGAGTAAAACGAATGACAGCCAAAGATAAAAGCAGGTCCACTGTGGTGGGAGAGGCACTCCGTAAAGCACGGAAACTGCAAAACCTAACCCAGGAAGAGCTTGCAAAACGAAGTGGTATAGATCGTGCCACCATCAGCCAGATCGAGAACAATCGAGAAGAACCTCGTCTCGATACAATCGAACGTCTGGCGGAGGCACTGAGAATATCGCCTGCTGAACTCTGGCTCTCAGCATCCAGTGAGAATAAACGCCACCTTTATTCCACACCGGATCGCGAATATGAACCTTTGCAGCTTCCTCACCTTCATCCCGGACTGGAAGAATTATTGAAGGATGAACATACCCGACTGATGTTGGGTATTACCGAAGAGGAAGAGCAGATGTTACGTTCGATACGTACTCGAAGCCATGAAATCCTGAATCGAGATTTTTTTGTCGATGTCCTGATCAGCTATCGACGTCACTACAAAAATGAAACCTCATAACCATCCCCGTTGAACAGGAGAAAGAGATGAAGAAAATGACTCATTACCTGCGAATCCTGATGCCAACAATTTTACTTGTTCCCGCACTGATTTTCCTCTCGTGTGATTCGGAAAATGGTGTTATTCCGGGTGGAGGCGGTGGTTCTGACCAGGGTACTGAATGGAGCAAAACCTTTGGTGGTCCCGATGAGGAGGAGGTTTACTGCCTCGAAGAAACCGCTGATGGAGGCTATGCGATGGCGGGATTTTCGCGTAGTAACGGCGAAGGGGATCAGGATGTGTATATCGTAAAAGTTGGAAATGGTGGTGAATTAGGGTGGGAGTCATTTGTCGGTGGAGCACAGGATGATGCCGCATTTGGACTATATGTCAATGGCGGAACCTATCTGGCAGCGGGTTATACCTATTCGGATACCTATGGCAGTGCGGACGCCTGGCTCGGGATGGTGAATGAAGATGCTATCTCTGTCTGGGATAACCACTATGGCAGTGAATATATCGATTTTGCGCATAGTATTGTCGATGGCGTTTCCGGTGATTTAATCCTCGGAGTAAATCTCAATGGCGATTCCCTGGGTATTGTTGCCACGAACACCAGCGGTACAGAACTGTGGAAAAAGAATTATGGACAAGGTACAGCATTCAAATTAATACGTACCCCAGATCATTATTATATGCTCGGTGGTTATGTTGGTACCCCTGAAACCGGCACAGATGCTGTACTTATTAAAATTGACAGTGCTGGAGATGAGGTCTGGCGTCAAACCTACGGCAACACTGACAATGACAGAATTGACAACTTCGCTCCTGCTACAGGCGGGTATATCTTCACCGGTACCATTTTTGATCTCGGACCTGAAAATGAGATGGAGAACATCTTCCTTGGCAAAGTTGATCCAGAAGGTACTCTTCTTTGGGAGAAATCGCTGGGTGGGCAACAGGATCAGAATGGACGTGCGGTTATTGAGACCCGTGACGGCGGCTATTTGGTTGTTGGCATGACTGAAACCACCTCAACCGAGGGTTACGTTGTCAAAACTGATTCCTCCGGCACACCCGAATGGAACCGTACCTTTGGTGGGGACGCAGATGATGGCTTTTGGGATGTTAAAGAAACTCTGAGTGGCAGCTATCTGATCGCAGGCTACACTAATTCAGAAGGATCGGGACTCAGTGATGCCTGGCTGGTTCATATCCTCTCCGAACCACCAGAACCGGAAGAAGACTAATTACTTTTGGCTTGGGGCTACAATCTTACTTGGACTAATTAATTCCTGCTTGCATTCAATTTGCGGTAACTGAGTAACACAAATTTTAGAGTAGCCCCAAGTCTAATTTCGATTAAAACCTATTCCCCGGGATGCAAGCTCCCAGGCTACGTATGCTAAGTTGCATCCTTATACGCCTGCGCCATTTCCTCTACAGTCAAATGCGATCGACCACAAACCAGCTTAAACTGGTTGGGTATGTCAAACGCACCCTCACGGATTCCTTCGTAAATGCCCGCGATAATGGGACCCAAATGTTCCCCGTGCGCAGCAATTCGATCTGCTATATAAGCCTCCACCTCCATGGGTGTATAACGCAGAGAAAGACCGAATACTCGGTTCAGCACCTGCACCAGTTCTTCCTGCGTAACAGGTGTCCCGGCGATGGTATAGATATGATTGTTGAGTACGTTGTTACAAGCCATTTGAACATAAGCGGTGGCGAGCTCTGATCTGGAGGTGTAGGCACATTTGCCGTTACCTGCGCAGTTTTCAATCCCACCAGCATTAATGTAGTCATTGAGACTCTCCAGATCGGCGTCAATGTAGAGACCATTTCGGGCAATGATCCACTGTAAACCACTGGCTTGCACATCCTTTTCGGTCTGACGGTTTGAACGAATGATCGCGTCAAAGGAACACTTTCCTTCCTCCCCGAAAATGCTGGTGTAAACGATTTTCTTAACCCCAGCAGCTTTCGCACATTCGATAGCGTTACGATGCAGCCCAATCCGGTCATCGGGGTGAGCCATACTGGAGATAATGATCGCTACCTGGGCACCAGCAAATCCAGTTGTAAGCTGATCCAGAGACGCGTAATCACCCGGGCGTACTTCAACACCAAGGTCACCTGCCTTTTCAGGTGACCGCGCAAGACCGACAACAGACTCGCTACCTAAGCGGTTCACAAGAGCCTGAATTGTCGCTCTGCCCAATTGTCCATTTGCGGTAGTTACTGCGATTTTCATTTTAAACTTTCCAGTAAAATAACTTCCTGTCTACTCTCAGCGGATGAGAATAACCTTCTGTACCTGGCTAGTATGACCGGAAGCATTGACATGTACGAAGTACATACCAGTGGTCAGGCTTGATCCATCCAAGGTAAAGGTGTGTGTACCAGCGTTGAATAGTTTCTTTGCCAGTAGGGCGACCTCTTGACCCGTTGTGTTGAATACGCTCACCGTCAGTTCTGCCGTTTGGGGAAGCGAGACCCTGACAGTTGATGTCGGGTTAAACGGATTAGGATAGACTTGTGTGAGGACAAAATCATTGGCAAGGTCAGCTCCAAATTCTCGCACATTCACCCAACCCTGAATATCAGAAATCCGCTCGAAATCGCCCGTGTTGAAATTCGGGTCAGTCTCATTGTCATTTGATTCAATCAGGCAGATCTCACCATAATCCTGAGCCACCCACATGTAACGGATCTTAGTTTCTACTTCGTTATCCGGTAGGGTTGTGTGGATGTTGTTCATCCGAATACGCAGGCAGTTGTAGGTGCCGCTTACGTCAGTCATAACGCCCCAGGCATCCACGATGAAGTGCGTAGAATCGATCTGAGTATCTTCACCGAACTCAACTGAGGTGACGTCATTCCACTCATCGCCATAAGTCATCGGGAAGTTTAGACGTGGGCCATTGGCATCTACCGGGACAGGGTAAGCATTTTCCCCTGAGATCAGCACAAATCCCACCAGCATAATATTGTTGTTCATGTGCTGATAGTATACGACCGAACCAATTTCTCCATCATAAGCCTGGGTCATTGCGAGGGTGGCGTTGGGAAAGGTCTCAGCACCTGGTTGCCCTACTGGATTCACAAAGGACTCTGTCGAAGTAAATGCATCAGGGATCGTGGAATAATCCCAGGTCATATTCTCCGCTGCCTGACCAGCCGCAATTACGTTCATACCGTATCCACGGGTCAATACCGAACCTATCTGGTAAGGAAAATCATCGAAATGGATAGTGACTTGAGCGAATAAAGGACTACAGGCTGCCAGAATCAGCATGGCAAACATAGATTGGCGTACAACTTTCATCTCTTCCCCCCATGGGTTGATCCTCGTGGCTTCTGGACTTGTACAGTGCAGAGTTTGAAGCGCGAGAGTGTAGAAAATTGATAACTGTGATAAAGGTTATTTGAATAACTCAGTAAACAATCAAATATAGTCGCACATCATCTATCTGCCAAGAGTTCTGAAGATATTTCTCCTGGACTCGTTTAGCTGGAGAGATTGTGGAAGTGTGGCAGCGAACCACAGATCATGTGAAAGATTCTACTATAGGGCAAGTGCTTTGCATGATCAAAATACTAGCCATAGCATTATCATTTGATCGTGGCGTGTAGATCATATCCTCAATTTCTGAAGAATCAACTCAATAATTATACTGAAAATGATTAAAAATAATGCTTCCGTCCTCCTTGAACTGCACAATTCTGATTCGTATCATATAAGACAATACTGTCATTTCTTATCATTTGAAATGCAACTCAAAGTCGTTCGGGCGAAGGGGGCATAATGTTCGAATCAAAGTCGATTTCCCGTCTTATTTTCATTCTGAGTGCAATACTCATTCTCACCAATCTCGCAACGGCACTAATCATCAACATCCCCGAAGATTTTGCAACAATCCAGGAGGGGTTGAATCAATCAACCACCGGCGATACAGTACTCCTCGCCCGGGGTGATTACAATGAAGGATTGATATGGCCTGAATGGGAAGTAATATTGGGATCAACATATATCCTAACTGGCGACACTACTGCAAAATACGAAACCATCATTTATGGTCAGGAAGGAATTATGCTTTATGCTGTATCCAGTGAAGGTGTGCATTTGAGGGGACTTACACTGCAGAATGGTTTCCAAAACAGAAGACATATCGGAGTCAGTGCTGAAGACTTCAGCCTGGAACATGTTATTCTGGCAGACATCGGTACGGCACATAATCCAGGTATTATTTTTGCAGAAGTGTATAATTTGCAAAATGTTGAAATCACGAACTGTACTGGATTGATCATATCTGGTGAAGGTGAATTTGATGAACTATCCTACACAAATAATTCGTATCCGCTGCATGTTGTGGGACGTTTTACTTTGGTGAATTCTATTATTGATGGCAATTGTGGTGGAATACTATCTGAATACAATGAAAATAACGATGGGGAGGTATTGATTCAAAATTGTCTGATTCGTGACAATGATGATTCAGGATTAGTGATCTTTGGTGAGGGTGATTATATAGTAAGAGATTTAATGATTACTGGAAATGATGCTTTCCAAGGTGCAGGTATTATGAATTTGGTTGAATCACCTGGTTCGGTCTTATTCGAAGGAGTTACAATTTCAGGAAATCACGCATATAGTGGGGGGGGTGGTATTTGGCTAACTCCAGATTCTGAGATAACATTAAGGAATTGCAGCATTCACGACAACACCTCGGACAGATTTGGTGGCGGAATATATGTTTATGAGGAGATTGAAGAATGGAACATTCAATTTGACAACAATTCCCGAAGTAGTGTATACAATAACAGCGCTAGATGTGGGGATGATTTTTATTACCCGGTCGATGTAAATATGGGGATGGTGATTCCTCTGGATACTGCAACAACTGAACTCAGGTCTGCCTATACCGCCTTCCCACCATCTTTCTGGGATATTCATGCTTTAAATTATATTGTTGATCCGATAGATCAGGATGTTTTTGTATCACCTGATGGCGACGACTCCAGTTCCGGGCTTACCCCTCACGATCCCTTTAAAACGATCAAACATGCGATGATTCATACAAGTCGGGATCAAACCATTCACCTTGCTGCGGGAACCTACAGTGGGTATTCAAATGAGGAAGTTTTCCCTGTTTTCGTTCAACATGGAAAAAGTCTGCAGGGAGTTGGACGAGAAGAGGTGATTCTTAATGCAACTTTGCATGAGGACTATGCGGTATATCTAGCTTCATATAACGGTGTCCTTGAGGGTATCACTCTTCAAAACGCTAGGTATTGTGGTATTAACTTTTCAAGTGGACTCTTGAGAAACGCCACAGTACAGAATTGCGTAACCGATGGAATTTATTTTCCACATGGAACCGATGAAGTTCAATTCCAAAATGTTACTATTCGTTCCAATGGGGGCAATGGGATTACTGGCTCAGCTCAGCAGGTAACAGCCGATTCATTACGGATAACAAACAATAATGGCATCGGATTGATTTCTACGCTTGGTGAAGTTCTTCTCTCAAACTCAACTATTTCTGGCAATCAGAGAGGCGGTATCAATACAGAGTCTTTGACTGCCGAAAATCTGCATGTTCATCACAACATGGGAACCGGAATCAGTGCTGGCGCTATTCTCAATATCTCAGGATGCAGTGTACACCACAATTCAGGAAACGAGAACGCCGGCGGTCTTGATGTTGGGCAGATCATATCATACGATAATGAGAATCCGAGCAGTTTTTACCTAAATGCCTCGCAGGAAAGCAGCCAGGATATCTTTATCGATTCCGCAATTGAAACTGAAATTACAATTGATACGGCAACCGTCGCAGAAGTTGATCCAGTCTATATCGATGTCCCGGAAGAAGTCATTGTCAGAATCCGAACTGCAATTCACCCTCAGGTTACCCACGATCTTTATGTCGACCCTGTCAACGGCGATGATTCCAACAGTGGCATTGATGAGGAAAATGCCTTGCAATCCCTATCCCAGGCAGTCCTGCTATCAGGATACGATTCGGAAAATCCCGGCAGCATATTTCTCGCAGATGGAGAGTATTCTGCAGAGAGTAACAACGAACATTTCCCCATTTACCTCGCTAGTTATACCCGCATTATAAATGAGGATGGAAACGCCGTCTTTCGCTCAGTCGAGGGTCAGACACAGTTTACACTCGACAACTGTGAAACGATTGAACTGTCAGGATTACATCTCACACAGCAAGGTGAAAATGGCAACCATATCGGCTCATTAATTGAATGTACTGAGTCCTCTAATGTCCTCTTTCAAAACCTCGAAATTGACTATATCACAAACGAAGTGTTTAATCTTAGAGGTGCACAGGTTGAATTGAACTCTGTCAGGATTTCAGAGTGTGAAGAAATTATCCAATCCTGGATGTCTCGAATTACCATAAAGCGAACATTGATGAACAACAATTCCGGGGGGATAACCAGCGAAGGCAGGTATGTGTATCTGTTTAACTCAACCATTGCTGAAAACTTATCGACTACAAATTTCTTCTCATTGAGGAATTGCAGCATTATCAGTGTAAACAGTATTGTTTGGAACCCTGCGATCGAATTCCAGATTTCAGCCATCAATTTTGGATTTTACCCGTACTTGGTTTTTACTAACAGCCTGGTTCATGGAGGTGAGAATGGGGTTGAAATACAGGAGGGGGATCACATCGAATTTGATTGGCTTGAAGGAAATCTTTCAGTTGACCCAGAATTTCAGACTGACAGCTATTTCTTGAGTGTAGAATCGCCATGCATAGATGCTGGAACCGATTTCTTTTATTGGAATCACGACTCATTGTACACAGTCCCACGTGAATCTTACATAGGGATTGCTCCTGACATGGGCGCGTTTGAGTTTGATCCAACAGTTGTGCAGCCTGACCATGGTATCCATCAGCCTTCCAGTTTCAAAATACTTTCAGCGTCACCAAATCCATTCAATACCACTACCCGTCTTAGAATTGAGATACCCTATACTTCAAACGTTACCCTCACCATTTACGATCTGCTTGGACGAGAAGTTCTTCAACTGATAAGAGATGAACTTTCACCTGGAATCCACAGTGTTGAATTTGATGGATCGTCCTATGCGATTGGCGTGTATATCGCGCAGGTAACCGTTGATGACATCCAAACGCACCGAACAAAACTGCTATATGTGAAATAGTCACTCAGTTGATTATTACACCGCAGACAATTACAACATTATTACCAGATTAATTCGCAGAAGTGGCAGCTTGGCCCTGGATTTATCCAGGGTCTAATAGCTCCATTACCAGCGTTATTACACATTGAACAAGTCCAATGCCAGCGGTGAAATCATCTGAATTGGTCCATTGGTAACTCTCTCGCCCCTTGAATTAATCCATCGTACACGATATATTGTACACGATATAATTTTGGAGGCAAATCCATGTATAGCCATGGTGCCAATGTCGATCTTGTGCTGGTCTCGCTCAGACGGATCATTCGTGCGATTGACCTGCATTCTAAAAAGCTGGTACAGCAGTTCGGGTTGACAGTCCCTCAATTGATCGTACTCAAAGCCTTACGGGAAAATTCCCCGTTAAGCGTGGGTGAGGTCGCTTCTGCGGTCAGTCTCAGCCAGGCGACGGTTACGAATATCCTGTTACGGCTGGAGGAACGTGGGTATGTCCATCGTGCACGAAGCGACAGCGATAAACGTCGCGTATTGGTAGAGGTAAGCGAGAAGGGGCAGGAGATTCTTGAGTCTGCACCAGCGCTTCTGCATGAGGATTTTATAGCACGATTTGGTGACCTGCACGATTGGGAGCAGAACCAGATCATCTCCTCCTTGCAACGAGTAGCGTCTATGATGCAAGCCGAAAAGCTTGACGCCGCACCATTCCTTGCCACTGACAGCTTGGATAACGACAGCAATGGCAGCAGTTAACCGTAAGTATTTACTATATTTAACCAGTTGAAAAAAGGATATTAGGACAATGAGTAACAGCAACATTGAATTGGAAGAAATCAAATTTACCAAAGTCGAAAATGAATCAGATTTTCCTGAGTGGGCAAAACGTGATGAGGTTGCACTCTACCTGCACGAAACCATGAAACCCTACAACGACAAATTGGAAGATGTAAATCGCGCATTGGATTTCGTTTTCAGGAAAAATGGTGGTATGGGTGGATTCGTCATGCTTACCCACCGTGGCGAAAACTTGCTGGGCATCTGTGTGATGATGAAAACCGGCATGAAAGGTTATATCCCGGAAAATCTCCTGTTGATGATTACTGTGGATCCCGAAACTCGTGGTCAGGGAATCGGTGGAAAATTGATTGATAAATGTGCGCGGGAATGTGAAGGTGATATTAAGCTGCATGTTGAATATGATAATCCAGCAAAACGTCTCTATGAACGTGTCGGTTTCACCACAAAGTACGCTGAGATGCGTTACAATAATCCATACTCATCAAAATAAAATAAATCTCTAACTGAAGATTAATTGTCGTACACAATAAGTTCTTCAACATCCGCAAATGCTCCAGCTGGGAGCGCCAATCTCCAGATTGGCAAAATACAGCAAATTTGAGACAAACTCATTAGAGTAGAAGGTATCACCAGAAAGTTTTAGAGAAACGGGAAACGAAAGCATGAATCGAGTCAGTATAAATCTGCCTGCTTTATTGCAAAACATCCAGGTCATTGATGGTTGGATGAAAGACCACGGTGCATCCTGGACGTTGGTTACAAAGGTGTTGTGCGGGCATACAGACACAATAAAAGCACTTCAATCGTTGGGGATACGTTCCATGGCGGATTCACGTCTGGAAAACCTTGAGAACATTGATAGTATTGTGCCGGATGTGGAGTCCTGGTATCTCCGTCTCCCCCACAAATCAGCCATAGAACATGTTATTCGTCTGGTGGATGTAAGTCTCAATAGTGAGATGGAGATAATTGAAGCGATCAATGAGGAAGCAAAGAAACAGAATAAGGTCCATCGCATCATTGTTATGATTGAGTTAGGAGATTTACGTGAGGGGATTTTACCTGGTACACTGGTACAGTTTTACCGCGAAGTTTTTAATCTAAGTAACATTGAGGTATTGGGGATCGGTGCAAATCTTGGATGTTTGTCTGGAGCAGTCCCCAATATTGATCAAATGATGCAACTGGTGCTCTATCGTGAGCTCCTTGAATTAAAATTTGAGCGAAAATTACCGATGATCTCGGCAGGAGCCAGTGCAATGTTGCCGCTTCTTTTGGAAGGTAGAGTGCCAAGCTCGGTGAATAACTTCAGAATCGGTGAGGCGGTATTTCTGGGTTCTGATCTTGTGAATGGGGGCACGTTAAAGGGATTACGCGATGATGCTTTTATACTTGAATCTGAGATTATTGAAATCAAGGAAAAAAGCCTTGTCCCTATGGGTGAAACAACAGATATGACACCGTTTGAATCCATTAAGCAGGATGACGAATCCTTCGAACCGGGTCAACGTGGCTACAGAGCACTGATCGCGGTTGGTCAACTTGATACAGATGTCAGTGGATTAACTCCCTTAAATCCTGACTATCGAATCGCAGGCGCGAGCAGTGATGTGAGTGTGATAAACATTGGTGTGGATTCTGCCGGGTTAAAAGTTGGTGATACGATCAAGTTTAAGCCTTCATATTCCGCTCTGGTACGATTGATGCTTGGGAACTATGTCCGCAAAGAGGTAACTCCACCAATAGATTCTTTCCGGAGTGAAATTGAGATCGATCATGAAATGGAACTTCCCCCGGTGGATGAACAGGTCGACGAGACGGATATTACAACCACAGGATGAGCGAAAAACTTGTGATGGTTAGATAAAATGCGCAATTCAATATCCGAATAAGTCATATTCAATTTGTATCTCTAAACCCCGCAGTCCTTATCCAAAGGTCTATAATTAAAACCCGGAGGTTTGTATCGCTGATCTATACATACAATGGGCAATAATATTAGTCTACATCACTTTTATTTTCACTAAGGGAGTCCTGAAGGCTCGTAAAATTGGTGATTCAGATGACTTCCTGGTTGCTGGCAGGAATATCCGTTATTGGATGATCGCCGCAACGATGGGTGCAACTGTAATTGGTGGTGGCTACTCTGTTGGAGCGATTGGTGATGCGTACGAAATGGGTTTGGTCTGGGCACTGATTGCGACTGGTGGGTATTTCCACTTCATCTTTTCCGGTCTCTGGGTAGCGCCCAAATTCAGGGCAGCAAAACTTTATACAGTTGCCGGATACTTCGGACATCGGTATGATGATCGTGCACGCTTTCTTGCCATGGTACTATCACTACTCTTCTCAGTTTTTATCGTCGCTGCACAAATTGCTGCAATTGGATCCGTCCTATCCGCTTTGATGCCGGAGGATATGATCGAAGCTGCTGTTGAAGTAGGCGAAGAATTTGAAGTTCTGCCAGATGAGAATGGTTCTCAGAATATTATGGAAGATAGTGTAGCCAATGGGACAGCAGGCGCATTGTTGAATGATTCTACAATCAGCAAACCAGAGCAAGGTCAGTCAATATCTGCGAGCGAACAAAGTACTGGAAAGAGCGCAGAGCAGAAAGAAGCCGAAAAACGCCATCGTCAAAAGATGGTTCAGCTCGCCATTATTATTGGTGGTGCAATCGTAATTATCTATTCGACTGCCGGGGGTCTATTAGCTGTTATCCACACCGATGTCTATCAGTTCGTTGTGCTCTTTGTTGGATTCCTATTGACACTCGGTTTTATCGCACCGGATGTGATCGCGAGTTGGGGAACCTTCACCGAAGATATTTCCAATGATTTTTTCCGTCTCGGTGGAGGAAAAGGGTTATCCTTCCTGATTACGACATGGTTAGCATTTTTTCTTGGGGAGACCTTTGCGCCGGGATATGCTACAAGGTATATGATCGGCAAAACTATCCGTGACACTAAAATCGGTATTGCAGGAGTTGGGCTTTTACTGGCGTTAACCTTCCCCGCAGTCATCTTTTTCATCGCATTGTATGCCAGAAACATGTTTCCGGGGATTGATTCTCAGCAGGCATTACCCATGGTGATACGTGAGCTGCACAATCCCATTATCGGTGGGTTGATGATTGCAGCACTACTCTCAGCAGTTATGTCTTCCGCGGATTCGGCACTGAACTCTGCTACAGCCATTTTCGTAAAAGACCTATTCGAACATCACCTCGGCTGGGAACACAAAGGCGACAAAAAAATACTGAAACTAGCGCGTATCTGGACGGTTCTCCTCGGGATCATTTCCATCATCATTGCCTATTTGTGGCCGAATATTATTGATTTGCTGGTGTTTACCTATCACACATGGGCACCGGGTA
>JAIOHU010000266.1 GCA_019912845.1 bacterium
CACATATTCTGGGAGCCC
The DNA here is from genome assembly GCA_019912845.1 of bacterium. GTDB lineage: Bacteria > Electryoneota > Electryoneia > Electryoneales > Electryoneaceae > JAIOHU01. The sequence goes on from JAIOHU010000266.1 coordinate 19, forward strand.
CGGGTTCATGGGGATATTACGCATCCTGGACTTATTTCGATTATGATGAGGTGGATGTAACACAATTAGAATCTTTTAACACAGCGACACTTGGTTTAAGTAAAGCAATTGGTCCCTACAGGCTATATTTTCAGACTGACTATCAAGTGATGGGTGATGATCGATTTTTATCACATACTGTTGCAGTGGATATTGCGGTTTGGAACAATGTACTCTTCACCCTCTCAAGAAGCGGTGGGAAGCAAAGAATGAAGATTGATCAACTTTATTTGATCGTAGATACAAATCGTGATCTTCAAACTGACAGCTATAAAATTGCAATGAATTATAAGGTGTCGCCAAATATGTATCTGCTTGGTTCATTTGTCCGAACAGATTATGAACCCTATCCAAATGTGGGTAACAGGTGGCACTACTCATTGGAATTATTTTCATTCGGGATAAAGATACGCTATTAAACTTTTTCCTCGCTATTTCGCATGGGTATAAAGGTCTTTCTGTACTCATGTCATTGCGAACGCAGTGAAGCAATCTGGCCATTTGAAATGTGAGATTGCCACGTCACTTCAATCCTCGCAATGACGATGTTTACACTTTTAATTCGGGATATAGCCACACCGAATAGTGAAGCTATTAAATTATTTGAAGAGGATCGATGATGAACAGACGAGTACTCCTTATTTCATCCGTGCTGGTTTTGTTGTTTACGGGAGTTGGATTCAGCCAGGTAATGCTGCAATCAGAACAGCTTTTTACCATGAACGCAGAGATTGTGGTAAATGCTGATACTGGTTGGCCCACTAAGATTATCTTGAAAGGGAAATGCAACCAGGCGAAGGCTTGGTTGGGGATTTCACTCTATCCATACAACGTTAGTGATCCGATAACAGGCGGCAGTCACAATTTCGTTGAAGTCAAGAAGGGCACCTTTGAGCAGGAGATCGTGGTTAATCAACGTTTCCTCGATGGCAGTTTTGAAGTAGGGTTGTGGGGAAAGAAAATTGACAAGGTTGACAGCACGGATGAGTACAATTACTGGGATAAGATGTTCGGATTTCACGTTGACGAGTTGCTGGTTTATAAATCAGGGCTTTTAACACAGTTGAATGGCTATTCACAATAAATCTATGGTTCCTCGCTGTTTCGGATATTTGTGAATATCAGTCATTGCGAACGAAGTGAAGCAATCTCGCTTTAAGTCAATATAAGATTGCTTCGTCGCTACGCTTCCTCGCAATGACAAGGTAATATCCTGAACCAAGTCTCAACCTACATAGATTAGCGAAAAGCTAAAACTATATTGCAGTTTTTCTACTGATGGAGTTTGCCATGGGTGTCACATTTACAACTGAAGTTACTTTAAGCGAAAGTGGTTTCCTGTTCGACCACTCGACAGGCTTAACATACACACTGAATAAAACCGGTCAATTCATCTTCAAGAAACTTCGTGAGGAGATCGAAGCTCCTGCGATTGCTGAGGCTTTACAAGAGGAATTTGACGTGGATGGGTCTAAAGCTCGCAAAGACCTGGATGATTTTTTCCGTCAGCTTAAAGATATGGGAATTGTCGAATGAATGAGAGCGTACATGTAGCAGTTACCGGTCTTCATGCAGCCGACAATCCAGCTCCGGGGATCGGAATCATCCGTTCGCTCCGTCACGATCCAGACTGGAATGGGAAGATTATCGGACTGGCGTATGATGTTTATGATACCGGGGTGTATGACCACAATCTGCTGGATTATACCTTTCTCATCCCCTATCCCAACCAGGGAAGTGAGCAGGTCTTCGAACGGATCATGTATATCCATGAACAGGTGCGGATTGATGTTCTGATCCCGACACTGGACAGTGAATTGAGCATTTATCAGAAACTGTCACCGCGTATAAGGGAAGCTGGAATCAAGATGTACCTACCCAGCGAAGAGATGGTAAAAGCTCGCCAAAAGGCGAATCTGGTTGCGTTTTGTGAGAAGCACGATATACCCACTCCCAAAACCATCGCCATCAATAATCCGGGAAAACTGGATGATGCCCTGGATGAAATGGGGTTCCCTCTCTATGTCAAAGGCGTTTTTTACGATGCTAAGCTCTGCCGGACGAAAGATGACGCTCTGAAGGCTTTTGATGGCTTCAGGAAGCAATGGGGATTGCCTGTTCTGGTTCAGGAATCACTGAGCGGAGAAGAGTTTGATATCTGTGCCGTGGCACATGATGGTGAACTGCTGGGTGCATTACCGATACGCAAAGTTCGACTTACGGACAAGGGAAAAGCCTGGGCTGCCATATCGTTGAAGAACAAAGAACTTGAAATGTTAACATCCAAAATATTAAACGGGCTGAAATGGACTGGACCGTGTGAGCTTGAAATCATGCAGGACAGTAAAACAAAAAAACTATATCTGTTAGAGATCAACCCTCGTTTTCCGGCGTGGATATACCTCGGAACCGGTGCAAATCAAAACTTGCCCAAACTGGTGTTGGATCTGGCGTTGGGTAAGGATGTAAGCCCCCTTCCCCCAGCAAAATCAGGGGTAACATTTGTACGTCATGCGACCGACCTTGTATGCCCATTGGAATATATCGAAAACCTTATCGTCAAAGGTGAACTCTACTACGACCAGATTGACAGGTGAAATTATGGAAAAGAAACCTTATGTAAAACCGACAATTGTACGTCACGCCAGTGGTGGCATTCTGAATAAATTTGGACGTCCCCCTCAGACTGTACCAACAAAACGAATCGAAGGGTATGCGGTGGAAGAACTGGCAGCAGAATATGGTTCTCCCCTATTTATTCTCTCTGTACGTGAGTTGAGACAGAAGTATCGGGATATGAACAGGGCGTTTCGCTCACGTTACCCGAACTTCCAGATATCTTATTCTTACAAAACCAATTACCTGAAATCAGTTTGTGCGATTCTGCATCAGGAAGGCGCATGGGCGGAGGTGGTTTCCGGATTTGAATATGACATTGCAGAGAATCTTGGTGTTCCCGGAAATCAGATCATCTTTAACGGCCCTTATAAGACTCGTGATGAGCTGAAGAAAGCCTTTGCAGCAAAATCAATGGTTAATATCGATAATTATGATGAAATGCAGGTTATCGAAGATATTGCTGATGAGCTTGGCGAGGTGCTGGAAGTAGGCGTCCGTATCAATATGGACTTGAACGATCCTCCTTGGCATAAATTTGGGTTCAATGTTGAAAGCGGTCAAGCCTACGAAGCTGTAAAAAGAATGGTTGCCGGTGGAAAGTTGAAGGTTGTCGGCTTGCATATCCACACCGGGACCTATGTGGATGATGTAAGTGTATATTCCCGTGCTGCTGAAGGAATGGTGCGATTCTACAGCCAGGTTCACGAACGCTGGGGTGTAAATCTGAAATACTGGGATCTCGGCGGTGGATATGCTTCTCAGAACACATTGCACTGGGCATACCTTCCCGGTGAACAAACCTGCCCGACTTTTGATCAATATGCCCAGGCAATTTGTCCCATCTTGATGGAAGGCAATTTTGCAAATGGCAAATTACCTCGTCTGTTTATTGAACCGGGACGTGCGCTTGTGGATGAACCCTTCAGTATGATCACACGTATTGTTGCTCAGAAACGTCTTCCTACTGGAGCTCGTGCAGTGGTATTGGATACTGGAATGAACATGCTCTCCTCTGTGCAATGGTACCGTTACCAGATGCAATCGGGGCAGGATTCCGGCACGACTGTAGAGGATACGATCATTTACGGTGGATTGTGCATGAACATCGATGTGGTGAACCCCAGCATTTCCCTGCCTCCGGTGAGACGTGAGGAGTTCCTCGTGATCCCGCATGTAGGTGCCTATAACCTTAGTCAGAGCTGGCAGTTTATCTATCTACGTCCGGCAGTAATTGCGATTGAAGAGGGCAAAGTTCATGTGATCAAACGTGCGGAAACACGTGAATATGTGCAGGAATTTGAGGAATTGCCCGAAGATTTCAACTTTTAAGGGGCTGGGTGGCCCGGGTATGAGA
>JAIOHU010000267.1 GCA_019912845.1 bacterium
CTTCAAGAGTGGGAGTATATTGCGGCACAATATACGTTGAAAGGGTTGAGTACATTTCCGTGTCCGGAAAGGAAATTCATGTTAGTAAGTTTGACCGGATTTGGTCGTGCTGAGGTTAATGAGGGTACGATTCAGTACAGTATCGAGATACGTTCGGTAAATGGTCGTTTTCTTGAAATTAACACAAGACTCCCTAGAAGTTTGATGCAATTCGAGAATGAGGTGCGTAATGTAGTACGCACTGAGTTGGATCGCGGGAAGGTTTTAATCCAAATTCTCGAACCCAGGGAAACCCGTTATCAGGAAGGATTCAGCTTTGACAAAGAAATGGTAAGTAGAGTGCTTGCAAGTATCCGAGAAGCTGCTGATCATTTAGCACTTGAGGATGACATCAAGCTGAGTGACATACTACCATTGCTGGAAAACTTCAAGCCCGAAGAGACCGAGGAAGAAGCCATCAGACGGCTTGTGCTGATCCAGAAAGGGTTGCGTGAAGCCCTTAAAGAATTTGATAAAATGCGTATGGCTGAAGGGAGCAATCTCGAAAAGGATTTGAGAAAACGTCTCGCTATCCTTGAAGAGAACCTATCCGAAATAAAAATTCACGCCGAGGAAAATCGGAAAGGTCAACTGGATAAAATGTTGACCCGAATAGAAAAGTATACTCCAGCAGATAAGGTAGATAAAGGGCGTCTCGAGCAGGAAGTGGCGTTGCTGGTTGATCGCATTGATATAACTGAAGAAATTGTCAGGATGAGAAGTCACATTGAGCTATTTGAAAAGGCTTTAGACCATGGTGACCAGGTGGGCAAAAGATTGAATTTTATCTTACAGGAGATGAACCGGGAAACCAACACAATGGGATCAAAAGCAAATACAAGTGAAGTATCAAGTAGGGTTGTAAGAATCAAGGAAGAGTTGGAGAAGATGCGTGAACAGGTTCAGAATATCGCCTAAGACTTTAACGTATACATGTTTATTGAAAAACGTGATTTTTATCGAAATCAAGTGAAGTGATTTTTATGGCTGAAAACAAATTACTCGTATTTTCATCCCCTTCGGGTGGTGGTAAAAGTACCATTATCAAGAGAATTCTTGAGCGATTTCCTCAATTCCAATTTTCTGTGTCATCCACAACTCGTGAGAAGAAACCATCGGAAGTTGATGGCATAGATTATGAGTTTTTAAAACGAGAGAATTTTGAAGTACTCGTTCGAGCCAAAGATTTCCTGGAGCATGAAGAGGTTCATGGGCAGCTATATGGTACTCGGAAGTCCCTCGTCGAAAAAATGCTTGATGTTGGTACTCCTATCATCTTTGATCTCGATGTTCTGGGAGCACTTAGTATCAAACGGAACTTTCCAGAAGCGTTAACATTATATATTGACGTTCCATCCATCGAAGAGCTGCGAAGGCGTCTTGAAAAACGTGGACGTGAATCCAATGATGAAATAGAACGTCGTCTTGCCAGGTACTTATTTGAGCGTTCCATGTCGAATAAGTTCGATGCGGTTATATTAAATGAAGATCTAGAGACTGCTGTATCTGAAGTGCTGAAAAAAATTGAGGATTATTTAGATTCGTCCCATTAGTCAGCAATTGAAATTCTCAAACTAATGCTTTTATCAGGGAAAAACTGTTTAGGACTTCATTTTCCTGGTATCTATTTATCACTATTGAAAATACTCGATGTTTTAATTGAGGAGGTAGTTACTTTGTCGCACGAAATGTTTCTTGCAGAAGATTTCTATGGAAAATCGAAGAATATTTATATGTCCATCATGACCATATCTACACGGTCACGTCAGATTGCAGAACAACAACGAAAAGAGATGGATGCCTATCTCAGTCAGTTGGAGATGATGGAGAAGTATGAAGAAGGGGAAGAGGGGATGATTGAGGAATCTCCCGTTCCGCATGAACCTACAATCCGATTTGAGAAACCTGTCATACTATCGCTTCGAGAGATGATTGCGGACAAGCTGAAAGTCGAAGGCGAAGAATTGATGGAAGATGATTCGGAAGATGCAGCTAAATTAATCGAACAAGAAAAATTTCCCGCTAAACTAAGTCTCGATGATCTTTCTGAGGAAGATTGATCAGAAGATAACGCCATTTAAGATTTAAAGGTTTCCCAACGGTCAGCAAGTTACAATTACCACTGACTGACCGCCCTGCGGGCAATTCAAATTGATTCATCCAGGTACCAGGTTTGCATTTATAATTGGGGGGAATGGACAACCAAGCGTCCAGTTCCATACTTATCTCAGCAGTAGTATTCCAGACAGGTAATCATGAAAAACGTATTGCTGAACAAAAAGATTCTTGTTGCCGTTGCAGGTGGAATTGCGGCTTATAAAATCGTCTATGTCGTGCGAGAACTATTGCGTCGCGGAGCCAAAGTCCGCGTCATGATGACAAACTCTGCTCAACGTTTTGTTCAACCCACTACATTTTCTTCAATTTTGGGGAATCGAGTTGGTGTTGGGATGTTTGAGGCAGATGGAAACGTGAACACGTTACACTTGGATATGCCACATTGGGCTGATTTAATTCTAGTGGCTCCTGCAACCGCAGATATCCTAGCCAAGATGACCTATGGCATGGCGGATGACTTAGTCAGTACAGCACTCCTGGCCGCTGAATGTCCCATATTTGTTGCTCCCGCAATGAATGGTAGCATGTATAGTCATCCAGCCACACAAAACAACGTTAAAATCCTCGTAGAACGTGGCGTACAGAAAATTGGACCTGAGTATGGAGAAATGGCAGCACCAGGCGAGAAAAGTGGCTTAGGTCGAATGAGCGAACCTGATAAAATTATTCAGGCACTAGAGGATCACTTTGAAAAGTTGGCAACCTGGCGTGGGAAAAAAGTCTTGATCACTGCGGGACGTACTGAAGAATCGATTGATGATGTCCGAGTTCTCTCGAATCGTAGTAGTGGAAGAATGGGGGTAGCATTAGCTCGAGCTGCACGTGATCGAGGTGCTGAAGTGGTTTTGATTCATGGCGCCATGGACGTAAAACCTCCTGAACATGTGAAAACTTACAGCGGAGTTTCAGCATTGGAGATGTTCGATCTGGTGAAAGCGAACATAACGAACAGTGATGTTGCGATTTTTGCCGCGGCAGTAGCCGATTGGCGTCCAAAAGGAAAGCACAATGGCAAGCTGAAACGTTCCAGTCTTGAAACTACTCCGACGATTGAACTTGTTGAAAATCCTGATATCGCAAAAGAGACTGCTTCAATGTGTCCTGGAATTACTATCGGATTTGCATTGGAAACCAGCCTGGATATTGAGGAAGCCAAGGAGAAGCGTGTACGCAAAGGGTTGGATGCTATCCTTTTGAATGAACATCTGGCAATAGGTGCTGCGGACAGTCAATTAATATGGTTGGATGGACAGGGACGTCAACAAGTCAGCGAAGCAGCGGAAAAATCAGTACTGTCCTGGTGGGTACTGGATCAGATTGATGGATTGCACGCAAAACATTGAGTAATACCTGCACCACATTATGAGTCATGATTAATTCGGGTATAATTTTGGATAGAAAAGAGTTTGACGAACTGATGAGGGATGGGTACCGGTTCCTTGCTCAGAAAAGAGAGCGTTCAGAACTGATTCTGGCAGAACCCAGTGAGATTGATGCTCTGCCCGTTCCTGAGATGACACCCCAAAAGAGGCAACATCATCCTGTGAAACCTGAAGTAAACTCAAAAACAGAATCTGAGAGCCGTAGGGGAAAATTGCTGAAAAATCGTGATCCAAATTGTCCCGAACCAGATCCATCCTGGAAAAATTTTGCCCCTGAGCCCAAAAGTGTAAATCCGATTCCGGGTGAATTTGAAGACCCTTACCCCCAATATAAAACACTTGCTCAATTCAATCAGGCGATTTGCAATTGTATGAAGTGTCCGTTAGGTGAAAAGCGGAATAAGATAGTTTTCGGTGTGGGTGATCCTGATGCTGATTTATTGCTGGTTGGTGAAGCACCAGGAGCAGATGAAGATCGTCATGGAGAACCGTTTGTCGGGCGAGCAGGGCAATTGTTGGACAAGATATTGGCAGCGATTGATCTGGAACGTGGAAAAGATGTTTATATAGCAAATATACTAAAATGCCGTCCCCCGGATAACCGTGATCCAGTAGCATCTGAAGTGGCACAATGTGAATCGCATTTGCTCAAACAGATTCAATTGATTAAGCCTAAGTTAATCCTAGCTTTAGGAAGAATTGCGGGACAGACGATACTTAATTCTTCTCAGTCATTAACAAACTTACGTGGTCAATTTCATGATTATCATGGGGTGCCATTAATGGTAACTTTTCATCCAGCAGCGCTGCTTCGCAATCCTAACTGGAAAAAGCCTACATGGGAGGATGTGCAGCTGATGAAAGCAAAGTTAATGGAACTGAAAGCTGAAGAGAAGGACGCTTAGCTCTAAGATAATTGGCAATTGTTCCGTTTTTCTAAATGTTGATCGATTGAGGATGTGCGAAATGCTTTATAAATTTCGACGAAAATACTAGTGCCTGTTCAGAATCGGTTTGAGTGTCGAAATTTCCTCGCGTCATTCCAGCAGTGTTTTAGCTTGAATCCAGGAGGTAACCGAACAAGCTAAGCGTTTTAGAAAAGGCACTAGTACGAATTTTTGATTTAAAGCTAAGATATTAATAGATTTCAGGTATTGAGTTTTTGTAGTAAATTGATGAAAATCAGTTGAAGTATTCTATTACGATATTGTTGTAGCTGGTGTATCAACTTGGTTCTGGAACTGGAATGAATAACTTCAAACAAGAGAAGAAAAAGTATAAGAAAAAGGATGAGGAGAAGGAGTACTCCCAGATTCCACCCTCTGACTTACAAGCCGAACAGGCAGTATTGGGCGCAATACTGTTAGACCCTCTCGCATACGAAAAAATCAGTGACTTAATCACAGGTGATTCGTTTTACTGGAAGAAGCACAAGATTATCTTTAAGGCGATATCAGATTTGGCAGGTGAAAATGAACCGACTGATCTTGTGTCAGTGAGTACGCGTCTCACTGCAAATGAGAAACTAAGTGATATCGGTGGAGATTATTACCTCACTGAGTTAACTGAACTCGTTTCGTTTCCAAGAAATGTAGATTATTACGCTACAATCGTAAAACAGAAATATGTCCTTCGTGAAGTGTTGAATATCGGTGAGGAGTTGGGGAAAAGCAGTTATGATCCATCAACAGAAGCAGGTGGTTTAATTGATTGGGGAATCTCCGAACTTTTTACTCTGCAGAAGAGCGATGAACGAAGCGGTTATAAGAAGATTGACAAAGTCGCTGGAATTACAGTTGAGAACATACAGGAACTTTCTGAACGTGAAGGGGCTTACACCGGAGTTAGCAGTGGATTCAGGGACCTGGATGACAAAACCGGTGGATTTCAGAAATCTGATTTAATTATTCTCGCAGCGCGCCCATCTATGGGGAAAACTTCGCTGGCTTTAAGTTTCGCATTTAATGCAGCCCTTTATTCCAAGGTTCCAGTCGGAATCATTTCACTTGAAATGAGTTCAAAACAAATTGCTATGCGAATGATGAGTTTTGTTTCAGGTATACCACTCTATCAAATTCGAGATGCGAGAATTCCTGATGAGGATTGGACTCGTATTCCTGAAGCCGCTGGAAAGTTGTCTGATTTACCAATATAGATCTATGATACTGCCTCTCAATCCATTACTGAAGTTCGAGCACGTGCGCGACAGCTTGCACATAAAGATGAAATCGGTTTGCTGGTATTGGATTATCTTCAGTTGATGCAACCACCACCCGGAGTTGAATCTCAACAGCAGGCTATTGCAAATATCAGCAGGCAATTAAAAGGATTGGCAAAAGAGCTTGATATACCAATTATTGCACTCAGCCAATTAAGTCGTGCGGTTGAAAATAGAGGTGGTAGTAAACGACCTATTTTATCGGATTTGCGGGATTCCGGTGCCATAGAGCAGGATGCTGATGTCGTGATGTTCGTCTATAGAAAGGCTTATTACGATAAGCTGGACAACAAAGAAAATGAAGAGCAGGTCGAATTGGATAACACTGCTGAGATTATCATCGGGAAACAGAGAAATGGACCAACTGGAGTTGTGAAGTTGGTGTTTCTCGAAGAACGTGCTCAATTTGTAACTCTTGAAACACAACAAGCTGGCGAGCAATTTTAATCATGTCTGACGTGACTCAAATAGAAAGTATCTCTTCAAAGATAGGGTATTCTCGGGAAGATTTACCTCCTGCAGTATGTGATCGTTTTGATGAAATACTCAAGAATCTGAATTTTTTGCCAGGTTCAGAACAGAGTATTAAGCTTGAAAATGCACTTCTATATGCTGGTAAAGCGCATAGAGGTCGGAGCCGTCTGACAAAAGAACCGTATATAACTCACCCCCTCGAAGTTATGGGAATTCTTGCGGATCTAAAATTAGATGTCACTACGTTGCAAGGTGCTCTACTGCATGATGTCGATGAGGGTACCGGAATAACCATAGACGATGTCAGTCAACATTTCGGGGTAGTGGTTGCGTTATTGGCGGATGGTATGACCAAGCTCTCTGAAATGCGCTTTGAGAAGTCGAGCAGTAATGAAGAAAAACAGGCTGAATATTTTCGAAAGATGCTACTGTCTATGGCGCAAGACCTTCGGGTTATCCTTATAAAGCTGGCTGATCGCTTGCATAATATGAGAACAATTCATGCGATGCCGGAACGATCACGTTTACAAATGGCACAAGAAACACTAGACATTTATGCGCCATTAGCCCACCGACTCGGTGTTGCCCGAGTAAAATGGGAACTGGAAGACACCTCACTCAAGGTTCTGGACCCCACCTCCTACAGGAGAATTGCTGAACGAGTTGCAATGAAACTGGAAGATCGTGAAGAGTCGCTGGAAAAAGTGATAAAGCCTTTAAAAGCCCAGCTGAATGCTGATGGGATCGAGGCTAATATATATGGGCGTGCCAAACATTTCTACAGTATCTACAACAAAATCCGAGTGCGTGGAAAGAGTTTTGAAGAGATTTTAGACCTACTGGCAATACGTGTCATCGTCAACACTATCCCTGAATGTTACCAGGCTCTGGGGCAGGTACACAGCTTATTTAATCCCATTGCAGAAAAGTTTACCGATTTTATTGCCAGACCCAAAGGCAATATGTACCGTTCACTGCATACAAAAGTTATGGACAACTCGGGCAGGGTGATCGAGGTACAGATTCGTACTCATGAGATGGACTTGATCGCTGCTGTTGGTATTGCTGCTCACTGGCAGTATAAAAGAGGGAATGACAAAACACCTCTACAGGATGATTCGCTCCAGAAATATTACTTGTGGGTGCGAAAATTGATTGAAGGCTCCCTGGAAGAAAATTCCAGCGAAGAGTTTATGGCAGACTTCAAGGTCAACATTTCTACTGATGAAATCATTGTTTTTACACCAAAGGGAGAATTAGTTTCCCTGCCTAAAAAAGCATCGCCTGTCGATTTTGCTTTTGCAGTTCACACTAATATTGGACTGAGTGTTTTAGGGGCAAAAGTGAATGGAAAAATGGTTTCACTTAAGCATGAGCTCAGAACTGGGGACAAAGTAGAAATATTAACAAGTTCAAATGCTAACCCTTCCATGGATTGGCTGCAATTTGTAAAGAGCAGCAAAGCGCGCAATAGAATTAAGAGATATTTCAAGCAAATCCGTTTTGAAGAATCGGTGCGAATCGGTGAAGAGTTATTAAGTAAAGAAATTAACTTACCTAAGAATAAAATACCCAGACAGGTCTTGGGAGAATTGCTGAATGGCTATGGTCAACCCAGTCTGGAGGCATTTTTCGCAGCTATAGGTTCAGGTGAGATTTCAACACAATCTGTGAAGAATCGTCTCAATGGCGGTCAAGAACAGAAGAAGAAAAAAACATCACTCTCCAATAGCCCCAGAAAAAAGAGAAACGGTACCGGGGTAAAGGTTCATGGTCATGAAAACGTAATGATTACATTTGCCAATTGTTGTGATCCACTCCCAGGTGAATCTATTCTTGGGTTTATATCGAAGGGACGTGGGATTCGGGTTCATCGTATCGATTGTCCAAATATCGGAGAATTGATGAATGATGAAGAACACATCGTAGACGTTGAGTGGGATACAGGCAGATCTGACAGATTTCAAGCTCGACTGCGGGTTTATGCTGAGAACAGAAATGGTTTACTCCTGGATATTGCAGAAGCTATCAATAAACTTGACATCGGGATCATTGAGGCGAATCTTCGCACGGAAGGTTCTTTAGCTGTGGGGACACTTGTGATAGAAGTGAGTAGTTTATCTGTATTTTCTAAAGTGATGAGTCGCATTCATGGAGTCAGTAAAGTCCTTCAAGTAGAGAGAGTTAATGTTGCAGATGTTGTTGAAAAATTGTAGAATGAAAGTTCCCAGTTTGAAGATAAATAATTAGACAATAAACGGATACAGCTTCGGAGGAATACGGATGAAGACCTTCATCAAAAAAGACGTTGTGGAGCGAGTGGTGGAAAAGACCGGAGAGCGTCCTGATCTCGTAGCAAAGGTTGCGAACGAGCTCTTTAACTCACTTCGTGACATCATGATGGGGCCTGATCATGAACTGCGCATAGAAATTCGTGATTTTGGTGTTTTTGAGGTAAAGAAAACGAAACCTAAACCAAAAGCACGAAATCCTAAAACAAACGAAATTATTTATGTTCCCGCGCGGCGTAAAACGCATTTCAAACCGGGAAAGATTTTGCGCGAGTCATTGAAGCAGCCTCTTGAAGGTAATGAGACTGATAAAGGTTAAATTGAGAAATACATTTTCACGAATACTGGCAATTGACTGGGGAACCAGAAGAATTGGTGTAGCAATTTCAGACCGTTCTGGTACTCTAGCAAGCCCACTGGTTACACTAAATGCATCTGATAAGCTACTGATTGATAAAATTCGTGATATCATCATAGATGAAGAAATCGATAGAATTATTGTTGGGCTTCCCTTGAATATGGATGGTAGTGAGGGGAAGAGTTCAATTGCCGCAAGGGAATTTGGTGTAAGGCTGAATGAGCTGGAGATTCCTATTGAGATGCGGGATGAACGATTGAGCAGTTGGTCTGCAGAGAATTTACTTAGAGAAAGTGGAAAGAAGCCATCAAAAGACAAGGCAAGGGTAGATCGTGCAGCAGCCGCTATATTCCTGCAAGGGTACCTGGACGAGTTGAACTTGCAAGATTGAGCTATCGTTTCGCTTTGTAGTAAAGAGTTCTGGAGTAGTACTCTTTCAACTAACTGAAATTGAGTTGAAAGTATATAATTCAGAAGTACTTCGTTGTAGAAATGATATTTTAAATCCCATGTTAACGCGTGCTTTCTCAAATGAATATTTCGTTTACCAATATCCCCATTGACCGCAAAATTCGAATTGGTGTCGTCGGACTAGGGGGAGCTTCACAAATTTACCATCTTCCGTTGATCAAGGAGATGGATGAGCTTGAATTGGTTGGGATCAGTGATCTCGAACAGTATAAGTTAGGATTGCTCTCACGTAAATACAATGTCCCAGGATTTGTAGACATCGAAAATCTACTGAAACAGACCAGTCCAGATGTCATCTTAATCGCAACCCCACCTATATCACATCTACCACTTTCACTAACTGCTTTGGCTGCGGGTGCCCATGTGATCGTAGAAAAACCGGTCACCAGGAATTATTCTGAAGCAAACCGCCTCTATAAGGCGAGTATTAAAAACAATCGGCATGTTTTTGTAGCCATGAAGCATCGATTTCGCACTGATGTCACTGTTCTCAGGAATTTCCTCAATGCTGAAGAGCTTGGTAATGTTTGGAGAGTTCGTGCCGGTTGGTCAAAAAAGACCAGCAACTGGTCGAGAGTTCCCTGGTTAGATAATGAAAAAATAACTGGTGGCGGCGTGTTGATGGACCTCGGTATCGAGATGCTTGATCTCGTTCACTGGATGTTGGGAACACCACCCATAAAGCGTGTTTGTGCCTGTATGCATCATGAAGCACTCCGAAGGAATGTCGAAGATACCATAACTGCTTCAATAGTTTACGAAAACGGTGTTACATTTATGCTTGACTGTAGCTGGGGGTTATTTTCGGAGTCTGATGTCTCCTATGCCTACTTTGAAGGTACATCGGGGTCAGCTCAACTGAATCCATTAACCGTCTTTAAGACTATACAGGGTGAACTGGTAAACGTTTCACCCGTGAAAAGCAGCGATCCTCTCGGATTACTGAAAGCATCATTTGAAGCTCAACTTTTCCATTTTGCAAAAGTCCTTCATGGTGAAGAATCCCCGAAATCTACTATAGAAGATAGCAGAGAAACGATGAAAGTAGTTGACTATATTTATACGAGCGCACGTGAGGGACGTGAATTCAGACCAGATGAAGAATCCAAACATTAGAAGTTATATCCTCGCATCTCTCCTTTCCGGTTTACTACTGGCGCTCTCAACTCCACCAATTCAATTAGGCTTTTTAGCTTGGTTCGCGCTGATTCCTCTTTTTTTTGTAATTGAAAAATCAAACAGTAGAAAACATGCATTCTGGTATGGTTCACTGATGGGATTAGTTTTCCATCTTGGGGCGATCTACTGGATAGCATTTAATACTGGTGCTACGATGGCTGCGAGAATCGGTTCTGGTATTGGTGCAGTTCTTCTTATGACTTTCTGGTTTGGTTTTATCTCTTTGATCCACCGTATTCTGATTGAAAATTTTGGTAGAGGTGGTCATTTTCTCGCAATTCTCCTTTGGACAGCGCAGGAAGTATTTCGCGCACAAGGCGATCTTGGATTCCCCTGGCCGTATCTATTTCTTACTCAAGGCGAGTATCTGTCCATTCTACAATTGGCTGCGATTGGTGGTGGATATCTGGTCAGCTTCTGGGTATTGACAATTAATGTGCTACTATTGAGTTATAGGGATTTGGGTAGACGGTCAATCGTAAGTGTTTTGCTAATTGTTGTATTGACCATTGGTATTGGCAGTTTCAGGGAACGATCGGTATACCACAAGGGGTCTGATCAGCCAATTGGTAAATTTGCCCTTGTACAGGGGAATATCGATCCGGCTGAAAAATGGGCTCTGGGTCCCGAAATGAGTTTTGAGATTTACCTTTCTCAATCAATTTCGCTTAGTTCTGAGAATCCGAATATTATTGTATGGCCTGAAACTGCTGCACCCGTAAAACTTTCAAAATCACTGTATTGGAAACGATATGTGCAGGCATTCGTTGATTCCATGAATATTCCTCTGGTTACCGGTGCGTCAGATTATGAATTTATTGATGATAAGTTGATGCGCTATAATAGCGCTTTCATGCTGACCCCTGGTGGAAGAACCATTATGCAGGGGTACTCCAAAGTCCATCTGGTGCCTTTCGGTGAACGGGTACCATATCAGCAATATTTTCCCTCTCTGGGAACACTGAATTTTGGTCAAGCCGAGTTCAAACCGGGCGAAAGCGTTAAAACCTGGGACATGGAGGGCAAAAAATCACAGCTCAAAGCTGCTCCTTTGATCTGCTATGAGGTTATCTTTCCTGAGCTTGGTCTGGAAGCGACTCGGTTGGGAGCAGATGTTTTCCTGAATCTCACGAATGATGGTTGGCTTCGAGGTACATCCGAACCGAAACAACATCTACTGTTGACGCGTATGAGAAGCATCGAGAATGGCAGATCAATGGTTCGTGCCACGAATACAGGAATCTCCGCGATGATTGGATCGTCAGGTCGCTTCCTGAAATTACTTCCTGAGGATGTTCGAGGTGGACTTGTAGAGGATTTACCAGCGGGAGTAGACACAATTTATGTTCGTTACGGTCATTGGTTTGGGAAATGTGTGCTTTTCTCAACCATATCTTTGCTGATATACACTTTGTTAATTCCAGTTGTGAAACGGAAAAAGCGCGCTGCAAATTGAAAGAAATATGAAAAGACTTCTGATCGAACATATTGAAGAATTATTTGGAATTATAAAAGTATGAAAATGCGTACTTGTCTATTCGTTTTTGCTGTAGCGCATCTGCTGTGTTCGATTGCCATTTCAGGTGATCAACCTCAGCAGCTAGATAAAAATCATTACCTTGATTCGGTGGTTGAAGCAGAGACTGTGAATGGTATATATTCTCTGCTCTATCTATCAAATATGAGAGTTGTCCAAAGTACTGAACCAATTATAGAAACAGAGCTTTCTAAAGGTCGAATCGCAGATAAAATCAGAATACCTCCCCTTTCAGGGTCAGAAATTTTACTCGTCGATTCGCCTTCATGGAGGGTCGCTCTGGCAGAGGAAGGGGTTGAGAAAGAGGGTAGGGGAGAGGCATATTCCCGTTACATTATACCTGTCGTTGCATTTATTGGAGCGGCTGGAATAACATATGCATTTTATTCGGTTAGAAGCCGTTAAGGAAACTGGAATGAGACTAAATATAATAAGAACATATATAATCGCTTCTCTATTAGCTGTGTTGATATTTGCCGTAGGTTGCGGAAAAGGTAAACGTGCGGAACAGCTTCCAGCCGATGTGGCTTGGAAAAAAATAATGGATCATTACAATGATGGGAAGTATCTTGACGCAGTAGACCGTCTTGAGATATTCCTCATCAACTATTCCGGCTCGGCGCTAGCAGATTCAGCTCAGTACATCCTGGCAGAATCTCATTTTGAGATGAAGGAATACATCACCGCTGCGGCCGAATATGAACGTACGGTGGTGCAATATCCCCAGAGCCACCTGGCGGAATCGGCGTTATATAAACTCGGTGAATCCTTCTATAAGTTATCTCCCAAATTTTCACTCGACCAGACCTATACCAACAAAGCAATAAATGGATTTCAATTGTTTATCGAAGATTTTCCAACCTCTGACAGGGTAGAGGATGCACAGGATAAAATCTTTGAATTGCGTCAAAAATTAGCACGCAAGGAATTCCGTAACGGACGTCTCTATTCGATAATGAAAGAACCAACCGCTGCTCGTATCTATTATCAACTCGTTATGGACAATTATTATGATACTGAGTATGCGGCCCTATCCCAGTTTTACATCGCGAAAACTTATGAGCAACAGGAAGATTGGGTTGCAGCAATAGAAGAGTTTAACAAATTTCTCGAAAAATATGGTGACCACGAGAAGAGTTCTGATGCACTATCTGGCTTAAATTCCGCTATCGAAGAGTCAAAAAAGCCGATGAAACAAAAGGATACGGATCAAGATGATTCGATTGAGGAATTTTTTGGTAGCGAAGGTAACTGATTCAGAAGCGGTGCTTTTATGATAGAAGATGGCGTTTCATCCATAAGTAGAGTTGGTCTCTTCGGTGGTACCTTTGATCCCCCAACAATTGCACACCTTATCGCTGCTCAGTACGCCTACGATGAATTGCAGCTTGATCAGGTCTGGTTTATCCTGAATGCACGTAATCCCCATAAGCAGGACATAACGGTATCAGATGATTATATTCGTCTTGAAATGCTTCATTCTGCGATAGTGGGGAAACCCGAGTTTCGCGTTGAAACATGCGAAATTGAAAGAGGTGGTTTGTCTTACATGTTCGATACTGTGAAGTATCTTAAAGAGGAACATCCAAAAATTGAATTTCTCTTTCTAGGTGGAGAGGATATTCTTAATGGTTTGGAACATTGGCATCGAGTAGATGAACTTCTGCAAGAGATTCAGTTCGTTATTTTCAGTAGACCCTCGAAAAGAAAAATATCAACTCTGTCAAAGTGGCAGCGACGTATTAAAAATCTTGAAATTCCCGGGTTGGAGATTTCCTCAACTCTTGTACGGGAGCGTATAAAAGTTGGGAAGTCAGTGCGGTATTTAGTGCCTAATGATGTCGAGGAGCTGATCGAGCAGCATGGTCTTTATAATAGAACGTAGTTTTAGGTTCCTCGCAGTTCAGTAAGGGTATAGGGGGAACGACGTTTGCAAGCGATATCATGCTGAGTTGCCGAGAGATTGCTTCACTACAATGGCAATGACAGACGTCCTGTACTACCACCATTTCCCATTCAAAATAGCGAGGAACCCATTAGTAGCCTCACCTGAAATTCAGATCAGTTCCATCTTTGATTATAGCATTTTTTTCAATCACAACAATACCATCACGTACCATCCAGCCTTCACCTTCCTGATCAACAACATCGCCGTTCATGATTCTCACATTGTTGCCTATCCTGGCATTTTTATCGATGATTACACCTTCCAGGTAACAATTTTCGCCAATACCAACATGAGGTTTTTGCTCTAATTGGTTTTGTTTTCGATCTTCAACAGTTTCATAAAAATCAGCGCCCATCATTATTACTGAATTCAGGGTAGTACCACGTCCGACTATACTACGCAATCCAACGAAGGTCTGTTTAATATTCGCATCGTCAACGATACTACCCTCTGCAAGGATCGCTTTTTCGGTGTGAGCGTGGTTCAGTTTGCTGGGGGGAAGATAGCGTGCATGTGAATAAACACGGTTATATTCATCATAAAAACTGAACTTGGGAACACGTTCAAGAAATCCCAGATGAGCCTCGTAGAAGGAACGAATGGTACCGACATCCTCCCAGTACCCTTCAAATGGGAAGGCGTGTACACGGTCGGTTTCTACTACAGTTCTGGGAAATATTTCGGAACCAAAATCAAGCTCCTCACCAGTACTCAATATCTCATCTAGCACTTCACGATTAAATATGTATACTCCCATATTCGCAAGAAAAAGTTCTTCTGACCGTTCTTTTTCCCCTCTGATTTCCCAGTACTTATTAGAGAGTTTAAGTGTATCAATAACCTCAGGTTTTTTCGGCTTTTCAACAAATCGGTCAATGGTACCATCATCTTTTATTTCAAGAATACCAAGACCAGACACTTTGTCCCGGGTTACTGGTAAGGCAGCTACAGTTGCATCTGCACCACTTAAAGCATGTTCAGCGATCATCTTACGGTAGTCCATACTGTAAATATGATCGCCAGAAAGTATCAAATAATACTTGAACTCGTAGGGTTCATAGTGCATGAGTGTTTTACGTACAGCATCTGCTGTGCCCTGGAACCAGTCCATGTTATCCATTCGTTGTTCGGCTGCCAGGATATTAACAAAACCCTCTCGTCTGAATGTGTCAAAATGATAGGTAAGATTGACATGACGATTGAGACTCGCCGAATTGAACTGGGTCAAAATGAAAATTCTTGAGATATTGGAGTTCAAACAGTTGGAAATGGGTATGTCAATGAGACGGTATTTTCCTGCGATGGGCACTGCAGGTTTTGAGCGATACTTGGTGAGAGGATACAACCGTGTGCCTCGTCCCCCACCGAGAATCACAGCGAGAACATCCCTCATGGTACACCTCCCTGTTTAATATATTCTGGTCTTCAATTAATAAACTAATATTTCATCTATGTTACAATATTGGATTATTCTTTAAGTTCCATATTTGCCTGCTCCAAAATTAAACCTGTTGAAGACGTTCCAATTCGATTCGCACCGGCGTCCAGCATTTGTTTCATCGTGGCATAGTCTCGAATTCCACCTGCCGCTTTTACGCCTATATCGTTTCCCACAGTTACACGCATCAATTCTACAGACTCAACGGTTGCGCCACTCCTGCCAAAACCAGTAGATGTCTTAACGAAGTCTGCACCACCCGCAACTGCAGCTTTGCAGGAGTTTACAATTCCATCATCAGTAAGTTCGCAGATTTCAAGGATAACTTTTAAGGTTGATTTTCCAGTGACAGTTTTTATCTCCCTCACCTGTGACTCAATATCACCCCATAGTCCCATATTTACCGACGCAAGATTTTGCACCATATCGATTTCTGAAGCACCATCGACCAGGGCTGATTCGACTTCATGAAGGATTGTTTCGGTTTTATTCATGCCAAGTGGGAATCCTACGACGCTGCAACATGCAACCTCTGATCCACGAAGTACATCAGCGACTGTTTTTACCCAGAAGGGATGGACACAAACCGATGCCACTCCCCACTTCAGTCCCTCTTCAGAGACTTTGACAATCTCTTCTTCAGTAGCAGTAGACCGAAGAAGTGTATGATCAATAAGTTTAGCGATATTTTCCATAATAATGTGATCAAATTGTTTGGAGTTTATTAACCCAATTATCTTTTCAATGCTTCCATCGCACGTTCAGCTAACCGGGAAGCTGTTTTCTTCTGTTCCGCCTCGGCATATATCCGTACAATTGGCTCCGTATTTGAGGGACGGACATGTACCCATCCCTCTTCCAGATCAACTCGAATCCCATCGGCATCATTATAACGTTGCTCTTTACCAAACTCGGATTCAAGTATGCCACGCAAAGCAGATTTTTCAAAATTATCGACAGGCATCCGTTTTTTAACCATACAATAACGTGGCAACCGACTATAAAGGATACTGAGTGGTTCGCTTTCAGAGGACAGGAGACTGAGGATAAGAGCGGCTCCGATCATGGCATCTCTACCATTGTGAATGCTTGGTAACATTACACCGCCATTGCCTTCCCCGCCAATCACAGCATCGACACGATCTATTTCATTCGCAACATGGGCTTCACCAACTGGGGAACGTGAGAATCCAACCCCTGCTGCCTTTGCAATATCTTCAACTGCCCGAGTTGTACTCAAATTTGCAACAACTGGACCTTTTTCATGCTGTAATACATGACGTACTGCCAGTGCCAGGGTATATTCTTCGCCCAATGCCTTTCCCTGCTCATCTACTATTGCCAGACGATCTCCATCAGGATCTAGTGCAAGACCGATATCAGCCCCTTCATCGGCAACCAGCTCACACAAATCGCTGAGATTTTCGGGTAGTGGTTCCGCGCCACGCGCAAAGTCACCACTTACATCAGCGTTAATTTTAACAACATCGCAACCAAGTTCATGAAGCAGGTTTGGTATAATCAAATTGCCTACCGAATTAACCGCATCTACCGCGACACGGAACTGTTTGCGCCTGATCGCTGATATATCAACCAACGGATGTTCAAGTATTTTATGAATGTGATGTTCGACAGTTCCGGATTCAGTTGATATCTTACCAAGCTGGGTAGTTTCTACATACTTGAATTCGCCAGTTTCAAATAGTCGATTAACTTCCGCTCCCTCATCCGGACCTAAGAACCTGCCACGTTTGTCAAGGAATTTCATGGCGTTCCAACTAATCGGATTGTGGCTGGCAGTGATGCAGATACCTCCTGAAGCCCCAAGTTTTTCAACCATCAATTCAATAGAGGGAGTTGTTGCCAGATTGATGTCGATTACCTGACAGCCAGTTGCGGTCAAAGCTGAGAAGAGTGCACCACGTACCATCTCACGCGAGGGTCTAGCATCCGACCCAACAACAATACTACCCCCTCCAATGAAAGTACCATAAGCAGCACCATAACGAGCGATTACTTCTGGTGTTAACCCTTCACCGATTACACCTCTTATTCCTGAGATGCCGGTCATCAATTTTGCCATCTTTTTCTCAGTCTATGTTTTTGTTGTTTTTTCAGTTGTGAATGCAAGAGCATCGAACGTATATGATACGGTTTTCAAATTCAACATTTCAATTTGTAATGATACTCTTAGCTTAAAGCAATGTTCATCAAGATTTAGTCTGGCTTTTTTATAAAACCTTCCGAATCTCGTTTTGGTGACCATCCAGGCAATTCCACGAGCTGCTCCAGCAAAGCCCTCGCCTTTTTCGTCAATTTGTTCGGAAAATGGTAGTTCACACGTACCAGCAGGTCTCCATGCTCACCAGCTCCCTTATCCAGTCCTCGTCCTTTAACACGCAACAATTTGTTCTGCTCGATACCCGGAGTTAAGGTCAGTTTAACTTTTCCCGATGGTGTAGGAACTTCAATCTCACCTCCATCAAAGATTTCGAGCAAATTCATCGGATATTCATAATATATATCAAATCCACGTGCATCGTAGTAGGGATTCTCCTCGCAGATAATCCTTACTTTCAAATCTCCGTTTTTTGCACCTTTCCGTCCCTGGTCACCTAAACCACGCAGAGTAAGCACTGCATCCGGTGTCGTTCCTTTTGGGATAGTGATGGATATCTTTGATTTTGAACGAGCTAATCCGTGCCCAGCGCAGGTTACACAGCGATTTTTTATAATTCTGCCAGAGCCGTTACAATTTGTACAGGTTTTGAATACGGTTTTTCCACCCTGGCTGGTGGGTACTTCTCCAATCCCCAGGCATATCTTGCACTGTTGCGGATCATGCCCGGGTTCAATCCCAGTACCACTACAGGTACGACAAGTTTGCTCGCGTGCAAGTAGTACACTTTTCCTTGTACCATTGGTAAGCTCTTCCAATGACAATTCAAGGTTGATGGCAATATCTTTTCCAGGTTTCGGACCACTGGGAGCTGGGGGAGGTGGAACTTCATCTGGAGATGTCTTGAACACTTTTTTCAGAATATCCGCAAAACTGACCGGAGGTTCATCCTTTTTTGTCTTTTTACGTTGACGCGCAGCAGTTTCAGCAGTTTTCAGTTCTTTTTCTGAAAGTGGTTCAAGTCCGATAAGGGAATGGTAGGCTTCGTTGATCCGTTTAAACCTATCCTCAGTACGGGGATCACCACCATTGAGATCAGGATGATACTTCTTGGCGAGTTTGCGGTAAGCATCCCGTATCTCTTCCTTAGATGCTTTGGGCTGCAAACCAAGCTCTTTATAGTATAATGCAGTATCCTTCTGCACTCCAGACCTCAAAAAAACAAGAGTATCGTATCGAAATACTTCAGACTGACTTTCTAATGATAAGATACTTCAAAAGCGCGGGCTTTCAAAAGCTGGAGGGTGTTGAATCTGGAATTTTCATGGGTGAAGCACTACTATTTTATATGAATAAAGAGTATACCTTCCATCCGGTTAACACTTTGCCAACCCTCATTCTCCAGAATGATTGAGTGCAAAGTAAGTTACATCTGAAAAGCGTTTTCGTAGTGATAAATCATTGGTCCGCTATCTATCTCCACAATGCAGGCATCGAACCGGATAGTAGGCAGCGGGTCCGGAAGTGTCGATGCGAGTTGACGTGCGACTCGCTTCAATTGTTTCTGTTTTGAATATGGCACTTTTGTTGTCGGGGAAGCACCTTTGAGATCGTGGACAGTACGTACTTCCACAATTACCATCTCGTCACCATCCATCATCAGAATATCTATCTCACCCTGCTTGAAGGTTACATTTCTGCGCAAAATACGGTATCCCTTTTTCTTAAGATATTTCTCTGCCAGTTTTTCACCTTTTGCCCCAAGATCATGACGTGGATCTTTTCCGATTTTCTTTTGAAACAATTTTTCCAGGATTTTCACTGTTCTTCCAGGCTTTTCACATGAAAAGAACGTCTATGAATCGGTGAATGTCCAAACTTTCGTAAGGCATCAACATGCATTCTGGTGCAATATCCCTTGTGTGCTGCAAATCCATACTCTGGATAGCGTTTATCCAGCATAATCATAATTCGATCCCTTGCAACCTTTGCCAGGATTGATGCCGCCCCTATCGAAGGAGAGGCTGAATCCCCCTTGATGAGGTTGATTTGAATGCCATATCCCATGTAGGGCATATTTCCGTCCACTAAAATCAAAATAGGGTAGGGGTTCGTTTTGTCATGAACTTCCTTCAATTCTCCGTCGATAAATATGTTCGCAATTCTTGATTGTTTGGGTAATATTGGGTTGAGTAAAGCTTCAAATGAATGTCGAAGGTCATTTTGATTAAAATGGTTATCTACCTTACCTTCTATAATAGGAAATTGAATCGGATGATGAAGCACTTTTTCGAGAGAGCTTTTCATCGCTAAAATAGTTGCCTGGTAGATATTTATCTCATCAATTATATCAGGTTCTATATGTGATACTGCCCAGGCATTAGCATCAGTCTGAATGAGCGGTTCGAGATTTTCACGCTCATTGCTGGTCAGCTTCTTTGAATCATTGATGCCAGGAATGAATTTGTCGGGATCAAGCATACATGCGGCGGCAGATACTGGACCTGCTAAAGGACCACGGCCCGCTTCATCGATCCCGATGACAATATAACCCGATTTCCAGAGCGCATCATCGGGGGTAGATTGAAAGGTTATATTCAAACTTAAACCTTATCATTGTTTTGATATGCAAAAGTCAGATTCCTCCATTAAATATGAAGGTTATCGAGTAAAAGTTCAGGAGCAGGCACCAGTACTGGAAAGGATAGGATAATATGCGTGTAACCAATGATCAAGAGCTCATAAATACAGTCTCCCACGTCGAGGATCGAATCGAAACCCAACCTCGTATCGGATTTATCCTTGGTAGTGGGTTGGGGATATTTGCTGATGAGGTTGAAAATCCCGTCGTCATTTCAACCACTGAACTTCCTGATTATCCTGTTAGCACTGTTCCTGGTCACGCAGGTAGACTCGTTTCCGGGACTATTGATGGGGTTCCGGTCTTGGTTGTGCAGGGACGAGTTCATTATTACGAAGGATATCCCATTGCTAAAGTTGCCTATCCCGTTCGACTGCTGGCAGCTTTGGGATGTGAGGCTATGGTTGTAACCAATGCATCCGGTGGAATGGGCGATCATCTTGAGCCGGGTGACTTGATGCTTATCACTGATCATATCAATCTCATGGGTGTCAACCCGCTGGTAGGGCAGAGGTGGGGATTTGACACTTTTCCCGATATGAGTCGAGCGTACGATCCAACTTTGCGTGGAGTCGTTAAAGATGTTGCTGAACGAGAATCGATTACGCTGAAAGAAGGGGTGCTGGGGGCGTGGTCGGGTCCTACCTATGAAACCGCTGCAGAAGTTCAACTCCTCAAAATGATTGGAGTCCATGCCGCTTGTATGTCAACAGTGCCTGAAGTAATCGCCGCAGCTCGGTTACGTCTGCCCGTAGTCGGTGTCTCCTGTATTACAAATTATGCCACTGGTATCAGTACAACTCCGCTTACTCATCATGAGGTTACAGAAACTGCCGGACGAGTCGCAGACTCATTCAAGAGATTGCTCCATCAATCGACAGTTGCCATGTCAACAGTATTACCCTTGAGTCGTTTCAAGATGAACGAATAATGAAAAAAGCCGTTGTATATTGCCTTATCCTTCTGCTAGTTTTTCTCTTCTTTCCACTTGATTTTATTCGTCGAAAGAGAAAAATTGTACTACCGATTGCTCGAGTGGATGAACGTGACACTATGTTCGCTCGTCTCGCACGGAAAAAGGGTTCGCCGGAATATCAACATTATTACACGGAGCATCCTGAGCTACAAAAAACGGACGACCGTTTACGTGCGATGACTCCACTTTGTGAACCAGGATCAAGATATTTTGAACCTGAATACGCAAAACTAACCAATGAGTATTTTTCCGAGATTGAAAATATCACTCCCGATACGACATTGGTAACTTCCCTCGTAAATCGTATAAAAAACTCCACGAATCCTGAAAAGACAATTTCTTTGATAACTATTGAACTGGGAGCTGTAGCAGTAGGCTTTACTCAAGTTCCGAACTCCATCTACTACACTCACAAAGGTAGATTTGACGAAGGCTATGGTGCCCCGGTTAAAACAGACCTGAAATATGCTATCGTTTTTCTCGTTGAGATGGATTTTAAACGAATGCAGCAATCTCCAAGCGCACCGACTCTTTACGAATCCGCACGTCAATACTACCGTGCGGCGGTCATTGCAAAGACCATGAGTGCTGTCTTAGTCGAAATGGGCTATTCAGCAAATCCCCAATATGATGCCCACTATGAGGTCATTCTAACTCCGCTCGCAGTGCTGGCAGGACTGGGTGAATTAGGACGAAATAATATCCTTGTTGCAGACAACTATGGGAGTCGTGTACGCATAGGAGCGGTACTCACTGAATTCCCTCTTAAAACTTCCCCAAAAGCGAATCTCGGTGTTGAACACTTCTGTGAAATCTGTAAAAAATGTGCACTCAACTGCCCCTCAAATGCCTTGAGTGACACTGAAAAAGTGGTGATTCGAGGTGTCCAGAAATATCCAACGAATACCGAACGCTGTATGGCATACTGGCGTTACGCCGGAACTGACTGCGGAATATGCATGGCTGTTTGTCCCTATTCCCATAAGAACAACCTCTTCCACAATGCAATTCGATCTGTAATTAAATTGAATCCCTGGATTCACTATCTTGTCAAATACGCTGATGATTTAGTATATGGGAAGAAATGGAAGTTTTTCTAGGAAGATGGATTTTCAATAAAACCCGACTAATTCTAAGTACGGTCCCTTGCGAAAGGATGGCTTCGATACTATAAATTCAGTGAAATATACCTGACGTAAGTATGTAATAATTGATTAGAGCATTGCGCCCCAGCAAATCTTATCGGAATATATATTCATGCCTGAAGAATACTTCTTTTGACTTCTAGGATCACTTGCATCTCTACTAAAATATCGTACATTCAACCAATTATTAGCATACCCTAACTTTTATGGAATGATGTATGAATGAGATGCAACGTGAGCTGGTAAATGCGACGAAGGCTGTGCTGAATGCAAATCAGACGAGTACAGTTATTCAACAAATTCTATTATCAGCTCAAACCCTTTTATCAGCAGAAGCGGCTTCAGTGTTTCTGGTAAACCATAAACAGAAACGTCTCGAAATGGTCGCCTCAACAAACTTGCCCAAAGCGATGGAGAAATCGATCAGTTTTCCATTAGGGAGTGGGGTGGCTGGATGGGTGGCGAAGAACAATACTCCAGTTGTTCTGGAAGACATCAGTAAAGACAAACGATTTTTCAGTGCGGTGTCACAGCGAACTGGTTTTCGTACCCGTGGCTACATTTGTGTTCCACTCTCAGTTCAGGAAAAGGTGCTCGGTACGATTCAGGTGATGAATGAGCATACTGGTGGGAATTTTACCGACCAGCACAAAGAATTATTACAGGCATTTGCTGTGCTGGCATCCCTGGCGTTGGAAAAAAACAGACTCTACTCCCAGGAAATCGAGAAGCGGAAACTGCAGGCTGAGCTAAAAATCGCAACAACATTTCAAAACAGCCTGCTGCCTTCGAGCTTTGATCCTCCAAAAGGTTATCAGATTGAAGCCTACTACCAGTCTGCACGGTCGATGGGCGGCGATTTGTATGATGCGATGCAAGTCAATGGCAGTTATATGATAGCACTGGGCGATGTCAGCGGAAAGGGGCCTGGTGCGGCAATCTGGATGTCCGGCTTCTCCAATGTGTTGCGGTATACGATACAGGAAGGGCATGATCCCATTGATCACCTTGACCACATAGACCGTCACCTGCATGCAACATTGCCCCCCACCAGCTTTTTGACTCTGTTTCTGGGAATGATCGAGGGCGATCAACTTCGATACACAAGTGCCGGACATAACCCCATGCTGTTGGCTCATGCTGATGGAACACATGAGTGGTTGGAGGCGACAGGACTACCGATTTCGCTGATGCCGGATTTACCGCGTGAAACTAAAATCGCCAGGTTCAATCCCGGTTCAACTCTTGTGCTCTTTTCCGACGGAGTAACCGAAGCAGAACGTGCAGACGGCGAAATGTATGAGGAAGAGCGATTGCTACAGATTGTGAAACGCAATTTGACTGAACCTCCCGATAAAATGATTCGCTCAATTGTACGTTCGGTGAAGGGGTTCGCCGCAGGATTTGAGCAATCAGATGATATCACTTTGATGGTTATCAAAAGTGACTCGTAGTCAAACGTAATTCATTGAGCGATTCCCTCAAAAAACCGATCCATCATCCAAGTGAAACTCTCATTGGAATCCTGTGGCAAACCAAAACCTGCCGATTGCTCTAGCACTACAAATCCATGCACCATACTGCGCAGCATGCGAAGGATATGAACCATCTCATTTTCGTCAAGCTTAAATGGTTTCAGGATTCTCATCGCTTCGTTCAGGAAAAGCTCGTTCGCTGATTTTTCGGGCAGATCATCCCAGTTGAGCGGGGGTAAGTTATCTGTTGAAATAGCGATGGCTGGGAGTAGACCGGGATTATTTTTCCCGTATTTACGGTAAGCATGCGCCCATGAAATGATCGCCTCTTTTCCAGCTTTGCCATCGGCGGCTATCCTCAACGCCTCGAGTAACTCATCGTGTGCTTTGTAGATGAGTTGGTGACGAAGCTGTTCGAGGCTTTTGCAATGATTGTAGAGTGATGGTGTTTTGATACCCAGCTTTTTCGCGAGACGGTGAAGGTTGAGACTATCCCAACCCTCTTCATTCACCATCTTCACAGCGATTACGAGCATACGTTCTTTTGTATCAGTACGGCGTGGCATTATTTCTCCACACTTTTCAGAAAAATCTCCGCAACAAGTTCTGGCTGTTCGGCGTGAACATAATGTCCTGCATTTTCTATAGCAAACCCACTGCCGTTGAATGTCGTCTCCAGATTCTTCAACTGCTCAAACGGGTCTTTCATGTCAGCATCCTGCAGTCCCATTATTATAGTGACTGGGGCTTTTACTTCGGGGATACGTTTTTCTGCAGCAGCATGCGTGGACATCAACATCTTTCTAAAAGCCTTGAGTCGTCCATCTCTCTTTAAACTCGTTTTTATGTCATTTGCGTGAGTGTTGAAATCTTCAGGCTTCGTAATGTGAAGTTTATCGTAGTGACTCATCCACATATTGTCACCCCAGGGGCCGGATAGCATCAAGCGAAAGATACCTTTGATAATGGGATTCATTTTCACATGTCGGACAAATGGATTTAACATCACTATTCCCTTGACCTGCTCTGGTCTTTCGGCTGCAGCGACTACTGAGGCAGCTCCACCAATCGAATTCCCAATAATATAAACCTCTTCCGCGTGAAGATGATCAATAAGTGCAACAACATCAAAACCAACGGAGTATGATGAATAGTCATTCCACTTAAGGGAGGAATCACCATGTCCACGTAAATCCATGAGTACCATACGATACCCTGCCTCGGCAATTAGAGGAGCCAGATGACGGTAACTGGAGCGCAAGTCACCAATACCGGGTATTGCGATCACAAATGGACCCTTATTCCCGACGATTTCATAAGCAATTTGCCCCTCAAGAAAACTCATCTTCTCCATTTTTTCTCCATGTGATTTAGAAGTAGTTGTAAAAGTACTGATGAATAACAAAACCAAAATCAATACTATTTTGAATAACATGCTCATCGTTTTCCCTGTTGTAAGTGTGTTTTTCTTTAACACTAATACTATAAGCTAATGATATTAGTTTAGTCAAGCGAAAAGTCTCCTGCATGCTCGGAGACATTTCTTTGCTAATTCAAACGCAAAATGAGTGAGATTGGAAAATTCAGTGTAATGAGGGTAAGGATAATTGATGTTTAAGACATTCCATCAATGTTTGCCGATTCGAAGGATTACTTTCGTCAAAGATATTCGTAACGAATTCAGAATGAGAACGTCCCTGGCGATATTCTGGTTCACGTGGGGGGTGGAGGAGGTAACGGTCAATGAGGGAAAGATCGGCATCAACTAGCAATGAGACCGAGTAGTAAAAAATATCTTTCGATCTCCAGACACAGGAACCGGCAATTTTGCGGTTATCCATTACCAGATCAGAAATCCCATCC
Organism: bacterium; assembly: GCA_019912845.1. GTDB lineage: Bacteria > Electryoneota > Electryoneia > Electryoneales > Electryoneaceae > JAIOHU01. Next base: position 25,673 of record JAIOHU010000267.1, read on the forward strand.
TGATATACTTTCCCGACTCCACATTTTTTCATCCCGAGGATCATCCAGTCAGTACAACGTTGAAAATACTCTTTTGTCTGTTTCAAACCAGGAGCGACAAGAGCGACAGAAACAATGATATTTCCCGGATCAAGAACCACTGCACACCCACCACCTCGTCTCTGATATACTTTTATGGGGTCATTGAAGTATTCTTCACGATTTACTTCAAGATTGAACTTACTTCCTCTTCCTAGAACAATTGCGGTTTCAGGGAAATTGTAAATTGAAAGTTGGTTTTGAGATGTTGTGCGACAGGACTCAATCAAACTTTCATCGTAATCATAGATAGGGAATTCATCCATTGTCTTCCACGAGTATTTCTTCAAATAAAATTTAGAAAGAGTAATTGAAAACTGCAGAGTAGTCAAGCATTCAGCCATTTGGGACAATCCAATAAATTAAGTGGAGTCGTTTCCCCCGCCGATCCGATAATATCATAAATTCATCCCAGAACTCTAACTATAACATTAACAGAATTCACGACCAGGAGGTCTTGAAGTAAAGCGTCTATTGGGTTTATTGCTTTTGATCCAGGATGATTGTTAAATTAATCACGTTGTTTCTACCACATAGGAGACATTCCAGATGAAGCAGATCAACACGCCTGAGTTTTTCAAGAGTCTATTTACAGGAACGTTTGAAGGAGGGAGTATGCGAAGTAGTATCGAGAGGATATCTCGGGCTTTGATTTTAACCACACTGCTAGTTGTGTTGGTGTCAGCAATTATGCTACCGCCAGGCGGTAACGCTAATGTTATTGAAGAGGATGATTACCTGGGAAAATTCAGCTATGATGATTTTGAAACAGCAAAAGCATGCGGTAGTGCCTGCCATAGTTTGATTTACGAGCAATGGAAGCAGGCGATGATGTCGCAGGCTTATGTTCATCATTGGGATGAAATCGAATACTTCAAACTGGCTGTTCCACATGCTGAAAAGGACGAGAATGTCGCTGAAGTAAAGGCTGGATGCAATGGTTGCCACGCTCCACTCTCGTATATGGCAGGTGATGTTCCACCTCCCAAACCAGAGGAAGGCAGTCGAGCGAATGAGGCGGTTACTTGTGATGTATGCCATACGATCGTCGGGATAAAAGAGGAAACTCCTTACAATTTTAATTGGGTGATACGCCCCGGTGGTCCGAAACAGGGACCCCGTCCAGCCGAAATGGTTGACTCACCACACCATGAAGTTGCGAAATCAGATTTTCTAAATAAAGCTGAGTTTTGTGGAAGCTGTCATAATGAGATGAGTCCTTATGGGGTGTGGGTTAAATCAACTCATCTTGAATGGTCAGAAGGACCCTATGCTGAAGAAGGGGTTCGTTGCCATGACTGCCACATGACGAAAGCTAAATCGCGTACAGCATCTATGGGAAACGAGTACGATGATGCATGGATGCACCTTTTCCACGGTGCTCACGATCCTGGAAAAGTTAGAGGGACAATTGAAGTTCGCATCCAGCCTGATATTCGAGAGGTTATTCCAGGGGAACCAGTGAAATTTACAGTAGCTCTCTTCAATCAGAAAACAGGTCACAAGTTCCCGACCGGATCGGTGGAAGATCGGATTGTATGGCTGCATGTGGAAGCGATTGATGCCGATGGAAATGTGTATCACCTGCCAGTAGATGCTAAGGGCTTTGAGGGTGAAGAATATACAATCGCTGCGGATGTACTCGCCTACCAGGATATGGGAATCGCACTCGATTTGCCCGGGTTTGCAGGTGTGCAACGAGATGGAGTTCCCTTTGGAGATAGGATTTTCCGTATGCCATACTTCGATCCTCAGGGAAGGATGACGATCCAGCAGTGGAACACAAAATCTCTGGGCGTAGATTACCGGATAGGACCGAGGGAGACCAAACTCGAAACTTACACATTCACACCACCCTATGAAGTCGCTCTCGGGACAATGAAGGTACACGCAACAATCAACTACCAGAAACTTGTACAACCGGTTGCAGAATTTCTTGAGGTTCCAGAAGAAGAAACTGAAATTATTGAAGTCAATACACACTTTACCGAAGTCACGGTAATCGACTAAATTGGGGATTATCAAATGAAAAAGCTGATTGTATCGTTATTTTTGTTCGTGCTCATCTTCTCGTTGACTGTAGTTGAATCCTCAGGGATGCCTGCTTTTGCAAGGAAATATAAAATGTCATGTACGACCTGCCATGCGCCATTTCCGCGTTTGAAAGCGTACGGTGATGAATTCGCTGGAAATGGGTTTGAGCTGGAGGATGAGGAATCTCCCAGATATTTTGTGGAAACAGGTGATCCCGAACTAGACCTTATCCGTGATCTGCAGATAGGATTCCGTCTTGAAGGCTACGCACTCTACAAAAGTGTGACCGAAAATAACGTAGATTTCACTTCGCCCTATCTATTGAAGATCATGAGTGGTGGCTCACTGACGCAGAATGTAGCTTACTATTTCTACTTCTATTTTAATGAACGAGGTGAAGTGGCTGGTGTGGAAGATGCCTATTTAATGTTCAACAACCTTTGGATTGGTGATTTTGATATTTATATCGGACAGTTCCAGGTTTCTGATCCTCTTTTCAAACGTGAATTACGTCTGACCATGGAGGATTATCACGCCTACAAATTCTCCCCGGGTGCCTCGCGAATCAATCTTGCTTATGATCGAGGTATCATGCTCACCTATGGATTGGATACGGGAACCAGCATTATCCTCGAGGCGGTCAATGGCAATGGTCTGGTTCACGCCAATCAAAATAAAGTTTATGATGACGACGAGTATAAATGTTATGCTGCACGTATCTCTCAAGACATTGGTGATTTCCTGCGAGTAGGTGGATTTGCGTATTTGGGCAAGGAAGGGGCAGAAGGAATGGAGATACTTTCCAGCGATACCATCACATTTACTCGGGAAAATGAGGTGATGTATTGGGGGCCTGATGTTACACTTGCTGGTGGTCCATTTGAAGTCAATTTTCAATATCTGCAACGCAATGACTCGAACCCGAATTTCAGCTACACAATCCCAAATGAGGATATTGTAACCAACGCCATGATGGGAGAATTGATCTTCTCTCCGCACGGCGACAAATCAAAATGGTTCTGTGCAGCCCTCTACAACTCAATCGATTCCGATCTTGATGAACTGGATTATACCAGTGTTGCCGGGCATTACAGCTACATGCTGAAGACAAATATCCGTCTCTCGGCAGAAGTTGGTTATGATCTCGATAATGAGGATATCATTGCGGGCATTGGGTTTGTGACTGGTTTTTAGTCGATTAACAGCAATGTATGCATAAATGATTAACCTGGAAGTCATTGTTAGCTATAAAAAACGCCGGGGATCAGCCGGCGTTTTTTTTGTTCCATCCCGTAGGATGGTAAAGAAGGAAGGGGATGATAAATCTGTCTTCACAATAAAGGGCAATAGAAAGTTAGGAGTACCTAATTCTTTACGCAAGTGAGAATGGAAAAGAAATTAAAATATTCTCTACGAGACACTGGAGGGGGCGATATTCTGAAGGCAACTAAAAATTTTCTCTGAAAAAGGAAAAATCTTACGACGTATTCTTTTTAAGATGCTTTTTAATATCCAGGAAAAGTGGGAGACGGACGATCCCCTTGTTTTTACGGTCGTGAAGCAAGTAGCCGTTTACGAGTGCATATTCCAGCAGACGGTTTGTAAGTTCAACGTCCATCTGGCAATATTTCTCTATTTCATCAATTTTTCCCTCTTTCCACCATTGCAGGGATTGAAGACCATCTGCACTCTTGGGAACATTCAAGGTCGCCTGTGCAAGTGCACCTAGACCTACACGGTAGCCATGCTGAGTTTGAAATTCTGCAAGTAGATCGAGGCTTGGAAGAGAACGTAAATCTTCACCTGAATAAGTTTGCAGGACAGAATAGTCGAAGCTGATATGGTTAAAACCGATAACCAGATCAGCTTTTTTCATTCGCTCAAGTAGATCGAAAACCTGATCTTCCAGATACGTGATATATTTTTTCGTTTGTCTTTCATAAAGAACCGCTAAAGCTACTCTCATTAAATGAGCATTGTGCCAGCCACCAACCTCCTTTGCTGACAATTGTGTTTCCACATCGAAAATCACAAGATCATGTTTGTCCAGCTCCTCAAGGGAGATCATTGGAGGAGGAGTCGCTTCTTTGTCCACGACCTTCTTAACAGAGGGTTTTCGAGCTTTTCCATTGTTCTTTGTAGAACTAACTTCAATTGTTTTCAACGGTTTATCACCCACTTCAGATATTACAATCTCTTCTGTCGGTTTAAGGATTTCTCCGCCAGTAAGGTGCTCGAGAAGCCTTATCGATCCATTTTTATCGAGAGGGATATTGCCATGCCCGCATTTGGGTGAATGGATACAAGAAGGGCATCCTTCATCACAGGGACAGTCTTTCACCAGACGCAGGACATCTTTAAGTAGTTCATCCAACACCTGAAACGCCTTATCTGCAAGTCCAACACCTCCCGGGTGACCATCATAAAAAAACACCGCAGGTTTCTTCAGCTGTTCATGATTTGTAAAGCTTATCCCTCCAAGATCATTACGGTCGCAGAGAGCAAATAGTGGCATAAGTGCTAGAGTTGCATGTTCGCTGGCATGCAAAGAACCCATAGGATGGTATTTCTGTTCTGCAAGTGCTTCGACGGTTGGTTCACCCGGTTCGATCCAGATTCCAACTGTGTCATAGATAACAGGGGGGAGGTCAAGTTCGTGCTCACTGATACGGTCTCTGCCACGATTATCTCGTTTTTCATATCCAACAACCTGTTCTGTCACCTTTAGTTTTCCAATGCTGACCTTATATCGATCGTTCTCTCTAGAATCAAAAACCTCAAGGATTTCTGTTTCCTTCTCGCTCATTGCCTGAGTGTAGTAGCCAACCTCCTGTTTTTTAACTCGCGCTTCCTGCCTGGCAAGATCGAGCTTTGTGACGATATAAGTGGCACCATGATGCAGGTAAACCGCGCCATCATGGCATTCAGTCATCGCCTGCCACCCATTTACATGTCCGACAATTTGACGTGAGGTATTTTCGAGAATTGCGAAATTCGGACCTGCACCACGTATGTTGACTTTGCGTTGTGGTTGTTTTCTATTTGAAAACCAGACCATCCCTTTGGCTGCTTCCAACAGTTCACCATCTCTAGTTAGCTCAGCTATGGTGTTCTGATGTTTATCAAAATTGTAGATCATATCATCTTTTCTGAGGGGTACTTCCTGAGCGGCACAAAGAATATGGTCACGCAAGAGATAGGGATTATAACGATCGACTACTGCGGCTTCCGCTTTTCGTCTGAAAAAATCGCCGGGGTTGCGCATGAAATATTGATCTAGCGCATCTGGAAGTGCGAGTAAAAATATGATTGATTCACGCCCTTTACGTCCAACTCGTCCCGCTCTTTGCCAGGTGGCGGTTATTGTCCCTGGATAGCCCACCAGAATGCAAACATCCAGACCACCGATGTCGATTCCCATTTCCAGGGCACTGGTAGAAATTACCCCAAGTAGTTGACCCGATTGCAGCGAACGCTCGATTTCTCGTCTTTCACTGGAAAGATATCCGGCACGATAGGCACTGATTTTTCCAGCGAGATCAGGGGCTGATTGCAAGGTCCAGCGGTGGATAAGTTCTGTGATTCTGCGAGCACGTGAGAAGACAATGGTTTTGAATCCCTGTCCGGTTGATTCAATGAAGAGACGTGTCGCTGCGGTGTAGATGCTCGAGGTGGGGTTCAGAAAGACCATGTGACGTCGAGCTGAGGGTGCGCCATTTTCATTAATCACGGTGAAAGGAACACCAGTCAAGGATTCCGCCAATTCTCCGGGATTACCAATTGTTGCTGAGGTAGCTATAAATTGAGGTTCGGATTGGTAAAATTTAGCAACTCTTCTTAATCGTGAAAATACTTGAAGCACATGACTGCCGAAAATACCCTTGTAGGAATGGAGTTCATCGATTACAATATATTTCAGTGATCGAAAAAAGGTGCTCCATTGAGAATGAAATGGCAGCATGCCTCTATGAAGCATGTCGGGGTTGGTGAGCAGGATGTTGGGAGGGTTGTCTTTTATTTCAGCACGCATTTCACGTGGTGTGTCACCGTCATAGATAGCGATTCTCGGGGCTTTGTCTCCCAATTGAGAGCAGAGGGTTCTTAAACGCTTCAGTTGATCCTGGGCAAGTGCTTTAAGGGGAAAGAGAAGGAGCGCGCGTGTTTCGGGGTGAAGAAGGCATTGTTCGAGAATTGAGAGGGAGTAGACGTAGGTTTTACCGGATGCTGTCGGCGTAACCACGACAACATTATTTCCATTCCTGACTTCGGTGATTCCTTTGGTTTGATGGCTGAATAGCTTCTCCACACCCTCTGCTCGCAGTGCATAGCCTAACTCCGAAGGAAATGGGGGGGAGAGCTGCATGTGACGCGGACGTGTCCCTCGTAACACCTCTTCATGGACGATGTCCCTCGCAAAACGGTCATCTTTTTGTAGTAGTTCCAGGAATTGACTAGGACGCAATGCTTCTCCTCCTCATTTGACTAAAATATAGGGGTGATGATGAGGCGTGGCAAAATATGAAATTGACAGGAATCATTGAAAAAGGATAGATGAATACTTTACTCTGGAGTATACATTTACGAAGGAATTGCACCATTCATGCCTAAAACCTTATTTTCACGCGGTTGTGCTGTGGGCAAAATCAAGTGATATTGATTTTAATAATCATTTTCAGCAAAGTAGCCTATGTGTTTTACTAAAGAGCAAACCAACGATTTATGGGCACCATGCTAAAAGTTTTTGAGATATAATTCACTATGCAGCAGAAAAAACTGATACGAGTTCTCATCAGCCTGTTTATAGCCCTGCTCGGTTTCGCTACCATGACACCGATTTTGTCGATGTATGCACGTGATGCTGGAGCGTCCGTGGGTTTGATAGGGCTGTTGCTTGGCGTGTATCCGTTGGTTGATCTGGTGATCGCGCCAGTCACAGGACGTATCTCAGATCGTGTAGGACGAAAACCAGTCATTCTCGTTTCACTTCTGGGATTTATCGGGGGGTGGTTGGTTCTCGCAATTGCTGAAAATCCACTTCTATTTTTATGCAGCCAACTTCTCGCGGGCTTTGGCTCGTCACAGATCACGATTACTCACGCATACATCGCTGATGTAACTCTTCCAGAAAAACGTACACGCGGTATGGGATTTTTCGGGATGACATTTGCTTTGGCATTTATCATCGGCCCGCCACTGGGCGGATTGTTATCAACTTACGGGTCGATGTATCCACCACTGGCAGCCGCCAGTTTTGCCGCACTCTCCTTCATTTTTACGGTGATAGCACTTCCAGAACCGATCGAAATTAAACAACGTGAACATGTGAAACATCTAGGTTTGAGAACGGGATTTCGTCCGGTAGTGATGGCGTTAATAGTTTTCTATTTCATAGTGGTATTTACAGAATCACAAATTAATGCATTTTTTGCCATTTTCAGCGAGGACGCTTTTTCCTGGGGACGGCGTGAAGTGGGAATGACCTTTGGGTTGATCGGCTTGATCGGTGCTATTCTGCAAGGTGTATTTATGGGAAGGCTGGTGCGTCGCTTTGGCAGGAAGGCGCTCGTGAGAATGGGGCTTGGATTCCTCGGGTGTGGTTTACTATTGATTGGGAGTTCATCTATTGTTGGAATATCCTTGCAAATGACAATTTTGTTTTCAGGTGTAAGCAGTGCAGCAATAGGATTTGCTCTCTGTCTTCCAGTGCTTTCAAGTCTTGTCAGTGTTGAGACACGACCCGAGCTTCAGGGAAAAATACTCGGTGTTCTGATGTCTTTCAGCAGTTTGGGACGAATGTTTGCCCCTGTGATCGGTGGAGTTGTCTACCAGCAAATTTCACCTGCTGCACCATTCTGGCTTGGGGGAATTTTGGCGTTAGCGGCTGTGATCCCAGCACACCGTCTCGTATATGCTCTGAAGAACCCAGCGGTCGAGGGGTAGTCGCACTTTAGCGAAAAATCGCTTCTATTTATCCTTAATCGGAGGGAATTGCTCCTGCCAGTTCGCCAGCAGGCGAATGGCTTCCAGTGGTGTGATTGCGTTTATGTTTACCGAAGCGAGTTTATCACGTAACGCACGTTCCTCTACCGTAAAAAGCGTAAGCTGAAAGTCATCTTTGCGCGGTGGTGGATGGAAACTGCGAGTTAATTTCGGTTTTGGAATTGCAGTTGAACTTTCAGCTTCTGATCCTGAACCTGAATCAGAATTTTCAGCCTTTTCTGAAACACGCTGCTTTTCGACTCTAGAAGGCAGCAAATGCTCCTCTGTAAATTCAAGTTTTTCCAAAGCTGATAATACTTCTTTTGCTCGTTCAATAACAGGACGTGGGACACCAGCGAGTTGTGCAACCTGAATACCATAGCTGGCACCTGACCTTCCCGGTATCACCTTTCTCAGGAAGATGATCCTTTCACCCCACTCTTTAACCTCAACATGCAGGTTAAACACTCGGCCGAGGATGGTTTCCAGCTCAGTGAGCTCGTGATAATGTGTAGCGAACAATGTTTTAGGATGACCAGCCCCTTCAAAATCATGCAGATGCTCTACAATTGCCCAAGCCAGAGATAACCCATCAAATGTTGAGGTTCCTCTTCCAATTTCATCGAGAAGGATGAGGCTTTTAGAACTGGTATTGTGCAAGATATTTGCAGCTTCCTGCATTTCCACTAGAAAGGTTGATTCGCCAGCCGCAAGATTATCTGACGCTCCAACGCGTGTGAAAATGCGATCAGTAAGAGGGATCTCAGCATCTTCCGCAGGGACAAACATACCAGCCTGTGCCATGAGTACAATCAAGCCAACTTGTCGCAGATAAGTTGATTTACCGCCCATATTTGGTCCGGTAACCAGGGCGATTTGATGGTTGTCGTCCCCGATCTCCAAATCATTCGCAATAAATGCCTCACCGTCGGGGAGTAGATTTTCAATTACTGGATGACGACTTCGAACCAGACGTAAACGCCCACTGTCAACGATTTTAGGACGGATGTATTTATGCTCAACTGCAACCTCTGCCAACGCTGAATAGACATCCAACTCAGCTAACAAATGGGCATTCTTCTGAATGGTGCGAGCTTGTTCGATGATACGGTTTCTAATTGTTTCAAATAATTCCAGTTCAAGCAGAATTAATTGCTCCTCTGCATTGACTATTTTATCTTCCCACTCTTTAAGGTCGGGGGTTATATAACGCTCAGAATTAACCAGTGTTTGCTTGCGTATATAATGGTCAGGGACTTTATTCTGATTTGCTTTCGATACCTCTATGTAGTAGCCGTGCACGCGGTTGTATTTTATTGAGAGGCTGTTGATACCAGTTTTTTGTCTCTCCTCCTCCTGCCTTCCGAAAATGTAATCTTTTCCACCTTTTTTCAGCTTCCTAAGTTCATCCAGACGCTCATTAAAACCATCACGTATCGCACCACCACTTAATAAATTTGCAGGTGGTTCATCAGCAATGGCAGAGTCCAGGAAAGCAACAAGATCATCTTGCGGATCCAATTCTTCTTTTATTTCAGCAAGTGCAACGGATTCCAAGCTGGCTGCGGTAGATTTTATAAGTGGGATCGCACGAAGGGTGTCACGAAGTGCGGCAACATCCCTGGGATTGCTCCTGTTTGCTGCGAGTCGGGCGGTTAAGCGTTCCAAATCGCCTAGAGTACGTAATTGATCTCGTGCCGATTTGCGGGTGTCTGATAGATTGAAAAGTTCCTCGGTCGCATCATGACGTTTGTGGATCACTTCCGCTTTGATTAGAGGACGAATCAACCAACGTAAAAACAATCGTTTCCCAAAGGGTGTTACCGTGCGATCAATGTGGTGTAGAAGCGTGCTAGTCCGATCAGTTCCCCACGCTGGATCAATCAATTCGAGATTCCGTATTGTTGCAGAATCGAGAATCATATACTGCTCGGTTGGGAGACGACTGACTGAAAGGATATGGTTTGGATCGGTGCGCAAATTGTCACGAATATAATGCAGCATGGCACCCGCAGCTTGAACTGTCAGCTCATCATCTTCAATTCCAAATCCTTTTAATGTTTTTACGCGGAAGTGGGAAGTTATCGTATCGTGAGCGAATTGGTAATCATATATCCAGGGTTCAAGTTGAGTCTGCATGATCTTATCAGGGAGTAGCGATCGGAACTCATCTCGTTGATCGTGACGTAAGATTATTTCAACCGGACGAAAGAGGTCGAGAAAATTTTTAATCTCCTTGAATGCTATTGTTGAAGCGGAAAATTCACCAGTGGTAACATCGCATAATGCAAAGCCAACGAGGTCGTTTTGACGAATAAGCGAGATGAGGAACTGATGTTTTCCCATCTCTAAAGATTCCTCGCTCATTGTCGTACCGGTCGTTACCACACGAGTAATTTCACGTTTGACAAGCCCCTTTGCGGTTTTGGGGTCTTCAACCTGATCAACAACGACAACTCGTCTACCAGCTCGAGTCATCTTAGCCAGGTAGACTTCCAATTGATGATGGGGAAATCCAGCGAAGGGAACAGTTTCAGTTTTGCCTTTCCCCTGGGAACGCTTGGTGAGGGTTAAACCGAGAATTTCGTGAGCAGAACGTGCATCATAGAACATCTCATAGAAATCTCCCATCCTGAAAAAGACAACATCATTGGGAAATTCCTTTTTGACACGATGAAGCTGTTGCATCATTGGTGTTCGCACTATTGCTCCCGATTAGTGTGAATGCGTACGAATTACAAGGAATGAATATAGAAATTTTGGAGTGAAAAGAGAAATTGCAACCTACCCAACGCTTATTTTCTATTAAAAAAAAGAGAAGACCCGAGCACTATTCTACCCGGGTCTTACTTTAATCATTCTTGCTCTAATACCATATTGAAGAAACTGACTTATAGTTGAGCTTTCTATTTGAGCAATAGAATCTTTTGCGATTGAATCTGATGCATATACTCAACTTGAAGGAAGTATACACCACTAACCATTTTATCTGTTGTCTTAATGGAAAGTTGATGTGCTCCTCTTTCAACAGCAGAGTTAGAACCATAAACCTGACGTCCAAGGACATCAAATATAGTTACACTTACCTCACCCGGTTCGGGAACTGAATACTCAACCCTGAATGTCGAGTTGAACGGATTCGGATAGACCTCAGAAACAACAAAATTATCTGGGAGCTCTACAGTTTTCAATGAAAGCTCGGCAAACGCACCCTTTCCATATTCAGCAACCGCTTCGTTCATGGTGAATGCAATGCGATCTCCAGAGTCCGTCAGAAGTTTCAGTTCGATCCCTGATCCCGATGTGAATCCTGGAATTTCCAGCTCACTATCACCTTCCCATGCTATAAGTGGTGTAACTGGATGATCATTAAGTATCATGCTTTTTCCTACAAGAACACCGTGATCATACGCTTCCACAATTGCAGCGGACGTTTTCAACTGGTCATCGAGGTTCAGCAAGATGGCATAGGGTTTTCCTGATGAAGGGGGTGCATTTGAAACAGATGGAATTTGCAGTATTTGATCGGTTGCACCAGCAAGAATATCTCTTTGGAAAGTAAAGTTGATATCCTCACGACTAAAGATGAGATATCCTTCACCTGGACGTAATGAGCCCATGGTATTTGCGCGATTGGGTACCCAGAGACGACCGTCATCGGAAAGCATGATAGCAACGGCATCCTGAACTTCACTCAGCGCAGATGTTACCGGAACTTCAGAATCGAAAGGATAACCAATCCAACTCCACTGATTTCCTGTCAATGTGTATTCGGTGTTCGTGGGTATCATTGGTCCCTCGACGACCCATACCGCAGGGGAAGGAGTGAAGATATAATATCCCTGATTTGGATTTGCATCCCACTCAGGCGGGATGCCCGGAAGATAAATATCACCATTCGCAGCGTAAACGATATCCAGATCGCGGATATTTCCGAATACATCTTGAGGATTGCTGCTTGAGAAAAGACGGTTTGAAGATACCAATTCAAAATAGTTTGCAGCTATCGGAATTGTCAGATCGCCTCCATCTGCACCATAAGGTGGCCATTCCCAGCCAAGGTCTGTAATGGTTCCATCAGGATCCAGTGCAAATTCCGGGCTTCCAGCATCTATACAGGGTGATCCTTCCATGAGACGGAAGTCCCAATTCTCAGGATCGACGAAAACAGGATCGTCAATAATGACTCCTACGCCGTCCAGTATTCCTTCATGGGACAGACAAACATATTCCAGAGTCGTGTTATCTGATGAGGCAACTGGATAGTCTGGATCGGAGATGATGATACTGTTTGTGATGGTATTGTTGCCACCACCATAAAACGTTGTACCACGCGCCGGGTTTGTTGCTGTGTTATTATAAAAAGTACAATGATCAATAACCATCGCACCGCCCCAGAATGACATTCCTGCACCATAACCTGAAGTATTGTTTGCGATCAAATTGTGATGAAAATCGACATCACTATAAATCAAATCGACACAACCAAGCCCACCAGCAGTGTTGTTATAGACTTTGGTGTAGCTCATGGAAACAGTTGCTTCGTAGGCATAAAACGCACTGGCTTGATGACCGGTTGAACAAGAGCGAATCTCACAATTTTCGAGTGTAACCTCACAGTCACGAACATTAAAAGCTGTGCCGTTAGACCTACCGTGAAATACACCAGCGTATTCAAAAATGCAGTGGTTAAATATGGAAGGTGCGGTACCGTTGTCAATGTCAATTCCATCCCAGAGCATTTCCGTGTCAAATGCTGTGAAAAGGATTGGGTCCTCATTTGAGCCTTCGGCGAGCAAAGAACCATTAACCATGATTCTTACCTGATTATACCCTTGAACTATTACTCCAGGTTCTATGGTGAGTGTTTCATCCTCAGGGATAGTTGCATCAGCGACAATTATGTAGGGATTACCCATGAGGGTCCAGGTGGATGTGAGAATTTCACCAGAAATTTCAGTTCCCTCACCACCTTCATCATCTGTGGGAGGCCAAATCCAACCAAGATCAGTAACTGTATCATCTGGGTCCATCTCAAACTCAGGATCACCTGCATCAATACATGGCGATTCAAGTGCTAGTCGGAAATCCAAAGCGAGAGGATCAATAAATAGAGGATCAGCAATAATAACATTATCCCCCTCAAGAATGCCCTCGTGTGAAAGGCAAACATATTCAAGTGTCGTATTCGCTGATGAAGCAACAGGATATTCGGGGTCAGAAATAATAATACTATTCGTGATATTGTTATTTCCTTCACCATAAAACGCAGTGCCTAATTCAGGTTGAGATGCACTATTCTGGTAGAAAGTGCAATGGTCTATCAGCATCTCACCACCCCAGAACGACATTGCAGCACCATAGCCGGCATTATTGAAAGCAATCAGGTTGTGATGAAAATCTACATCACTGTCGATTAAATCGACACAACCAAGTCCCCCTGCAGTGTTGTTATAGACACGAGAATAACTGATACTGACCGTAGCTTCGTATGCGTAAAACGCACCAGCCTGAGCATTTGTGAAACAATTACGGATATCGCAGTGGGTTAAGGTAACATCACAATCACGCACATTAAATGCAGTCCCATTTGCACGACCATGAAAAACTCCCGCTCGTTCGAAGATACAGTAACTGAAAATGCTTGGGGCAGTCGCATTTTCTATGTCAATTCCATCCCAATAATTATCTGGTAAATGTGATGTGAATAAGATTAGTTCTTCCTCGGTGCCTTCTGCTTCAATCGCACCGCTAACAAATATGCGAACTCCCTCAAATCCCCTAACGATAACACCTGGTTCGATTGTCAGAATCTGGTCTGCTAAAACAGTAGCATCGGCAACAATTAGGTATGGCGAGCCATCAACACTCCAAGTAGAGGTCTCAATGTCGCCAGATATCTGGGTTCCTTCAGGGGCTTCGTCTGGTACCGGAGGCCATGTCCACCCCAAATCGGTAACAGTTTCATCTGGATCGAGCGCATAGTTTGGATCACCTGCGTCTACACAGAGAGAAAATTCACTCAGACTAAAATCCAGATTTTCAGGATCAATAAATAGTGGGTCAGCAATTATAACATTTTCACCATCAAGGATGCCTTCGTGTGAAAGGCAAACATATTCTAATGTTGTATTGTCTGATGATGCAACCGGATAGGCAGGATCTGAAATAATTATACTATTGGTTATTGTGTTGTTTCCGCCACCATGAAATGCAGTTCCTGCTTCTGGATTGGTTGCAGTGTTATTGTAAAACGTGCAATGATCAATCAGCATTGTACCGCCCCAGAACGACATCGCAGCACCACGATCTGCTTGATTGAATGCAATCAGATTATGGTGGAATTCCACATCACTATTGAGTAAGTCAACACAACCAAGTCCACCAGCTATGTTATTGTATACCCTCGAATATGTAATGGAAACAGTTGCTTCGTACGCATAAAACGCACCTGCTTGTGCGCCGGTAAAACAATCACGGATATCACAGTAGGAGAGTGATACTTCACCATCGTGAACGTTAAATGCTGTTCCATTTGCACGTCCATGGAAAACTCCCGCTCGCTCGAAGACACAATATGAGAATGTGCTGGGAGAAGTAGAATTTTCAATGTCGATCCCGTCCCAATAAACTTCGTCGTCAATGGAGGTGAATAGGATAGGTTGCTCCTCCGTTCCTGTGGCCTCAACTCCACCGCTGACGAAAAGGCGAACACCATCTTCACCCTGGACTACAACTCCTGGCTCAATCGTCAGGATATTGTCAGCCTCAAGTGTGACATCTTCAAGTAACAAATAGGGACTTCCATCCATATCCCAAGTTGAGGTTAAGATTGAACCCGAAATCTCTGTTTGCGCCATGCTACCTTGCGATAAAATTAACAATGCAAGAAGAAAAAGTACTTTGATCCTCATCATCCCTTCCTCCTGAGAAATCCACCGAACAGCTTCTATCAGTGAATGAATCCTCTATTTACAGTTAAAATGTTGCTGATAATTAGACTTGGTCTCGTGTTCCCTTGAGTATAGATGTCAATAATGAAATAAGATAATAAATAATCTATGAAGACACTTCTTGTTGTATCTATTATATTTATATTTGTCCTGATAGTGAGCTGAAATTATATCATTAATCACCACTTTTTATTTATTGTAAGAAATTGGAGAAGATGTTTAGCTCTTAAAGAATAGAGGCAACTGTTGGTGAAGCCGCTTAAAGCGATGAACAATACTAACCGTAACGCAGACATGATATATCCATGACTTAAACTAACGGGGATAAATTAGTATACGAAGGATTACTCCCTGTATCAATAGGTTAAAAGGTTTAGGTCAATGAATTTTAGACGAAGCTCTCTGTCTCTCATTAGAAATATTTGTTATTTGTTCAGCTAAAAATTCAACCATGCGAACAGGGAGGGAAGGCATTACTTGGAAAGTTGAATGTGGAGTAGAAATCGATTACACTTACGCTTTAACCTGAGCAATCGAAGATTATTTGGTAGACCAGAAGTGCGGTGTCTGGTTCAATTTAGGGGTTTAATATGTCGCTAATGGCATCCAGAAGAACACTCATCAGATAAGGCTTCTGAATATACCCATTGAGATTAAGGACTTCAAAATTTTTCTTCGCGACTTCTTCAGTAAAGCCACTCACAAGTATTACTGGTACATTCTTATCAATTTCACGTATGCGAGTCAAAACTTCATCTCCATTCATTTTGGGCATTTTGTAGTCGAGAAGAATAATGGCAATCTCATCTTTGTACTTTTTAAATTGGTTAACCCCCTCCTCGCCATCAGCAGCCAAGATTGTTCGGTAGCTGTTCATGGTCAGGATATCGCTTACGATCTCTCGTAAATCCCGTTCGTCATCAACGATTAATATCAGGGGCGATTCCGTCTCGCTCGTTTGAGAAGTGGATGAAGTAGGGGTGAGAGGTTCGTATTGATTCAGCGAATCGGGTGTTGTTTCCAGGATTTGAGTAATCAAGGGAAGATATACACTGAATGTGCTGCCCTTACCAACTTCGGTTTCTACCTGAATCGCGCCTTTATATTGTTTTACGATCCCATGAACTGCGGAGAGCCCCAGACCTCGACCAAGAAAATTAGAGGTAAAAAATGGTTGGAATATTTTTGGAAGAATTTCATCGGAAATACCAACGCCCCGATCATTGATTGAAATATAGAGATAGTCACCAGGTTTACAGTTGGAAGTGATGTGCAGACTGGTCAAATCTTCTTCCCCAAGCGACCTGATTCCAGCTTCAACTTTTATTGTGCCATCCATACCGCTCATCGCCTCATTGGCATTGGAAAGCAGACTCATGATGATCATCTGCAGGTGGGTTTGATCAGCCTGAATTTTTGGCAGCTCTTTCTTAATATTATACTCGATGGTGATATTCTCAGAAATTGTCAGTTTGATTAGCTCTTTCATGTCGTCAATAACTGAGTGGATATCGAGAGTATGTGGGTGTATTTCGGCTTTACCGGAAAATATCATCAACTGCGAGGTAAGATTTGCGAGTTTCTTAGTAGTTTCTCTAATTCGCAGTAAATTAGTTGCAACTGGATGATCATCGCCCAGTTTTGCAAGGCTCAAATCTACATTCCCAACGATAGTCATCAGCCAGTTATTAAAATCATGCGCCAACCCGGCAGCCAGCACACCGATGCTTTCCAATTTCTGAGCTTCGACTATTTTCTGCTCCAGAAATGACTGCTCATGAAGCATATTTTTTCGATCTGAAATATCACGAGAGGAAGCGACAATAGATGCAGGATGAGTGCTGCCCTCTTTTGTTTTTACATGTCCAGAGGATTCGAGCCAGATATATTTCCCATCCTTTTTTCTATATCTATACTCGATGGTGGAGCTGGTTGAATCTTCAAAAAATGTTTTATGAGATTCGTGAACTCTGGAGAGGTCATCTGGATGAACGAACTCATATGCGGACTTTCCGATAAGCTCTTCAGGATCATACCCCAGCAGTTTTCTACACACAGGCGAAACGTAAGTAAAGAGCCCTTCAAGAGTTATTTCAGAAATCATTTCGCTTGAGTAATATTTTCCCAGATCATCATGATTATCTGATTTATTTTTATTTATATACGATTGGTCGCTATTCGGAAATGCAGTGAGCTGGAAATTTGCTTCACTACCCTCACGGTTGCTCTTTCTGATAAAACCAATGAAGGGACGTGGGTTGATACCATTTTGAGAAAGTGAAAAAAAGATTGTGACGGGATGCGTATTAGTAAGAGACTTCGTTTTTAGAACCAAGCTATCTTTGTCCTGCGCGGGCAAATATGTATCGAGGATTTCTGTGCCACCTTTTTGTAGCTCAATACCGCTGTTTTTCCTGAATGAATTGGAGGGTGCGTCAAGAACTATCTGGTCATCTTTGGAAAGGGAGTAGCTGATGGTGAACCCGGAAAACTGTTCCGTGAAACTCTCGTATTTCTGAAACTCTTTATCCATCCAGTTCAGTCCACTATCTCGCTGTACTTGCGTTAAAATGCTTATTTTATAAGCAATTTTACATGTATGGCTAAACCTTGAAAAATAGCGGAGAGGGCTTCATAGGTCAATAGCGTGTCAGTCATTACTTACAAAAATGCTCCACCATTACTTACAACTTTGATAGCATCACTTGTGGGTTTACGGCATCTAAAATACCAGTATGAAAAAGGGCTTGATTGAAATCAACATCATTATTGTTGCCATGGTTTATGCCATAGATTGAAGCGATATCAAAATTCATAAGGGCTTGTCTAATGAGCGGAAATAAATTTAAACTTAAAGTTCTGACCAGTTTTGTGCTTACTTTCACATTCTTCGCAGCTCTGGTTTCAGGATTGGCACTGTATTTATCTCCAAAAGGAAGAATCGCAAATTGGATACATTGGACATTCCTCAACCTGGACAAAGAACAATGGGCTGATCTGCATACAGTCGTTGTAACAGTAATGCTTATTGCCGGTATCCTTCATTTGTTCTGGTTTAACTGGAAAGTTTTCTGGAGTTATCTGATCACAAGATCGAGTAGGGGAATCAGGTATAAGAACGAGTTTGCCCTTAGCATTGTTCTGACGCTCCTTTTGATTGTGGGAAGTATTTACAAGATTCAACCAATTTATAGTGTTGTGAGTTTGTCAGGAGTCATAGATACACGATTTGAAATAAAACAGAATGAACCCCCTGTACCTCATGCAGAGGACATGAGCCTGGAAGAGTTTGCGGCTTCAGTGCTTGATACCAACCTGACCTATATACTCGATAAGTTACATGATTTCGGATTATCTCCCTCCAGTGAGAAAATCTCTATTGGTGAACTGGCTGCTGAACACAATCTCTCCCCGAATGATCTTTATAGAATGCTGGACTCCCAATCATATCTATCTGATGCCGAAGAACTTCTGGAAATAAAAGAGGGGGGAGGATATGGCATGTGGACATATCAACAAGCATTGCTGAATCTGAATGTCCCTGATTCCATTGCTAGACAAAGGCTGGCTGATAAGGGGATACAGATTTCTAATCCCTCCGAGTCGATTAGCATTCTGGCATCCAGATATGATAAAAAACCGATTGACCTGATCCGTATTATCGCTGACAGGGAGAAATAATAAGCGGTTGCTTGCTGAAGCATACAAGTGAGAAAATGATCAGAATATCAGTCATTGCGAACGTAGTGAAGCAATCTAGCCCTTAGTCAGCATAAGATTGCTTTGTCGCTACGCTTTCTCGCAATGACTAAGTTTTCGCTCCCAAATTGATCTCTACACACTCGGAATCGCGTAGAGCCATGATAGCACCGTATCTCTTCTTGTTAAATGACAAACGTTTTGATATTTTATAATGACGATTTGATTCTTCCTTCCGCTTCAACTGACATATCTGATGTTCAGGATCTGTCTATACTCACCCATCTGTACTCTGAGGATATCTGTGTGTCGCCGCGTCCAGTCAAACTGGGGGAAATATGTGTAATTTAACTCGCACCACTATAGTTCTTCTGCTTTTACTTGGAACTACAAACACTCTGTTCTCCGATGACAGTTTGAACATCACTCAGCTCTCAACTCTCTATGAGAACCTGGCGTGGGGAACGCCTTATGATCTGGCACGACGAGGGAATATTGTTTATGTAGCAACCAATAATGGCCTGCATGTGGTGGACATTTCCGACCGTAGTTATCCAGTTGAAATCAGTAGTATTTCAGAGTCTAGCAGGTTTTACGACATTGTTGTACGAGATTCTTTGGCGTTTCTGGGAGGGGATCCGAACCTGACGATCATCAGCATAGCCAATCCATACAACCTGAGAGTTGTTGGGAGTTGGGACGCTATTGGGGAGCGCGCCACAAAACTTGAAGTGATCGGGAATCATGTTCTGCTTCCCATATATGATGATGGTATTTACGTTATCGATATCAGTACTCCCTCCGAGCCTGTTGAGGTAAATCATACTCGTATTGAGAATTTCTGGTTTCTG
This sequence comes from bacterium, assembly GCA_019912845.1. GTDB lineage: Bacteria > Electryoneota > Electryoneia > Electryoneales > Electryoneaceae > JAIOHU01. The sequence continues at coordinate 45,267 of JAIOHU010000267.1, forward strand.
GAAAGCGCTAGTTTTGGTCAGTTTGTATATCTGTTTAGTGAGTATATCCCGGGTGCAATTGTTGATATGAATGATCCTGAAAACCCTGTTATACATGAACATTCCTTAAGATGGAGTTTTCCTGCAAAAAATACAGTAATTGATCACTTTCTTTATGTAATACGCAACCACGGCGTGGTAATCTATGATTTATCCGATCCTTTGAATCCAGTTGAAGTTGAAATACCTGATTTGATTGATTCGGGGAATGTCATCAGTGTCGCTGCTGATGGGGACTATCTTTATCTCTACGTTGAAAACTGGAATGTTTGGGCTAATGTTATTGGCGTCTATTCAATCTCAAACCCAATTGAGCCAACATTACTGCATCTGGAATCAGTTCATCCTGGTTATGACGATGAAGTGTCACTGCTGGCATTTGATGGACTATTACTTCAGGCAGATAATGTGGAGGGACTCAGACTTTATGGTACACGCATTGAGGGAGTTCTTGAAAGTATTGGGTGGTATCAAAGCTTTGGGGGGATCAATTCAATAGAAGTTGTTGATGAATTTGCTTACCTGAATCAGGGATCACGTGGGATGTGTGTGGTTGATCTGCAAAATCCAGGCGAACCTGAAGAAGTTCACACATCCTACCCTAATACAGGGAGATTGCTTACCAATTTTCCAAATAACAATTTGAATTTTGACTTGGAGAACCAAAAGTCAATTACTGTCAGTTATTCCCCACTTGGACAAAATGTTCAAATTCATGATATCAGCGATTTTGCTGAGCCAGAGCTGTACTCCTCTTTTTATATAAATTGGGTGCAGAATACTCCTGAAATTGCTGGGGAAAAAGTTTTCCTTATTAATCGCGACCAGGAGCTTCTTGTGTATGACATCTCAAACCGTTTGAATCCAGTACTTCAGTATGAGTTTGTCGATTGGGAATATGTTGCAGAGATGGAGATTCATGAGGATATTCTCTTTCTGTACTGTTGTTTTCAAGGTAATGAAAGATTTATCAAGTTTTATGATTTTTCCGAACGGGATAATCTGGAAGAACTTGGAAGGATTCAAATTGACGGACCAGTGGAAAATTATCTAATTGATCAAAATAGACTGTTTGTGCTTACTGATTCAAATCTCGTATTCTATGACATCTCAAACCTGCAAGAGCCACGTGAAACAGGTCATCTGGATGATCTAGCCTGGGACCTCCAATTTGATGTTCAAGATGATGTGCTCTTCATCTCTGATAATTCCGAGGGGATATCTCTCTATAACATTGAAACTCCATCATCGCCAGAACTCATTGGCTATTACAACTCACCAGATCATTTCTTCTACCTGAATGCCTTTGAGAACTGCCTGGCAGTAACTTATGACTCGCATCTCATGATTCTCGATTGTAGTGAAGCAATTGAGTCTGTGAAGGTTCCGGAATCATCCATTTCAATACCCACCAGTATTGAAGTTGGGAGTGCATATCCAAATCCATTTAATTCACTTTTCAACATTCAAGTAAAGCTCTCCAATTCTCAAGTAGTAAAATTGGAATTGACCAATCTTCTCGGACAAACAGTTTATTCCGAGCACCAAAATCTGAACCAGGGGGTAACACGTCTGACAGTAGATTCCGAAGTGTTCTCCGAGAATTTGGTTTGTGGGAACTACATCTTGAATGTCAAGAGTGAAACGGGTACAACCAGCCAACGTGTCACACTGTTGAAATAGAGGGTAAACGGGGGAATACCATGAGCAGCAGAACATCACTTCACATCAGGTTGGCATCCATCTTTGTTTTCACAATGATCTCTTTTACTGTTGAGGCTGAGAACAATTGGTTCTGGGAATCAGTCAATATTCCGCGTATCGAAGGTGATTCTCTACTTCTTGATGCCGAGCTGATGTTCCATATCCCCGGTGAGGAGATGCCTCGATTCATTCGCAAACGTTACAATTTTGAGATGATTTATGACGCAGATCCCTCAGAAAATGTTCGATGGGTTCATTCAGGAAGGATCACAGGTGATCTTGAACTCAGTGATAAGTATCACTTGTCGACAAATGCGAGTGGACAGGTGATTCTTGGGCAAATGTTTGATGTTATTCCTGACCAACTAGTCACCCTCAACGCACGAATTGGAACTTTGGAAGACAATGATTTTACTTGGGAATTTGTTCCAGAATCTGTTTACAGTTTTGATCCAAATGATATCTATTTCGGTTGGGGTCATCGTACGATCATATACTCGGATTTAAACAATGATGGAGCTACTGATTGGTTACTAATCAGAGGATTTGCAGAACCGGAAGATGCTGATGGAGTTTATGCAATCCTGCGAGATGGTGATGACTGGGTTTTTACTGATTTAAGTCCTCCAGAAGAGCTGGATGAAGATTTTACCGGCGGCCTGCGAATTACCACACTGGATTTGAGTGGTGATGGAATTACCGATATACAATTTTTCAGTGGGGGTGAGCAGGAAAATGGACTTTGGCATTCCATCTGTTGGCAGGTGGTAAATCCTTTTGAAGAGGGGTATCAATTTACTGGAGAATGGCAGCAAATCGGTGGAGTTGAAACTATTCAGAGAGTGATGGCTGCTGACATCGATGATGATGGTAATGAGGAGATTTTTGCTTCCTGTCATCTGGGAATGACAGAATGGGAATTCGATGGCGAAAAATTGAATAAGACCAGGCTCTGGAGTTTACCTGCTAATATCAAGTCAATCTATCAGTCCGATGGAGAATTGGTTGACTCACTTCTCTGTGTGGAATCCTCCAACCACATCTGGTATAATCATGATCGTAGACAATATATGTATGAAGATTTCCTTTCCAGATTGTATATCCTTGCTGTTGATGACCAAAAACCGTATACGTGGAAGGTATCCCCACCTCTATTCAGCCTGGATTATCTTGTATTTAAAATTGATCAAGTCCAACTAACTCCAGACTGCAACGATAATGGTTCCATTGGTCTCTCGCTGTTTATCGTTGAGCCCGAGTATGATTATCAACATCGAAGTACTCAGTTTATCTCACGAAATAGAGATACAGGTCAGTTTGTTGTGTACCCTGAATATAGTCAAATTGAAACTCATCTGTACCAAAACCAGATTGTAGAACTTAACGGTGATGGTTTTCCAGAAATTGTGTTTGATGCTTACGGGGATGAGGATCATCCATTTCCAGGAAGAGAATGGATCATTGCGGAGTATTTGGATTCTAGTTGGGTTGAGATTGTTGCTATCGAAACTCCTGATGGAATTCGTCCCTATTTCTTCGATCTGAATGGTGATGGCAGAACGGACATGTTAAGAGGGGATAGCTTGTTTATCAATCAAAATCCGACTGGTGAAGGTAACCCTGATTTCATTTTTGATTCAATCTGGGAAATCAATCCCCTACCGGATATGAGGTTTGTCAGCTCCGTAGACTTTAATATGGATAGTGATATCGATTTACTCGATCTGGGAACTATGCGCATACTTGTAAATGATCATATTGTAGAAAACTCAAAAGGAACATCGTATTCACCAGTCAAATTGCAGATATCTTCGGCGTATCCTAATCCTTTTAATTCCTCCATCACTCTCCCGATTACTTTACCGGAGACCGGGCTAGTTGAAATTAACATCTTTAATGTACTTGGTCAGGCTGTCTACATTTCAAGAAAACAGTTTGATACAGGTACACACCAGATTGTGATCAATCCGACTGAACAATCTCTCCTTTCTGGAGCAACATATTTTCTGCATGTAAGTTCTGAGAATACAGAAAAAACTCAACGTATAATATTCCTTAAATAATTGATTTTATAGTATTTTCAGGAGCTCTTTATTTCAGCAGTACAAATGATTTTCGAACTTCTTCCTTTCCGGGATTAACTACAGCAAAATAGGTCCCGGCTCCACATAATTCACCTGAACTAGAAAGCCCATTCCAATTCACGACTGTCTTATTTGAATTAGAATTGGGGAGTGGTATGGTTTTAACACGCTGCCCAAGCTGGTTGAATATGCTCAGGTTAAGGTTTTCAGCATGATTCGAATTGATCTCAAAAGAGATCGTTGAATTAAATGGATTTGGGTATGCCTCAACAATGATATATTCTGCAGGTTGGTTATGGGTATTTTGTACAACATTAACTCCCGGTTCCAATGAAACTGAGGCGAGAATTACTGGCTCAACTGTGGCATTCTCGTAAATACCCATAAATTGCACTACTTCAGGAGTCTCAAACCCTGCAAGGTGATCGATAAAAGCAGGATTCACGCTCTGGAAACAGACTTCCACATCGATCCTGTAAGCACGCGGTAGCTGGTAGGTTATTATGTCCGCACCACTTCCTTCGATACCTCCCTCTCGATTGAAATTCCCATCATCCAGTGCAAGTCCAGCAATTGCTGTATTTGCGTACTGCTCATGTTCGCTTGTAAATCCTGCAGGTGGTAGACGATTATCTTTCAGATACTCTGCGGCACGTAATAGAGTCCATGTGGGTTCTTGATTTACATCGCCCATAATGCCTTCATAAACCTGAACCTGATCCTCGGATGTTATCATATTGTGATGAGGTTCATAACCATCGTCCAGATCAGGTAATTGCCCGGAATTATCCCACTCGCCGGACTCAAAGATAATCTGATCATTCAGATCATAAGCGGTCACATGAAGCCACATTCTCCGTATAGGAATACCAGATGGTAATTTGTGCCCTGTGAGATTTGTCAAACTAATCTCAAGTTCAACATATTCCTCAAGGATCGTATAATTTGCATCAAGATCGACTGTTCGGTTTGTGAGCTGATTGAGAGTTCTTTCTTTAGTATTTTGAAAATCTTCAGATGAGGAAGTTAAATTCAACAATTCGACATTATCTGCAAATATACCGAGCATCCAGGAATTGCCTCCCACAAAGGTGTGCTTCCAGAATGGATCACGTACAGTGTTCAACCAGGGTGGTCTGGTAGATATGATCATGCCATTATTCGTACGGGGCATGTGACACTCCTGGCAGGTTACATTTCCCTCAGGGTAATCGCTATTCAGCCACTCCAGGTATGGGGTTTGTTCTGGAAATTCACCAGCGATCTGGTTGTCGTCATCCAGATAAGGAGTAAACAATGTATGGCAGGTTCCGCATAGAGCGGCTTCGTGCATCAGATCAGCTTCTACAGGCGTGTAGCCAACCATATTGACCATAGGTCCAGCGAAGGGATCTGGATAGGGTCCATAAATCTGATGAAAGTCGTTAATTATATAATTTCCGCTGAAACTCTCCATCTCTCCCAGATTGTCCCCCATGATCTGGTGACAGACTGTACAACTGACACCATCAAGCACGAGGTCATCCTCCTGCGCATCAGCGAGGTGATAATATTCTTCACCATCACGAATTGCTTCAGTATACCCGATAGGTGCGTGGCATCTGGTACATTTTGATTCAATGACTGATTGGAGTTCGGGGAATTGGGCTGATTCGCTGCTTACCTTCGCCTGCCAGAGAGGGTCTTTAACCGAATTTGCCATCATTGTAGAACGCCAGAGGGTGAGAGGAGAAACATCACGTTCATTTTCGATCATCACATTTCCATCCGACACGTGACACATCTGACAGTTCCCAGAACCGGAAAATAATTCAGTTGTTCCATTGGGAAGTGGTTCCTGCGCGAATACGACTACCTGCAGTAACAGCAGAGAAAACACTACGGCGATTAGCTTAGTCATTGATTCCCCTAAGTGCTCATATGAAATGATTGGAGTTTGCATACTCGATTTACCTGAATACATTTTTCACAAAGTTTGATATGCATTAGATGCAACATCCAATATGAAGTTGCGGGGGTGAAATTATCAATTGCAGAATGTTTCAATATCCTCCGCTTGCTCAGTTTATCACCTCTATCTATATTCGAGACTGGAAGCTAAAATTGCAGGGATTTCCATTGAATAATTCAAAAGAGTGGTTCCGAGATTGGTTTGATGATGAATATCTGGAACTCTACGCTCATCGTGATCTTGAGGAGAGTAGAGATTTTCTTGGATATTTATCAGAAATGAAATATGTAAATCCTGGTAAGCGGGTCGCAGATTTGGCATGTGGTGCTGGAAGGTATAGCTGGGTTGCTGCACGTGAGCATGGCTGTGATGTTGTCGGGCTAGATCTATCCAGAGCGTTGTTGAATCAGGCAGTTCACACAAATCCTGACACCTTTAAAGAAGGTGAATCGGATATAAAAACCGGTGGGAAGGAAAATATACCTTATTTTATCCAAGCGGATATTCGTGCATTGCCTTTGAAATCAAAGACCTTTGAACTTTTATTATGTATGTTTACCAGTTTTGGCTACTTCCCAAATGACACAATGAATAAAGAAGTTTTAATTGAATTTGAACGTATCCTGAAATCAGGGGGTACTCTTATCCTCGACCTCATGAATGAGTACGTCGTACGTCAAGGATTGGTACCCGAAGAGGACAAGGTGGTGAATGGGAAAAAAGTCTACTATAGACGGTGGATTGATGAAGAAAATCGTCGTGTAGAGAAGGAGATTAAAATTATTGAAAAAGATGGTAATATGCGAAAAGTGACGGAATCAGTCCGTCTTTTTGAATTCGATGAAATCGAAATGTTACTAAAAAAAGCAGGCTTCAGTGAGGTTGGTGTGGTGGGAAATTATGGTGGTTACAGGTACGATGAAACCAATTCACCTCGAATGATACTGTTGGCGGAAAAATGATACTTGACTCAAAAGAACTTCATGAAATCCCGCGTTTTCCCGCACTGGTTGCAGATTGTATTGAGAAGCGGACACAATTTGATTTTGGTTTTCCACTGGAGATAACAACAGAGTTCTGGCAGAAAAGATCAAAAGAGGAAGCAGAATTTAATCACCCACGATCAGCTCTAACTGAGAGTTTGAAGAAACAACTTTCAGGTTTGGAACTCTCTGAAAAAGTGGCAGCCAATATAGAGGCACTAAAACACCCTGAAACGCTGACAATTGTTACAGGTCAGCAGGTTGGGCTGGGCGGCGGACCATTGCTCACTTTGTATAAGGCACTTTCAACCATTGCACTTTCTCACAAAATTGAAAACAAAAGTGGTGTTCGCACTGTCCCAATGTTTTGGATGGCAACAAGTGATCATAATCTCTTTGAAACTGCACAATTAAGCTGGATAAACCTTGAGAATGAATTAGTACATTTCTCCTATGATGGGCACGAAAATCGTGCACCTGTGGGTTCAATGCTGCTTGGTGAGCGTGCGATTGAATTCCTCAGGCGGCTTGAGAAAGAGTTACCTGACAGCGATTTCAAACCTGACCTTATGGAAAGGTTGAAAAATGCCTACAGACCCGAACATACCTTTGCGCATGCGTTCCGTATACTCGGGAACGATCTTCTCGGGAAATTCGGGATGATTATGTTTGATCCCGAAGAGCTGAGTTTAAAGAAATCATACATACCATTCTGGTCAAAAGCAGTTGAAGAAGTGGATGATCGTTTGGAACGCTTGCGTACACGTAGCCTGCAGCTTCAGGATAGTGGCTATGCCGTTCAAGCTCCAATTGAGCGAGGTCGTCCTGCCCTGTTTTACCATGAAGATGGCGTCAGACGAAAGGTCGTCCTCGAGGGTAGAGCACAAAGGGCTCAGAGTGATATGATACTCTCCCGAGATGAATTGAAAGTAAGAGTTGAAGAAGAACCAGAGAACTTTTCTGCTGGTGTGACGCTTCGTCCGTTGTTGCAAAGTTACCTGTTGCCAGTTGGTGCTTATGTAGCTGGTCCGCACGAGATGGCTTACTGGACTCAACTTTCTGATGCCTTTGAACCTTTGGGATTATACAAACCTGCCGTTGTACATAGGATGAATCTGACTCTAGTTGAGGGTAAAGTAAAAAAGAGATTGAATAAACTCGAAGTAACTGCCCGAGAATTTCTGGATGATTCAACTGAGATTGTCAACCGCCTGGTAAAAAATCACGGCGATGATCAATTCACAGAGGTATTTCAGGAGGCGAAAAGCTTGAGTGGTACGTGTTATACCAAATTGAAGGATATTGCAGAAGGACCTTACGCTGGGCTTGAAAAAGAGATGGATACAGCGTTTAATAAAATCAGATATCACCTTGAGAAACTTGAAAACAGGTTTAATAAGCGTCTGAAACAACAACACAGCGATTTAATTAAGAGTCTTGACAGGTTGCGTACTCATCTTCATCCAGCGGAGAAACTACAGGAACGCGTTCTCAGCCCTCATTACTATCTAGCGAGATATGGTTTTAGCCTGTTGGATAAACTTGTTGATTTTGCTGAGACTGCAGAGCAGAAACACTACTTTATTGATCTGGAGGAGATGCTGAAATGAGTGTTGATATTCTGGCATTTGGACCTCATCCTGATGATGTGGAATTGCTCTGTGGAGGTACGGTGGCAAAACTGGCGAAACATGAATATTCGATTGGCTGTGTGGATATGACAAGAGGAGAGCTGGGTACTCGCGGGAGTAGTGAAGAGCGTGCAGAGGAGGCTGCAGAAGCTGCTCGAATTATTGGTGCAGCTTTTCGCGAAAACCTCGACATTCCAGACGGTGGGATAAACTGCAGAGACTACGATCAACGTCATAAAGTCGTTGAGGTGATAAGGAAACATTCACCGAAAATGGTCATCTGTCCCGCTGCGAAAGATCGTCATCCTGATCACGCTCAGG